>JAZKIK010000555.1:0-4754 GCA_040384925.1 Pseudomonadota bacterium | reverse complement strand
CTCGTCATCAACGTCGCCACACCCCATCTCAAACTCACAGACTTCAAGCTGATCGCCTTTGACATGGACTCCACACTCATCAACATCGAGTGTGTGGACGAAATTGCCGATGCGGCTGGCCGCAAGACCGAGGTGGCGGCCATTACCGAAGCGGCCATGCGCGGTGAAATCACCGATTACAAGGACAGCCTGCGCCAGCGGGTGGCCTTGCTAAAGGGGGTCAGTGTGGCCAGCATGGAAGAGGTTTACCGCGAAAGGCTCAAGCTCAACCCTGGCGCGGCCGAGCTGGTGCATGCCTGCAAGGAAGCTGGCATGAAGGTCTTGCTGGTCAGCGGAGGTTTTACCTTTTTTACGGACCGGGTCCGGGACGAGCTGGGCATTGACTACACACGCTCGAATGTTCTTGATGTGAAGGATGGCTTTTTGACGGGCGAACTGGTCGACCAGCCTTGGGGTGACATCTGTGATGGGGAAGAAAAGCGCAAGACGGTGCTGGAAACATGTGCCATGCTGGGCATCAAACCCAGCCAGGCCATTGCCATGGGTGACGGTGCCAACGATTTGCCCATGATGGGTGTAGTCGGCCTGTCAGTGGCTTACCACGCCAAACCCAAGGTGCGTGAACAGGCCATGGTGGCGATCAATTCGGGCGGGCTGGACCGGCTGCTTGAAATCATGGTCTGAGCCGCAGACCCATGCCCATCTTCAGATCATTTGAAAAGCTGCTTCACGCCTACCCAGAGGCAGAGCCAGTACCCGTTCCCAAGGGCTTCATGGCCTTTTTGTGGGCCTGCAGCCAGGGTGCGCGCGGGTACATCCTGGCGCTTGCCTTGCTTTCGGCCGTCATGGCGGTGTTTGAGGGCCTGCTTTTTGCCATGCTGGGCCGCATTGTTGACTGGCTGTCACTGGCAAAACCGGGTCAGCTCTGGCAGCAGCAGGGTCACACGCTGACGATTCTGGCCGCGATTGTGGTCGCCAGCATTGTGGTGGTGGCGCTGCAAACCATTGTCAAACACCAGACGCTGGCCATCAACTTCCCGATGCGCTTGCGCTGGAACTTTCACCGGCTGATGCTGGGCCAGAGCATGGCCTTTTACCAGGACGAATTTGCCGGTCGCCTGACCACCAAGGTCATGCAGACGGCGCTGGCTGTGCGCGACACCATGTTTGTGCTGGCCGACGTGCTGGTGGCGATGGCGGTTTATGTCGCCACCATGACGGTGCTGGCCGGTGCTTTTGACATCAAGCTGATCGTGCCTTTTATCGTCTGGCTGGTGCTTTATATCGGGACGCTGTTTTATTTTGTACCGCGCCTGGGTGATATCGGCAAGGAGCAGGCCGATGCCCGTTCGCTGATGACGGGGCGTATCACCGATGCCTATACCAACATCACCACCGTCAAGCTGTTTTCTCACACGCACCGCGAGGCGGCCTTTGCCCGCTCGGCCATGCATGAGTTCATGAAAACCGGCTATGCGCAGATGCGCCTGGTCAGCGCATTTGAAACTGTCAACCACGCGCTGAGCATGGGCCTGATTCTGGGCATGGCAGGCACCTCTTTATGGCTGTGGGACCAGGGTCAGGTGGGTGCCGGTGCGGTGGCCGCAGCTACCGCCATGGCGTTACGGCTGCAGGGCATGTCACACTGGATCATGTGGCAAACCACCAGCCTGTTTGAAAGTGTAGGCACCGTGCAGGACGGTATCAACACACTTTCAAGGCCGCGCGCGATTGTGGATGCACCGGCTGCCACAACGCTGGTGGTACCCAAAGGAGAGGTTTTTTTCGACAACATCAGCTTCAGTTACGGTGCGGGCAAACCTGTCATCGAAGGCTTGACGCTGAAAGTGCGGCCGGGTGAAAAAATCGGTCTGGTTGGCCGTTCGGGTGCTGGCAAATCAACGCTGGTCAACTTGTTGCTGCGTTTTCATGACCTGAGCGGTGGTCAGATCCGTATTGATGGACAGGACATTGCGAATGTCACGCAGGACAGCCTGCGCAGCCATATTGGCATGGTCACGCAGGACACCTCACTGCTGCACCGCTCGGTGCGTGACAACATCAATTACAGCCGCCCTGATGCGCCAGACAGCGACATGCTGAAAGCCGCCGAGCGCGCCGAAGCACATGACTTCATCCAGACGCTGAGCGACCTCAAAGGCCGCCAGGCCTATGACGCGCATGTGGGTGAGCGCGGTGTCAAACTGTCCGGCGGGCAGCGCCAGCGCATTGCGATTGCGCGTGTGATGCTCAAGGACGCACCCATTCTGCTGCTGGACGAGGCCACGAGTGCACTCGATTCAGAGGTCGAAGCCGCCATCCAGAGCAGCCTGAACACCCTGATGCAGGGCAAAACCGTGATTGCCATTGCGCACCGCCTGTCAACCATCGCGGCAATGGACAGGTTGATCGTGCTGGACCAGGGCCGGATTGTTGAACAAGGCACGCACAACGAACTTCTGGCCAGCGATGGAATTTATGCGCGTTTATGGATGCATCAGAGTGGTGGATTTCTGACGGATCAGGCTGAACAGAGCGCGGCTCAGTAGGTTTTGCAGGCTGCCTCCGCAGTCAGTCACTGCCGCGTCATCTTGTGTTTTTATTCTGTGGCAACTGGTCCTGGAACCAGCTGTCAATCTCAAAAAACACATTTATGACCAACATTCGACGCGCAAAACGCCAGATTTTTAATTTCACAGCCTTGGTGCTGGCTTTTTCCAGCCAACTTGCCATTGCCCAGGTTGAAGTGACCGCCGTTCTAGCTGGCCATGCATTTGTACCCGCCACGACGACTGCGGCAGCGCCTGCCGAGGCTGGCCCGCTGTTTGCCACTGCTGGCAAATTCACGGCCGGCAACCGCCAGCGCAATGACAAGCTCAATTCTTTTGCAGGCGTGACTTTTGTTGGTGACGCCAAATATCCGCGCAATTCGGGTGGCAGCCTGCCAATTACTGGTCAGTCAGTGCAGGGGTTTTCAGGCATCGTATCGCTTGGCGCTGACCGGTTTCTCGTGCTCACCGACAACGGTTTTGGCAACAAGATCAACTCTCAGGACGCCCTGTTGATGGTGCACACCGCCAAAACCGACTGGACCAGCGGCAAAGTGATGCTTGAAAAAACCACTTTTCTGCATGATCCTGATCGCAAGATTCCATTTTTTATCGTCAATGAAAACACGGCTGGCCGCTACCTGACTGGTTCTGACTTTGATCCTGAGTCCATCCAGGTGGTGGGTGACGAATGGTGGATTGGTGATGAATTTGGCCCTTACGTGCTGCGCGTCACCCCGCAAGGCAAGGTGCTTGGTGTGATTGAAACCGTTGTCGCAGGCAAGGCTTACCGCAGCCCCGACCATTACCTGAATGGCCGCATCGCCAGCAATTACCCTGCAGACACCACGTTTGAAACCCGCCGTTCCGGCGGTTTTGAGCCCATGGCCAAGGCAATCGACGGCAAAACCTTGTACCCGATGTTTGAATGGCCACTGTGGGACGCACAGGCCAAGGCACAGGAAAGCCGCAACGGCAAACCGTTTACCCGCATCCTTGAACTGGACGTGGCCAGCCAGACTTACCGCGACAAGCAGTACAAATACGCATTTGAAGAAGTAGGCAATATCGCCGCCGACTTCCAGATGCTCAACGCCACCACCGGCCTGGTGATCGAGCGTGACGACACCACCGAAGGTGCCGGCCCCAACTGCCCGAACGAGCCGCGCGTTGACTGCTTCACACGCCCAGCCAAATTCAAACGCATCTACAAGATTGATTTATCCCAGCTCGATGCCGATGGTTTTGTCAAAAAAGTGGCCTTTATTGACCTGACCAAAATCAGCAACCCGAAAAATCTGGCCAAACGTGGCCCCAACGAAGCCAGCTTTGCCCTGCCCCACCTTGGCCCTGAAGGCCTGACGGTGGTGGATGCCAACCACATCGTGGTCGTCAATGACAACAACTTCCCCTTCTCCTCAGGCCGAGCCATAGGCCAGCCCGACGACAACGAGTTGACCCTGCTCAATATCAAGGCACTGGTGGACGCTCGCTAAATACCCGTGAGCTTGCCTATTTGCTGCCCTGACCGGCAGCAAGTCGGCTCCAGTCATCGGGAAGAATCGAGCCAAGCCGGGTGTAAGCGCCTTTGCCATCGGGACGAAACACAACAGCTTCACCCTGGATGTTGGGGTGGTATGACGTTGCCAGCAATACATTGACACCGTGCGAAATCAAAAATGTATTGCTTCCAGCAGAAGGCTTCTCAGCCAGCATGGCCTTGAGATTGGTATTGTTCAGCTCGGTATCGGCCTGGCTCACGCTCGGATAACTGGCCGGAACACTGAGTTTGCTGGTGATGGTGTAAGCCTTTGCACCAAACAGGATGTCAGCTGTTTGCCAGCCACGGCAAAAATCCGATGCCAGCACCTTGCCCACAGGCACACGCAAGGTTTTGAGGGCGGCGGACATGGTGACCAGTTCAGCACGACCCTTGTCGTTCAGGTTGCGCTGGGTGGAACAGTCCCCAATGACCGCTTGCTGGCGGTCAGCGCCGGCGCTGCCCGTGTCACCATGACGCATAAAAACCACCAGTCCGCCTTTGCTCAGTTCACGCACCAGCGCCTCTGGGCTGCTTGACTGGGCCGCAGCCGGCAAACTGAGCAGGCATAGCGCTGCCGGAACCAGCGGTGCAGCAACCAGCAGGCGCACGCGCTTGAAAGACCACTTCAAGCTGCTCAAGCGGTGGACGATCAGGAACGATGT
>JAZKIK010000554.1:3582-4004 GCA_040384925.1 Pseudomonadota bacterium | reverse complement strand
GCCGCCTGGTATTGATCAATACCAGCATGCGCCCCCACAGCAGCCTGCCCCAGCGCCTGCGCCCCGGCAACTGGGTCACGCTGGCCATGCTGGCCGCCCGCTGGCACGACGCCGACCATGCCGAAAGAGTGATTCACCAACTCACCTGCAACCGGCTGGACACCCAGGCCGACGACATCAGCGATTGGCTGAAAATCCGCAAAACCGCCCCCGTCAGCGAAGCCAATGCCCAGCGCCAGTTATGGGCAGCAGCACGTTTTGCCTGCGCCTCACGGCCACCCGCCTGCCCAACCCTGCTGCTGTCATCAGCAGCAGATCACCTCGTCAACCCACAATGCTCGCTGCGCCTTGCCAGCGCCTGGCAGGCTGAACACAGGCAACACCCGTGGGCCGGGCATGACTTGCCGCATGATGATACGGGC
>JAZKIK010000554.1:1193-3572 GCA_040384925.1 Pseudomonadota bacterium | reverse complement strand
CGGTAGATTCAGCTTGCCAACAATACCTGGCAAAAGTAAGATTCTTACTTTAAAATGTAAGAATCATGAAAATCACCAGCAAAGGCCAGGTCACCATTCCACAGTCGGTACGCGAAAAAGCTGGTTTGCATCCGCATAGCGAGGTTGAATTTGAAGTGCTGGCCAATGGAGATGTGCTGATTCGCCCTGTTGCCCAGCCTGCCGCCAGCCTGCGTGCGGCGCTTGAAAAGGTGCGTGGCAGCGCCAATGCGAGTCAGTTCAAGGACATGAACACTGACGAATTCATGGCTTTTTTGCGGGGCTGAAGCGTGGCGACCAATCATGAAGTGCGTGAACCCGACGCGCGTTACCTGGCCCAACCCGCAGTAACCGGCACGCTGGTGGACAGCTGCATATTGATTGACCTGCTGGCTGATGACCCGATCTGGGCTGACTGGTCGCTGGATCAGCTTGACATCTGCGGTCAGACAGCCCCGCTGATCATCAACCCGCTGATACTGGCTGAAGTCAGCCCGCGTTTTGAACGCGCTGCCGATCTTGAAGCTGCTCTGGCTGGACTGCCCCTGGTGCGTGAAGCCCTGCCCTGGGACGCGGCTTTTCTGGCCGGGCAGGCCTTCAGGGTTTACCGACAGTCGCAAGGCGTCAAAACCTCACCGATGCCCGACTTTTATATAGGTGCACACGCCCTGGTCAACCGTTTGCAGTTGCTGACACGCGATGCGGCTCGGTATCGGCGCTACTTTCCAAGGCTGCGGATTGTGGCACCTTGAACTTTTGATGCATGATGCGCCTGCGCTGGACGCATCCGGACTCAAACATCACGCCACCAGCGTCTTGAACATCACCAGCGCATCAACCCGCCCCAGCTTTTGATGCCTGAAAGCCCCAGGCAGGGTGCCGACCACTGCATACCCCAGGCGCTTCCAGAGCCGCACGGCGCGTTCGTTGGTGGACACCACCAGATTGAACTGCATTGCCAGAAAACCCAGGCGCACGGCTTCGAGTTGTGAGTGCTCGCACATGGCGACGGCTATGCCCTGCCCCTGTGCTGCGGCAGCAACGACGTAACCGCAGTTGCACACATGATCGCCCAGGCCGGCCTGGTTGGGTTTGATGAAGTAGGTGCCCAGAATCTGCCCCGCAGCATCGGTGGCAACATAGGTGGCCTGCGGGTAATCTATCCACGCGCTGTGGATTTCTTCTTCGGTACTGTCGGGTGAATAGGCATAGGTGTCACCGCTGGCAAAGGTGGTTTGCAGAATCGGCCAGATGGCGGGCCAGTCGGCTTTGGTGAAGGGGCGAATATGGGGCATGGATATTTGGGTCAATGGCAGGACTGGCAGTGGTCAATAAAAAGCCGGCTCAGGCCTTTTTCGGTCCATCCACCACATCGGCGGCGGTTCGCATGGCTTCCACTGCTGTGGGCAAGCCGCAATAAATGCTGGCGTGCAACAAGACTTCACGGATTTCTTCGGGTGTGGCACCGTTGTTCAGTGCGCCGCGCACATGGCCTTTAAGCTCATGCTGCTTGCCCAGGGCCGTGAGCATGGCCACGGTAATCAGGCTGCGGGTCTTCAAATCCAGCCCCGGCCGCTGCCACACGTCACCCCAGGCGTTGCGGGTAATGTAATGCTGCATGGGCAGGGTGAAGGGGGTTGCGTTGCCAAAGGCATTGGCAACAAAATCCTCGCCCATCACCTGTTTGCGGGTTTCCAGGCCAGCTTCAAAGTCCTTGTTTTGCTGATCGTTTGTCGGGGTCATGCATTGCTCCAAAAAATTTGAGCATAGTTGAAAAATACAGGCCCAAGCTCAGCCCAGAGGAATGGCAAAGCGCCAGGCATTGGCCATCATTGCATCAACAGCCGCCAGCGCATTTTGGCAACGACTTTCACGCGAGCCCTTCAGTTCAAGCCAGGGCACGGCCTGCTGCGCCAGCCGTGCCTGAAAACGTCCCGTCATCCAGGCCCGCAGGTGTTCCCCATCACGCAGGCCGTCATCTTCAAACGGCACACCCTCATCACTGGTCAGCAGGTACAAGGCGCGTGGCGGCATGCTGGCGGCGATGTGTTCAACATCCACGCTGGGCTGGCCCAGATAACGTTCATGCCAGATACAGGTGGCCAGCGCATCGGTGTCGCAAATGAGCACCGGGCTGCCATGGCGGGCGGCGTCCTGTTCAAGCTGGCACTGCCTTTGGGCAATGGTGCTGAAGTCAGCAGACTGCCAGATGATGTCGGCCACACCGGCTGACGGGCTTTTTGCGCGCGCCAAAGCCAGCAGATTGGCGCTGTATTCACGGCCAAACTCGGCCACCCAGGCGGTGCGTGCCCAGACATCACCGCGCTGGCGCAGGGCCAGGGTCAAATCACGGCTGAGTGT
>JAZKIK010000554.1:0-1093 GCA_040384925.1 Pseudomonadota bacterium | reverse complement strand
GTCAGCAGCCTGCACCGCCTCACACATGATGGCCACATGCGCGGCCCAGATGGCGGCGCTGTGGTAGTCCACAGGCACATCGTCCAGCGCGCCGACGATTCGTACATGGGGCGCATCCGCAAACATTTCACGCAGCCAGCTGACCCGGTCGGTGATGGAAATGAATTCAACACTGGAGCCCAGCACACCCACGGTGATGTGCTCGCAATGCGCTGCTGCGCTACGTATCAGGTAGTCATGGCCCAGATGCGGCGGGTAAAACTTGCCAATCACCAGCCCATGGGCATAGTCCACACGTTTCATACAGCCGGTGCAAGAGCTGGTGTGGCAGGCCGTGCCTCAAGCTGCCCCCAGTTCCACCAGCCACGCAGGCAGATCAGCAAAAAGATACCGAACAGCGCAGCAATCAGCGGCAAATCACGGCTCCAGAACAGCGGAATCGAAATCACATCGACCACAATCCACCAGGCCCAGCTTGAAATCTGACGCCGGTTCAGTTGCCACTGTGCACACAGGCTAAGCGCGGTAATCAGTGCATCAACAGGCGGCGCAGCGCCCTTGAGCCACAACAACACCTGCCACAGGGCCAGGGTGATCGCGGCGGCCACTGCCAGCAGCAACAGCTGTTCACGCAGGCTGGTGGGACGCAAGGGTGCCTCAAGCCTGCCCTGTTGCTGGCCAGACCACTGCACCCAGCCCTGCACCGACAGCACAATAAAAACAATCTGCAGCGAAGCATCGGCAAACAGCCGTTGCTGCAAAAACACCAGCCCCAAAACCGCGCTGCTCAGAATGCCAAACGGAAAGTTCCAAATACTGACCCGCGCCGTCAGCCAGACACACAGTACCCCGGTGACAAAACCAAGAATGTCGCCCATGGACATGGGCATGCCCGCTGCGTGAAAAAGGGGCTGGGTCAAGGGAGTCAGGAAGTCCATGGTGTCGATTTTCGGGTTAAAGGCTTGTGTGGTCTTGGCGTCATGTGTTCCGCAGATAATGCCGTGCAGCCATCAGCGCAAAACCCAGCAGATTCAAGCCACACCATGCCGACGGGTGCTGAGCTCTGGGATCGTCAGCTGCAAGGCCAATGCCC
>JAZKIK010000553.1:0-1515 GCA_040384925.1 Pseudomonadota bacterium | reverse complement strand
GTGATGACAGCCTGGTTGGCGGGCTGGGCATAGACACGGCCAGTTATGCCGGTGCCACGGCTGCTGTGACGGCCAATGTCAGCGGCCTGGGGCGCGCCAGTGGTGGGGCGGGTACTGACTCGCTTTCAGGTATTGAAAATCTGCTGGGCAGCAGCCACAAGGACGGCCTCACCGGCAATGCCTCGGCCAACCGGCTGGATGGGGGCAGCGGCAATGACACCCTGATTGGTGGTACAGGGGCTGACAACATGCTGGGCGGTACGGGTGACGACCTGTTCAGCGTGGACAACATTGCCGATCTGACCAGGGAGAGCGCCTCAGGCGGGCTGGACACCGTGCAAAGCAGTGCCGATTTTGTCCTCGGTGCCAATGTTGAAAACCTGCGCCTGCTTGGTGCTGCCGACATCAAGGGTACAGGCAACAGCCTGGCAAACACCCTCTGGGCGGCCGCTGGCAACAATATTCTGGATGGTGCTGGCGGCATTGACACGGCCAGTTACGCTGACAGCGCAGCCGGTGTCGCGGCCAGCCTGACCAGCCGCAATGCCAGCGGTGGCTCCGGCAATGACATGCTTTTGAATTTTGAAAATCTGGTGGGCTCCAGTCATGATGACTATCTGACCGGCAACAGCCTGGTCAACATGCTGGACGGTGGAGCGGGGGCAGATACGCTCAAGGGCGGTGCCGGGGCTGACACCCTGGCGGGTGGTGCTGGCTCTGACCTGTATTACGTTGACGACGTGGGCGATCTTGTTGTTGAAACCGGTTCAAACCTGGCGGCCGGTGTGGACATGGTTTATACCAGCGTGGATTACCAGCTGACCGCCAACGTTGAAAACCTGCGCATCACTAGCAGCGCCGATGTTGATGTCACAGGCAATTCAAAAGGCAACCTGATTTTTTCAGGCACCGGAAGCAATGTCATTGATGCGGGTGCAGGCAGGGACACCTTGAGTTACCTCTACACCGGCGCTGCGGTAAAAATCAGTTTGCAGGCCGCAGGTATAGCTCAAGTGACTGGAGGCTCGGGCACTGACACGCTGTACAGCATTGAAAACCTTGATGGTTCCAATTACGGCGACACGCTTGACGGCAATGCCGCATCCAATGTCCTGAATGGCGGCAACGGTAATGATGTCCTCAAAGGCAGGGGGGACACAGACTGGCTGGACGGCGGCGCAGGCAGGGACCGGCTGATAGGTGGCACGGCCAGGGACGAGCTGAAAGGCGGCCTGGGTGCCGATATCTTTGAATACAACTCCATTGCAGAAACAAAACCAGGCGGTTCACGTTTTGAATGGGACATCATTGTTGATTTCAGCCATGATGAAGGCGACCGCATTGACCTGTATTCCATCGATGCCGACTTGGCGCTGGCCGGTAACCAGGCCTTTGTATTCATTGAGGCCAGCGGTTTTACAGCCGCCGGCCAGGTGCTGTATGACTCGTCAACAGGCATGCTTTATGGCAATGTAAATGCCGACTCCGATGCCGAATTTGCGATTTATTTGTTGG
>JAZKIK010000552.1:0-5419 GCA_040384925.1 Pseudomonadota bacterium | reverse complement strand
CCTGCGCCGTACTGCCGTCTTCCAGCAACACCGTAGCTATGCCCAGAGGCGACGGGATGCCCGCGACAAAAGAGCCAAATTCACGCGCAGGCAGTTCCCAGATTTCCATTTCAATTGCGGCACCACCCATCTCACCAGCAGGCAAACGCACCATGCCTGGCCGAAACGGCGGGCCACCGGGCAGGGCAAAAAATTTGTAGTCGGCTGAACTCCGCACCGCACGCACCAGCCGTGCACCACGTTGTGTCAGCTGGCCATTCAGTGGCAAACCACTGAGGTGCGCGCCGCACACCGCCACTTGCACCTGGCCTGAGGGAAACAACTTTGCATCGGGCAAGGCAGCGGTCAAATGTGGTGCATGGTCGGTTGCGCCAACGGTGCTGACTGCAACTGCATGCAGGCGCGCAGCCAGTGTGAGCAATGCAAAGTCCTGTCCACTGCGGGCCACCAGCGTCACGCCGCAGGGCATACCGCCAGTCATAAAACCGGTGGGCACAGCGACAGCTGACAGATCAAGCAGATTGACAAAGTTGGTGTAGTAACCAAGGTTGGAATTCAGGCGAATCGGGTCGGCCTCTACCGCTTTAATCGTGTAGGGCGTGCTGGCCGTTGGTGTGAGCAGGCAGTCCATGCCGGCCCAGACGGACAGCGTTTGCTGCTCCAGCGCCTTGAGTTTGTACAGCGCGGCAAAGGTGTCGGGCGCTGAAATATGGATGCCTTTTTCGGTGATGGCTCTTGTCACAGGGTGCAGGGCCTCGGGTTTTGCCTCGATAAACGGGCGGATTGCGGCATAACGCTCTGCCACCCACGGCCCTTCATACAGCAGTGTGGCAACGGCCAGAAACGGTGACAGATCGACTTCAACCGGCATGCCGCCCAGCGCGACCAGTTGCGCCACGGCGCTGGCAAACTGGGCAGGGCCTTCGGCATTGCCGTGAAACTGCAAATCCTGCTCACGCGGCACACCAAAACAGAAAGCTTTTGCACCAAAGTTGTAGCCTGCGGGCGGCATGCTGCGTGAATAGGCATCGCCTGCGTCCACACCTTCGGCCACGGCCAGCACACTGGCGGCGTCAGCAGCGGTGAGGGCAAACACTGAAATCGTGTCCAGCGTCCGGCAGGCGGGCACGACGCCGGTGGACGGCAAGCGCCCACAACTTGGTTTCAGGCCAATCAGATTGTTGAAGGCGGCCGGCACGCGGCCTGAACCGGCGGTGTCAGTCCCCAGCGAAAAACTGGCCAGCCCCAGCGCCACAGAAACGGCAGAACCCGAAGAAGACCCGCCCGAAACATAATCCGGATTGATTGAATTGCGGCAGGCGCCGTGCGGCGAACGCACGCCGACCAGGCCGGTTGCAAACTGGTCAAGATTGGTTTTGCCGACCGGAATCGCGCCCGCATCTATCAGCCGCTGCACCACCGTGGCATGTTTGTCGGGCGTAAAAGCGTAGTCGGGGCAGCCTGCGGTAGTGGCAATACCGGCCAGGTCAATGTTGTCCTTGATGGCAAACGGTATGCCGTAAAGCGGCAGGCTTGCCGGGTCGCGGCCTTCAAGTGCGCGCGCATAGGCCTGCAACTCGTCTAGCGAAAGCCGACGTATCCAGATGCAGCGGTCAAGCGCGGCATCTTCGGCCAGCATTTGCGCGTGCAACTGCTCGACCAGTGCCAGGGGTGTGAGGCTGCCGTCCAGATACCGGGCTCGCAGGGTTTGAAGGGAAAGGTCGGGGCGCATGGATGTCCTGTCTGAAAATTTGATGGCTATGTGTTTACAGCTACCAGTGCCGGTCGCTGCGCAACAGGCCCTTTGGGTTTAAAAAGCTGGGTTTGGCGGATTTTGTTAACGCAGCAACACCAGCGCCTGCCCGGCGCTGACCGGCTGGCCTTCGCTGCACAGGACCTGATGCACCACCCCGTCGCTGGGCGCATAAACAGTGATTTCCATCTTCATGGACTCGACCACCAGCAGCGCATCACCGGCCTTGACGGTCGCCCCGGCCTTCGCCAGCACCGCCCAGACGCCGCCAGACACCTGTGAAGCAACGATTTCACCATCAAAAGCTTCCAGCGCAGCGCCCTGGCCAGAAGCATCTGCGCTGCTGCTTTCGTCCGGCACCTCAGACAGCCCGGCAACACGCCAGCGTTCACGCTCAGCTTCAAACGCGCTTTGCTGGCGCTGTTTGAAGCTGCTGATGGATTCGGCGTTGTCCTGCAGCCAGCCCTGGTAGTCCGACAGGCGAAACACACCTTGTTCAATGCGCAAGGGGCTGCGGCCTGCAACAAAGTCCTTGCGCAAGGCCAGCAACTCCTCGGCTGACACGGGATAAAACCGTATCTGGTCAAAAAAGCGCAGCAACCAGGGTGCGCCCTGCTCAAATTCACGCGTCACGCGCCAGCGGTTCCACATCTGCACGGTGCGGCCTACAAACTGGTAACCGCCCGGGCCTTCCATGCCGTAAACACACAGGTAGGCGCCGCCTATGCCGACGGCGTTTTCAGGGGTCCAGGTGCGGGCCGGGTTGTATTTGGTGGTGACCAGGCGATGGCGCGGATCCAGCGGGGTGGCAACGGGTGCGCCCAGGTACACGTCGCCCAGGCCCAGCACCATGTAGCTGGCCTTGAACACGACTTCATACACCGCCTGCCAGTCGTCCAGCCCGTTCATGCGGCGGATGAATTCAATATTGCTGGGGCACCAGGGCGCATCGGCACGCACCGACTGCATGTATTTTTCAATCGCCAGCCGTGTGGCGGCGTCGTCCCAGGAAAGCGGCAGCCAGACGGTGCGGCTGGGCACTTCTATGTCAGCCAGTGCAGCGCAACCGGCCTGCAGGGCCAAGAGGCTGTCCATCAGGCTGCCCAGGCTGATGATGTCGGGGTCGTAATGCACCTGCAGCGAGCGTATGCCGGGCGTCAGATCAACAATGCCGGCCAGAGTGCCAGCAGCGCGCCTGTCCTGCAGCTGTTTCATCAAGGCGTGGACTCTGAAGCGCAGCGGCAAGTCAAGCGTCAGATCACCAAACTCGATCAGCACATTGCAGTCGCCCGAGCGGCGGTACACCACGGCCACACCATCTGCCTGCGCAGGGCTGGTGTGCAGAACGGCGGCATCTGGCAGTGTGCGTTGCGAGGATTCGGTTGGCGTGGCCGCTGTATTGCCCGGTTTGAGAGCACTGTTCTGCGCGGCTGCCAGGGCCTTGGCCTGGTCCAGCGTCAGGGGAACAAAACGTACGGTGTTGCCTGGCGAAAGCTGGCCCAGCTTCCACAACTCGGCCCGCACCACGGTGGCCGGGCAGACAAAACCACCCAGACTGGGGCCGTCAGGGCCAAGGATGACCGGCATGTCGCCCGTGAAGTCGATGGCGCCAATTGCGTAGGCATTGTCGTGAATATTCGACGGATGCAGCCCGGCCTCACCACCATCACGGCGCGCCCACTGCGGTTTGGGGCCAATCAGGCGAACACCGGTGCGGCTGGAGTTGTAGTGAACCTGCCAGGACGTGGCAAAAAAGGTGGTTATGTCCTCATCGGTAAAAAAGTCAGGTGCGGCATGCGGGCCAATCAGTACGCCGATGTCCCAATGGCTGGTATACCCCGGTTTGATGGCGGCAAGCTGGCTCTGATCCAGAGCGGGCAAGTCGCAGGGCGGTGCCACATGCAGCACGTCACCGGCACGCAGGCTGCGGCCACCGTGGCCACCAAACTGGCCCAGCGTGAAGGTGGACCCGCTGCCCAGATAGTCTGGCACATCAATGCCGCCATTGACGGCCAGATAAACGCGGCACCCTGCCCCGGCCAGTTTGCCAATGCGCAGGGTCTGGCCGGGCAGGACCTCAATCGCTGCCCACATGGCAAAGGGCTGGCCATCCAGCGTGGCTTCAATTGCTGCACCGGTCAGGGCGATGGTCTGTGGACTGCGAAAACGCAGCGTAGGCCCGGCAACGGTGATTTCAAGCGCTGCCTGGCCAACCGGGTTGCCAACAATGCCATTGGCGGCACGCAGCGCCAGGGAATCCATGGGGCCGGAAGGCGGCACACCCACATCCCAGAAGCCCAGTCGGCCCGGCCAGTCCTGCACCGTGGTATGGACACCACCAGCCAGCACATCAAAAGCACGGCTGGGCGCGGTGAAGGTCGAAAGGCTGCGTGTGGTGTGGGTGGCGTTGACAAAAGGCTCAAACGCCATCACAGCACGCAGGTAGTCAAGATTGGACTCCAGCCCGGCGATGCGGGTGTCGGCCAGCGCGCTGGACAGCTTTTCAAGTGCGTCTTCGCGCTTGTCTGCCAAAACAATCAGTTTCGCCAGCATGGGGTCGTACCAGGCACTGACTTCAGTGCCGCGTTCAACCCAGGTATCCACACGCAGGTCGGCTGGGAAAACCACCTCGGTCAACACACCGGTAGAGGGCTGAAAACCCTTGAACGGGTCTTCGGCATACAGACGCGCCTGAATGGCATGGCCGCGCTGCTGAACCTGCAGGGTTTGCAGCGGCGGCAGGTCACCAGCACCCAGGCTGAGCATCCATTCAACAATATCCACACCCGTCACCGCTTCGGTCACGCCGTGTTCAACCTGCAGGCGGGCGTTGACTTCCAGAAAATAAAAATCCTGCGTGGCCGCATCAACAACAAATTCAACCGTGCCGGCTGAACGGTAGGCCACGGCTTCAGTCAGGCGTCTGGCGGTGTCGTGCAGCGCGGCGCGCACTTCAGGGCGCAGATGCGGTGCGGGCGTTTCTTCAACCACCTTCTGGTTGCGGCGCTGCAGCGAACAGTCACGCTCACCCAGCACCAGCACCTGACCCTGGCCGTCACCAAAAACCTGTACCTCGATATGCCTGGCATCGGTGATGTAACGCTCGACAAACACACCGGCTTCTGAAAAGTTGGCCTGCGCCAGTCGGCGAACCGACTCGAAGGCGCCCGACAGCTCGGCTGCATCGCGGCACATCTGCATGCCAATGCCACCACCGCCAGCACTGCTTTTGAGCATGACTGGGTAGCCAATGGCGGCGGCTTTTTCAAGTGCGGTGTCCAGGTCGGGCAACAAACCGGTACCTGGCAGCAGGCTGACCTTGGCCTCGCTGGCAAGGGCGCGGGCTGAGTGCTTGAGGCCAAACACCTTCATCTGTTGTGGTGTGGGGCCTAAAAAAACCAGCCCGGCGGCCTCGACTGCTTCAACAAATGACGCGTTTTCCGACAGAAAACCGTAACCGGGGTGAATCGCCTGCGCGCCGGTTTGCAGCGCTGCCGCTATGATGCGCTGCATGGACAGGTAACTGCTGGCAGCTGCGGCCGGGCCAATACAGACGGATTCGTCGGCCATGGCAACGTGCATGGACTCGGCATCGGCCTCGGAATAAACAGCCACCGCAGCAATACCCAAACGCCTGAGTGTGCGGATGACACGGCAGGCGATGGC
>JAZKIK010000551.1:1202-10990 GCA_040384925.1 Pseudomonadota bacterium | reverse complement strand
CAACCCTTCGACAAGCTCAGGGCGAACGGCCTTAAACGAACATTATTGGAACTTGATCCGCAGTCCATACGGCCTTTGATGCCAGAGCGCTGCCCTTTATCAGGCCATAAAAAAAGCCCGCTCGCGCAAGCGCAGCGGGCCTGATTCACTACCTGTGCAGCAGCAAATCATGTTGACAAACCATCAGATCAAGCCTGCGTATAAGCCGTCTTGACGGTGGTGTAGAACTCCGCTGCGTACTTGCCCTGCTCACGCGGGCCATAGCTCGATGCCTTGCGGCCACCAAACGGCACGTGGTAGTCCACACCGGCTGTTGGCAGGTTGACCATCACCATGCCAGCCTGGGCGTGGCGTTTGAAGTGGGTCGCGTGTTTCAGTGATGTGGTGGCAATGCCTGCTGCCAGTCCAAACGGTGTGTCGTTTGATAAAAACAGGGCTTCTTCGTAATTTTTTGCCTTCAGCACGCTGACCACCGGGCCAAACACTTCTTCGGTGTTGATGCGCATGGCGGCTGTGGTGTTGGTCAGCAGGGCTGGCTGCATGTAAAAACCGGGTTTGCCATCGGTGTTGCAGGCCAGGGCGGCACCGCCGTAAGCCAGGGTCGCACCTTCGGCCTGGGCAATGCTGACGTAGTCCAGGTTTTGTGCCAGCTGGCGTTCATCAACCACCGGGCCAATATCGGTGCCGCTCTTGCGGGCATCGTCGATCTTGAGGCTGCGCATTTTTTCGGTCACTGCCGTTATGAAACGGTCATGAATGCCTTCAGTCACGATCAGGCGTGACGATGCGGTGCAGCGCTGGCCGGTCGAGAAGAAACCGCTTTGCACAGCGCAGTTGACGGCGATGTCCAGGTCAGCATCATCCAGGACAATCATGGGGTTCTTGCCACCCATTTCGAGCTGGAACTTGGCCATGCGGGCAACACATGAGGCGGCAATACGCTGACCGGTTGCAACCGAGCCGGTAAAGGTGATGGCTGCGACACGCGCATCGTCAATCATGGTGGCGCCAACCTTGGAGCCTGGGCCCATGACCAGATTGAACACGCCCTTGGGCAAACCGCTACGCGACAGAATGTCAGCCAGTGCCCAGGCAGAACCTGGCACCAGCTCTGCGGGTTTGAAGACCACGCAGTTGCCATAAGCCAGCGCGGGGGCGATTTTCCAGGCCGGAATGGCGATGGGGAAGTTCCACGGCGTGATGATGCCGACCACACCCATGGGCTCGCGGGTGATTTCAACACCCACGCCAGGGCGCACTGAAGGCATGATCTCGCCGCCTGGGCGCAGGGCTTCACCTGCAAAGAACTTGAAGATATTGCCGGCGCGGGCAACTTCACCAATTGCTTCGGGCAGGGTTTTGCCTTCTTCACGGGCCAGCAGGTTGCCCAGTTCGGCGCGGCGGGCGAGGATTTCGCTGCCGACCATGTCGAGAATGTCAAAACGCTGCTGGGGTGTGCTGACTGACCAGGATGCAAACGCTGCGCTGGCAGCGGCGATGGCATCGCGGGTCTGGGCCGCATCGGCCTGGGCGTACTCGCCCAGAACGTCAGTGGTGTCCGAGGGGTTGATGTTGCGGGTGGCGCTGGTGGCTTCAAGCCATTCGCCGTTGATCAGGTTTTTATGCATGGGTAGGTGTGAGTTGATGATTCAGTCGGCGGTGATTTTGCGGGTTTCGATGATTTTTTTCCAGCGGGCTGACTCCTGCAGTTGATAGGCGGTGAACTGTTCCGGCGTGTTGCCGACCAGCTCAAAACCTATGTCCACAAATTTCTGTTTGACCTGTGGATCATTCAACGCTGCGATCAGCGCTGAATGAATCTGCGTTTTTACATCAGCAGGCAGGCCTTTGGGGGCCACCACAGCTTGCCATGAATAAGCTACAGCATCTTTAACACCCGCTTCAGCCAGTGTGGGCGCTGCTGGTAACAGCGGTGAGCGTTTGTCGCTGGCAATCGCCAGTACACGCAACTTGCCAGACTGGATGTGCTGGAACACCGCGTTGATGTTCTGGAAAGCTGCATCAACCTGGCCGCCCAGCAGATCAGAAATGGCCGGTGCGCCGCCTTTGTAGGGAATATGCAGACCCTGGGTTCCGCTTTGCAGCCAGAACAGCTCGGCACTCAGGTGGTCGGACGAACCATTGCCGGCAGATGCAAAACTGACACGGCCAGGATTGGCTTTTTGTGCTGCGAGCACATCGGCTACCGTCTTGAACGGTGATGCCGCAGGCACCACCATCACATTTGGCGCCTGCACGGCAACGGTGAGGTAGTCAAAGTCCTTGCTCGCGTCGTAATCGACCTTGCTGAGCAAATGCGGTGCAATCACCAGCGGGCCGAGGGATGTGACCAGCAGGGTGTAACCGTCTGGTGCGGCGCGTTTGACAAACGCGGTGCCAATCGTGCCCGTGGCACCGGCCTTGTTGTCCACAATCACGGTTTGTTTGAACTTTTCCTGCAGTTTGGGTGCCAGTGAGCGGGCCAGCATGTCGGTAGAGCCGCCTGGCGGAAAGGGTACAACCAGTGTGATGTTTTTGTCAGGCCAGGCATAAACGCTGGCTGAAAATGCCAGAGTGGCGCCAATCGTCAGCAGGGAAATAAGTTTTTTCATGATCTGTCTCTGGTTGTTTTTGTGCGGACGAGGCGTTGCAGTGTGCCTCGTTTGTTTCAGTCTTGCTTGTAGAACCGTTTGTCTGCCTGATTATTGAGGGCCAAGCTTTTTGATCAGCGCGTCCAGGGCAGCCATTTCTTCTGGCTTGAGGTCTGTCAGCGGCGCGCGCACCGGACCGGCACCGTGGCCCACCAGGGTCGCACCAGCCTTGATGATGCTGACGCCATAACCGCGGTTCTTGTTGCGGATGTCAAGGTAAGGCATGAAAAACTCGCGCAGCAGGCGGTGCTGGGTCGCCAGGTCGTCATTGGCCACGGCGTGGTAGAAGTCCATCGCTGTTTTGGGGATGAAGTTGAAGACGGCCGAGGAATAAACCGGCGTGCCCAGTGCCTTGTAGGCTGCGGCATAGACCTCGGCCGTGGGCAGACCGCCCAGGTAGGCAAAACGCTCGCCCATCTTCATGTAAATCGATGACATCAGTTCGATGTCGCCAATGCCGTCCTTGAAACCAATCAGGTTGGGGCAGCGGTCAGCCAGGATGGCCAGTGACTCAGGCGTCAGACGGCAGACATTACGGTTGTAGATGATGACGCCAAATTTGACACTTTTGCAGACCTGCTCGACATGATTGATCAGGCCTTCCTGGCCAGCCTCCATCAAATAGTGTGGCAACAGCAGCACACCGTGTGCGCCCTGGCGCTCGGCTTCCTGTGCGCAGGCAATGGCAAAACGGGTAGGGCCACCGGCACCGGCAATGATGGGCACCTTGCCCCTGCAGGTCTCAACAGCAGTTTTGATGATGCCTGGGTACTCGTCACCCGTCAGCGAGAAGAATTCACCTGTACCACCAGCGGCAAACAGTGCCGATGCACCGTAGGGGGCCAGCCATTCAAGACGCTCCGCATAGGCTTTTGCATTGAAGTTTTCCTGGTCGTCAAAGTCTGTCACGGGGAAAGACAGCAGGCCTTGCGACATGATGGTTTTGAGGTCTTGCGGGTTCATGGGTGTCCTTGTCTGAGTGGATGGCCAGAGCTCTGGCATTTAGTCGGTATTGATTGGGGCTTGCCTGCGCTGTAAGCAAGTTGGCAGGCAGTTTATTCATTCAGTCGTCAGTTGTCAAACAACTGAATTGATTTTTTAATCGCTGAAGTACATAAAAAAGCCTGACTGATAAACTTTGTTGCCCTTCAAAGCTCATCCGGACCGCCTCACCCATGAAAGAGACTCTTCTGCAAATCGACGGTGTGGGCTCGTTGCCAGACCGGGTTTATGCACGTGTGGTGGAGGCCATATTGCGCGGTGACTTTGCACCTTCGGGCAAATTGCCGGCCGAGGGCGAGTTGGCCAGCCGTTTTGGCGTGTCACGGCCTACGGTGCGCGAGGCGCTGTCGCGCCTGCGTTCGGATGGTGTGATTGAATCCCGACGCGGCTCTGGCAGTCATGTCACGCGCCAGCCAGGTTTGCCTGCGGCCAGCCATACGCCCATCAGGAGTTTTGCCGACATCGAGCGTTATTACGCCTACCGCAGCTGCGTTGAAGCTGGTGCCGCCGCAGGCGCGGCCGAGTTTCGGGAGGCGGCTGACCTGGACTTGCTGGCCAGCACTTTTGACGCGCTGAACCGCAGCATGGACAGTGGGCAACTGGCCGCTGAGGAAGATGTGCAGTTTCATCTGGCCATAGCGCGTGCTTCGCACAATCCGTTTTTTGAAGCCACGATAGAAAGCAGCATCGCACCCATACGCCAGTTCATCGAACTGGCACGCGGTGTGGTTGACAAAAGAAGCCCGGAGCGCGTGCGCGCCACACAGGCAGAACATCAGGAGGTTGTCGATGCCATCGTGCGGCGTTCGCCTGGTGATGCTGCCGAAGCCATGCGGCGGCATATTCTGAACTCGAAACGCCGAATATTTGAAAGTACACCGCTGCCTTGATCAGTGGAAGAGGGGCTGGTGGCTGTTAATGGAGGGTTTAAAGTTGTTTGACAACTTTGCTAAACGTCTTACAATTTGTCTCCATCGGCAGCCCTCAGTTCGCAGTTTTGGTTGTGGTTTTTAAGTCACATTGACCGCCAGTCTGCCTCCTTAAAAAATGAAAGACAAGCCCATGTCCACAACAGCCACCGCACAACTGGCCGAGAGTTCATCCATCAGGCCGCTCACCATAAAAATGCATGAGCGCGACAATGTCGCCATCGTGGCCAATGACGGCGGCCTGCCTGCGGGCACGGTGCTGGTGTCGGGACTGGTGCTGATTGACCGCGTGCCGCAAGGACACAAGGTGGCGCTGGAGGATTTGCCTGCCGATGCACCGGTGCTGCGTTATGGCATTCCGATTGGTTATGCCCTCAAGGCCATCCCGGCCGGCAGCTGGCTGCATGAGCGGCTGCTGCAGATGCCTGATGCCCGTGAACTCGACAAGCTGCCGATTGCCACTGTCAAGGCGCCCGTCTTGCCGCCGCTGGACGGTTACACCTTTGAAGGTTTTCGCAATGCCGACGGTTCGGTAGGCACCCGCAACATTCTGGCCATCACACAAACCGTGCAGTGTGTGGCGGGTGTGACAGACTTTGCCGTGCAGCGCATCAAGGCTGAACTGCTGCCGCGTTTTGCAAATGTGGATGACGTGGTGGCGCTGGAGCATGGTTACGGTTGTGGGGTGGCCATTGACGCGCCCGACGCCATCATCCCGATACGTACCTTGCGCAACATCAGCCTGAACCCGAACTTTGGCGGTGAAGTCATGCTGGTCAGCCTGGGCTGCGAAAAACTCCAGCCTGAACGCCTGATGCCGCCGGGCACCATCCAGATTGTTGACGAGCGCAGCGTGGCCGATGTGGGCACCAGTGCCGACAGCAAACTGGACGTGGTCTGCCTGCAGGATGACGCGCATGTCGGTTTCATGTCCATGGTCGAGTCCATCATGCGGCAGGCCGAAGTACACCTTGAGCGCCTGAATGCGCGGCAGCGTGAAACCGTGCCCGCCAGCGAACTGGTGGTGGGTGTGCAGTGCGGCGGCAGCGATGCTTTTTCTGGCGTCACGGCCAACCCGGCGGTCGGCTTTTGCACCGACTTGCTGGTGCGCGCCGGTGCAAGTGTGATGTTTTCAGAAACCACCGAGGTACGTGACGGCATCGACCAGTTGACCTCACGCGCCGCTACGCCCGAAGTGGCCGAAGCCATGATCCGTGAAATGGCCTGGTATGACGCCTACCTGAAACGCGGCAGTGTGGACCGCAGCGCCAACACCACACCGGGCAATAAAAAGGGCGGTCTGTCCAATATCGTTGAAAAAGCCATGGGTTCCATCGTCAAGTCAGGCTCGGCACCCATCACCGGCGTGTTGTCACCGGGTGAAAAACTCCGCAAAAAGGGTTTGACCTACGCCGCCACCCCAGCCAGCGATTTCATCTGCGGCACCTTGCAACTTGCTGCCGGCATGAACCTGCATGTGTTTACCACCGGCCGAGGCACACCGTATGGCCTGGCCGAAGTGCCCGTCATCAAGGTGGCCACGCGCAGCGATCTGGCCCGCCGCTGGCATGACCTGATGGACGTCAACGCAGGCACCATTGCCACTGGTGAAAAAACAATTGAAGAAGGTGGCTGGGAGTTGTTTCAGCTGATGCTCGACGTGGCCAGCGGCCGTAAAAAAACCTGGGCTGAACACTGGAAGCTGCATAACGCCCTGGTCCTGTTTAACCCGGCACCAGTGACCTGATCTTTCTGATTTCGTTTTTTTGAGTGTTGCTTTGTGAATTTTGATGATAGTTGTCAGACAGCTATGAACAAAAAGCCCGGCGTTCAGGTCAAACCCATCTGCCTGCGAATATGCTGCAACAAGCCCTCGCAGGCATCCTCGACCAGATCCAGCACTTCGTCAAAACCCTTGGCACCGCCGTAATACGGGTCTGGCACCACAGGGCTGCTGTGTTGCTGGCAAAACTCGGTCAGGCGGCGGATTTTTTTCTGGTGCAGTGGCGGGCAGTCAGCCTGCACCAGCGCCAGATTGTCCCAGTCCATGACCAGAATCAGATCGTGGTTTTCAAAATCCAGCGCCTTGATCTGCCTGGCCCGCAGCGCTGACAGGTCATAACCACGTCTTGCCGCATGCGCCTGCGAACGTTCGTCCGGCGGGCTGCCGGGGTGGTAGTTGTGTGTGCCTGCTGAATCAACTTGTATGCAGTGCGCCAGACCTTGATCAGCCACCTTGTGCAGGAACACGCCATGGGCGCTTGGGCTGCGGCAGATGTTGCCCATGCAGACAAAAAGAATGGATTGGTTTTTCATGGCAAAAATCAGGTTTTTCAGGTGGCTGGGGTGGTTTTTTTTTGGCTTTTTGACTGTGCCCGAATCAAAGCACTGTCCTACAGACGAGAGGCAGGACGCTGGTTACTCTGGGTCATCAATTCCTACCGGAGACCAACATGAATAATTTATTAAAACAGACCCTGGCTATTTCAGCTGTTGCGCTGGCGGCCCAGGCCTCGGCGCAGGTTACTTTTTACCAGCATGAGAACTTCAAGGGGCAGGCCTTTACCAGCGACAAGCCAATAACCAATTTCCAGTATTACGGTTTTAACGACCAGGCCTCCTCGATGGTGGTGGCTGGCCGGCGCTGGGAGGTGTGTGAAAGCGCAAGTTTCAAGGGACGTTGCACGGTTTTAAGGCCGGGCCAGTACCCCTCGCTGGCAGCCATGGGTCTGGGCAACCGGGTCAGTTCAGTGCGTGCCATTGGCAACAACGACTATGTGGACGAAAGGCGTTACGCTGTGCCTGTTGCTGCCGCAGCACCGTCGGGCGGGCAGGTGGTTTTTTATGAAAATGAATCATTCCAGGGTCGGTCTTTTACCGCCCAGGGCTCGATTGATGACTTTACCCGCTATGGCTTCAGCAATGCCGCTTCATCTGTCGTGGTGATTGGCGACAGATGGGAAGTTTGCGACAACGTCCGTTTTAATGGCCAGTGTGTGGTGCTCAGGCCGGGACGTTACGCCTCCTTGGCATCCATGGGCATGAATGACCGTGTGAGTTCGGTGCGCTCTGTAGCTTACGACGCCCCAGTGGCAGATTCACGTTACGCCCCGCTGCCAGTGATGCCAGCTTATGACAACCGCCGCCGCCAGAACGAGCAGTTGTACCAGGTCAATGTCTCGTCAGTGCGAGCCGTTGTGGCAACGCCTGAGCAACGCTGCTGGATGGAACGTGCGCCGGTTGCCCAGCAGGCACCACAGCAGAGCCAGCCGAATATTGGTGGTGCGATTGCCGGTGCGCTGATTGGTGGCATTCTGGGTCACCAGGTGGGCGGCGGCTCGGGTAAAGACATTGCAACGGTGGGCGGTTTGGCCGCTGGTGCTGCATTGGGTGCCAATATTGGCCGCAACAACTACCCTGGCCAGCCGGTTGCCGCGCCAGATGTACAGCGCTGCGAAACCCAGAACACCCAGGCCAGGCCCGAATACTGGGACGTGACCTACACCTTTCGCGGCCAGGAGCATCGTATACAGATGACATCACCGCCTGGCCCCACGATCACGGTCAACGGTCAGGGTGAACCACGCGCCTGATAAAGGCTGCCCGCAGTGGGTATGGCAGGCGCAAGAGTCTTGCGATTGCCATTCAGCCGCCGCTGGCGCATGATGAAAGTGGTGGGGGTGGTATTAATTTACCCTCATCACGTCAGATGTCTGACATGTAAATAATAAATAGCTGTTTCAGCTTTACAGCGGCCCCCGTGCCGCCAACCATTCAAGACAAGGAACCCATCTCATGCAAATTTTGTTGAACACTGACCACAACACAGACGGCCGCCACGAGATGGCTGAACACCTCAGCAGTGTTGTCAAGGACGCACTGGGCCGTTTTGGTGAACAGATCACAAGGGTAGAAGCCCACCTTGCCGACGAAAACAGCCACGTCAAGGCCACACCGGACGAGATTCAGTGCACGCTGGAAGCGCGCCTGGTTGGCCTGGAGCCGGTGGTTGTCAAGGACCGCGCTGGCAACGCGCATCAGGCGATTCAGGGTGCTGTGGGCAAACTTAAACGTGCTGTGGGCACTGTGCTTGAAAAACATGACCCGCGTCGCAATCCGGTAACTGTCAGTGATGTGCTGGATGAAGTCTGAGTTTTAAGCGATAGATGGAACAGGCGGGGGCGAGGCATTTTTCAAGCGGTGCCTCTCTTGTAATGTCTGCACCCGCTACCATTTCACGAAAGTCATCTCATTACTTTCAAGGATCAAAACCCATGTTGAACCGTTTTATCCAACAATTGAGCCGTTATCTCGGCCTGGGGCTGCTTATGGTGGCCTTGCTGGGCTCGGGGTTTGCCATGGCGCAGGCCGAGCCCACCATGAAAGAGATTTACCAGGCCGCACAGGCTGGCAAACTGGATCAGGCCCAGGTCATGGTGCAGCAGGTGCTGGTGATTCATCCGAACAGTGCAAAAGCACATTACGTACAGGCCGAGCTGTATGCTCGCCAGGGGCAGGCCGGCAAAGGCCGCGACGCGCTGGCTATGGCTGAAAAAATCGCGCCCGGTTTGCCATTTGCCAAGCCGGAAGCCGTGCAGGCGCTACGGACACAGTTGGCTGCCAAACCCGGTGCATCGACTGCAGGTAGCCTGGCGACACCAGCGGCTAAAGAAGCTCGGCCTGTGCTGGGTGGGGGTGAGTCTTCATCCTCCTCATCGTCATCGTTTCCGCTGGGGCTGGGGCTCGCCCTCGGTGGCGGAGCGATTGCGCTGGCCATCTTTTTCATGCGTAAAAAACCTGCACCAGTTGCTGCTGCTCCGTTTGCCTACGGCAACCCCAACACAACAAGCGCCATGGGAAATGGTCTGAGCGGCCCACAAACCTTCGGCACGGCAGGTGGTGGTGCAGCCACTTATGGGGGTCAGCCTGGCTATGGGCAGGCCGGATATGGCCAGCCCAACTACGGTGGCCAGCAGCCTGCGGGCAGCGGACTCGGCGGACGTCTGGCGGGTGGCCTTGCAACCGGCCTGGCTGTTGGTGCCGGTGTGATGGCCGCACAGGCGATTGGCAAAAGTTTTATGGATGACGGCAGCAATAAAGACCATGCCGCCGCTGCTGATGGCGCAGGCTCAGGCACCGGACATTCAGGTGATGCGGGTGCCAGCAGTTTTTCATCTGCTCCTTTGAGCGGCAACGACAACATGGG
>JAZKIK010000551.1:909-1192 GCA_040384925.1 Pseudomonadota bacterium | reverse complement strand
CGATGTACATCTCGAAGAAGCGATCGGGGGCGGTCTTCTTGAAATCTTCGGCATCAACGACACCAGCTCATGGGACGATGGTGGCTCGGTTGCCGATGCAGGCGGCGATGTGGATATGGGTGGTGGCGACTGGGATGTCTGAGTCCTGTCTGTCAGCACTTCGGTTTTGTGTTTGACACCACACCCATCCCCGCAAAAACCAGGTTCGCCTGGTTTTTCTCGTATGGGGCCATGTTTCAGGCCAATTGCTTCAGTGAAACGAAAACGTTCGGCATCAATTCAG
>JAZKIK010000551.1:0-835 GCA_040384925.1 Pseudomonadota bacterium | reverse complement strand
CGCACATTGCCTGGCATGCCATCGTTTGCCGGCTGGCGCAGTTCGGTCACTTCGCGGATCAGCAGGTCAATTTGCTGCTGCTGGCGGACGATGACCTTGTCGAGTTGTTCCAGCAGGTCTTCGGTAAAACTGGCCTTGATTTCCAGCTCGGTCAGGCGCTGGTCTATAACTTGGGCATCGGGTGTGGTTTGCATGCGGGTATTGGACCTGAGTTCAGGCCTGCTTCAGTTTTTTGCCTTGCAACTGCTCCATAAAATTCACCCATGACATCCGCACCGCCTGCCAGACGCCCAAGTTGCCCAAGCTGCCTCCGGCCGCAAAGCGCCTGTATCTGCCGATGGGTGAGGCCGGTTTTGTCCAGTGTCGAGGTGCTGATATTGCAGCATCCATTGGAAGTGGACGAGGCCAAAGGCAGCGCACGTCTGCTGCATTTGTGCCTGCCTGGCAGCCGCATGCTGACGGGCGAGGTGTTTGATCCGGCGATTTTGCTGGCAAGGCCGCTGGAGGACAGGCAAGACATACTTTTGTATCCAGACAGCCCACAGGACAAATCATCGGGTTTGCTGCCGCCGCCGGTTTTTGACGCAGTCAGGCTCCAGAAAAACGCCAAAATCCGTCTGATTGTTCTGGACGGCACCTGGCGAAAAAGCCGCAAGATGCTCTACCTCAATCCGGCGCTGCAGCAGATGCCGCGCCTGTCACTGCAGAATTTGCCAGCCTCCAGCTACCTGATACGCAAAGCCCACAAACCCGGCCAGCTTTCAACACTGGAAGCCGCCTGCGCTGCACTGGCCCAACTGGAAGCTGATGCTCAAAAGTACCAGCCGCTGCTGGC
>JAZKIK010000550.1:0-14560 GCA_040384925.1 Pseudomonadota bacterium | reverse complement strand
GCAACCCGGCCAACAACACCGCCACCGACTCGACCACGCTGACGGCGCTGGCCGATCTCAGCGCCGCCGTGACCGTCACGCCGCAAGGCACCCCAGGCTCGGTGATTACAGCCACGGCCACCTTCACCAACAACGGCCCAAGCACAGCCGTGAACGTGACCGCCACCGTGGTCAAGCCAGACGGCACGACCCAGACCCTGGTGATCCCAAGCCTGCCAACAGGCTCCAGCACGGTCACCGTGATCAGCTACACCGTGCCAGCGGCAAGCACCACGGTGCAGACCTTCAACGCAGCCGTGACCAGCACCACGGCCGATCCGACCCGCGCCAACAACACGGCCACGGCCTCGACTTCGTTGAACACAATTGTCGACATATCCACAACATTGGTGGTGCCGACTTCTGCTGAGCCTGGATCAACTGTTACCGCCAATATTACGGTCAAGAATGCCGGGCCAAGTACAGCCCAGAACGTGACTGTTTCCCTGACTGTGCCTAGTGGTTCGATTACTCTGGTCACCACCATTCCTGCCCTGCCAGGCGGCAGTTCCACGGTGGTTTCCGTGGTTTACAAGGTGCCAGCGGCGCAAAGTGCAACCATGACCTGGACTGCAACGGCGGTGACCACAACGCCTGAAACCACCACGGCAAACAACATCGCGACTGCCACGACACTGATTGCACGGGTTGCCAACGCGTCTCTGTCTGGGCGTGTGTGGCTTGATGCCAACAGTGACCGTACCTACACGTCCGGAACAGATCTGGATCTTGCTGGATGGCAGGTTGAACTTCTCCAGAACAGCGTGGTGATTGGCTCTGCTACTACTGGTGTAGATGGCAAGTATCAGATACCAAGTCAGGTGCCGGGCTCTGGTTATTCAGTGCGGTTCAAGAACCCTGCCGGGCAAGTGGTGGTTTCCACGCCGTTCAACCAGACGGTCAAGACATCTGGTGGCAATGAATCGACCGGGGTCACGACTTCTGTTCGTACCGGTACGGGTTATATCGTTGGTGGTTCCATTGACAATGTCACGCTCTATGCCGGTGACAACACAATTGAGCAGAATTTGCCGATAGATCCTAGCGGCGTGGTGTACGACGCAGTGACGCGTAAACCAGTCAAAGATGCCGTGGTGACCTTGTTTGGTCCGGACGGACAGCGCGTGCCTGATACAAATCTGCTCCAGGGCGCTTCGCAGATGACAACAGGTTCTGACGGCATTTACCAGTTTGATCTATTGCCCACTGCCCCAAGTGGTCGATATCGCCTGCAAGTGACTGCACCAGCTGGCTATGCCAACACGACTGCAGTGCTTGGTGGTGTTGCGTTGCCTCAGCTGTCTGGCACAGGGTACACACCGCCTACAAACGTTGCCTTTGTGTTTGTTCAGCCTGGTGCTCAGCCGCCAGATCCAAGCGTGACCGGAGTCCAGACTCCCGGCGCTGGCTCTGTCGGTACGGTTGGTACGCAGTATTTCCTCGAGTTCAACCTCTCGATAGGTGCTGCTGGCTCTTCTGCTGGTGTGTTGCACAACCATATTCCGCTGGATCCATTGACCAGTGGTGCAATTTTGGTGAGCAAAGTGGGCGACAAGACTGTTGCCGAGGTGGCTGATTCAGTGCGATACACCATTCGTATGCGCAATACCACTGGCAACTCGATTGCGTCGGTTTCGCTGGAAGACTTGCTGCCCGCCGGATTCCGTTACATACCAGGAACCTCACGTTTGAACAATGTGGCACTTGCTGATCCTGCTGGCGGAATTGGTCGCGCCCTGACTTTCGGCAATATTGGAACCATCCCTGCCAACACGACGTTCGAGCTCAGCTACTACGTTCGTCTGGGTGTCGGTTCACAGCAAGGCGACGGTATCAACCGCGCAACGGCGGTATTCCCAGGCTCAAATGGTGCGCCAGTGCGTTCAAATACAGCACTCTTCAAGGTGAATGTCCAGGGCGGCGTCTTCAGCAATGAAGGTTGTATTACGGGTAAGGTCTATGTTGATTGCGACGGCAATGCGGTACAAAACAATGCGGGCGGAAGCCGCGAAGTGGGTATTCCTGGCGTCCGACTGGTCATGCTTGACGGAAGCTTCATCATTACCGACCCTGAAGGTAAATACAGCGTCTGCGGTGTCAAACCACAAACGCATGTGATCAAGGTTGATCGCACCACCTTGCCCAAGGGTTCACGTCTTGTTCCTTCAAGCAACCGTAATGCGGGTGTGGGCGACAGTATCTTTGTTGACCTCAAAGGTGGCGAGCTGGCAAGAGCTGACTTCATTGAGGGTTCATGCAGCCCCGAGGTCATGGATCAGGTCAAGGCACGTCGCGCACAGGGTGCGGTGTCGGCCCCTGAACTGGAAAATGGATTGCCCCTGAAAATAGATAATCGCCCCGGCGAAGTTCAGCAGCAGATATTGCCTGCCACAAGGCAGCAGGATCTGTTTCCGGCTGGTTCAGGTGGTGTTCGATGAAAACCATGAAATCCACCCACTTTCCCCATGTGGTGACATTGCGCCAAACACAGGTCGCATTGGCTGTCATGGTGGTGCAAGGGCTTGCATGGGCTCAGCCTGCCTTGAATACGACGAGCGCTGATGTACCCGATGCGAAAAGCCTGTTTGAAACGGGTGGACAGCAGGGTATCGGCCCACGCCCATTCACCTCTTTCCTTGAACGCCTGTCGTCGCCTGTCAGCAGGATAAGCATCAAGGTGGATGGCGAAAACCTGCCTGCTGACGGCGTCAGTTCAACAAACGTTCAACTTCGTCTGTTTGACAGGGATGCTCAACGAATAAATACCGACGTTGAGGTCACCATTGAAGTCGATGGCGGGGCACGGGTTTTGATGCCTGGACGCATGACATCTGAGTCGGGTGTTGACAGATCTGATATCGACCGAATCACACCAGGCATTCAACAGACCGTAAAAAATGGTGTTTTGCAGTTCAAGCTCATCGCACCCTACAAACCCGACCCGGTGACCCTGAAGGTGTCAGTCAAAGGTGTTGCTGAAAAGGTTGTTGTACGTTACGTGCCTGATTTGCGGGAGTTTATCGCCGTCGGCCTTCTGGAGGGGCGTCTTCGTTCCGACAAGTTCGATCCGCGGCAGATCGTTCCTGTTCGTGAAAACGACGGTTTCGACAATGAACTCAAAGGATTCACCAAGGAGTTCAATGGTGGAAGGTCAAGTTTTGGTGCTCGTGCCGCCGTCTATTTAAAAGGCAAGGTCAAGGGGGAATACCTTCTGACGGTGGCCTATGACTCGGACAAGGACACCAGTAAAAAGCTGTTTGAAGACATTGATCCGAACGCTTTTTATCCGGTGTATGGCGACTCAAGTGTGCGCGGGGTCGATGCGCAAAGTACCGGCAAGCTTTATGTCCGGATTGACAACAAGCTGAGTTATCTGCTGCTTGGTGACTACACCACGGTGGATGCCAACCCGGCTCGTGTGTTGAGTCAGTACAGCCGCTCATTGCCAGGTGTGCGCGGACATTATGAAGAGGGAAACGTCACCGCCAACACCTTTGTGGCCCAGCAGGCTTTCCAGCAGGTCACCGATGAGTTTCCCGCCCGCGGTGTGTCGGGCCCGTATTCGGTATCCAATCCCAACGGCATCAGTGGTTCGGAAAAAATCGAGATTCTGACCCGTGACCGCTACAGGCCCACCAATATCATCAAGGTGACGCCGGTAGATCGCAATCTCGACTACGAGTTTGAGCCATTTTCCGGGCAAATTCTTTTCCGTTCGCCAATTCCAAGCTTTGACGACCAGCTCAATCCGGTGTCGATCCGGGTCATCTACGAGGTTGATCAGGGCGGCGACAAGTATTTTGTTTACGGCGGTGATGTCAAACTCAAACTGACAGAAGGTCTGACCATCGGCGTGGCAGCCGCGCGTGATGAAAATCCTGCAGCGCCTTATGAAGTTTCCGGCCTCAATCTGGCGCTAAAGCTCAGTAAAAACACCGAGTTGATTGCAGAGGTCGCGCGAACCAGCAGCGTCGTCAACACCACAGGCAGTGGGTTCAACACAAATACCAGCAATGCTTTTGCAGGAAAGTCCGGAGAGTTGCAAGGTACAGCGGCGCGCGTTGAAATCCGGCATGCCGACGAAGAGCTGCGCTACAAAGCCTACGGTTTGCGCTCCAGTGAGGATTTCAACAACTCATCGTCAGGACTGACTGGGGGGCGCACTGAACTTGGCGCATCCGGCTCCTACCGCGTCAACGAAAAACTGAGTGTCACTGGCGAGTTGCTCAGCTCAAAAGACCGCATCAGTGGCAGCGAAAACGAACAGGGCTCGATTGGTGTCGATCTAAAAGTGACAGATCGGCTGACCCTTGGTGGCGGCGTGCGCCGTGTACAGCAAAACGCCATCAGCCTGACCCAGTCCACAGCAAGCAACTGCTCAAACAACCTGACGGGCACGACCACCGCCAGCGGCGCAATTACCGGGTACAACACAGGCTACGGAATCAGCGCTAGCGGAAACCAGTCGATTGATCCGGCTACTGGTCTACCCGTGTTGTGCGACACCAGCATCAACGCCAACCCGGGTGTTCCGTCCAGCCTGGAGCGCACATCCATTTATGCGCGTGCCGCCTACAAGGCGACCGATTCCCTGACGCTGGATGGTGAGCTGCAAAACGTCACAGGAACAGATTCTTCCAACCTGTATCGCCTTGGTGCGCGCTGGGCAGTGACCAATGATTTGAATCTGTCTGCCGAAACCCAGCGTGAATTCGGCAGTGGTGGCTCAGATCTTTACAGATTGGGTGCTGATTGGCGGGTGGCTGAAAAAACCCGGCTTTACAGCCGTTACGAGCGCAGCACCCAGTACAGCGGTGCTTATGGCCTGGGTGTTGGGCCGGTCAGTGATGCATTTTCCCTGGGCATTGACACCCAGTACATGGAAGATGGCTCTTTGTACAGTGAGTACAGACTCAATGACTCAGCCTCGGGCAAGGAAGTCCAGCGAGCCCTGGGTTTGCGCAACGGCTGGAAAGTGGCCGAGGGCATACGCCTGACCACCAATCTTGAACGTCTGGCCAGCACCAGTGGTAATGCCACCGCAGCGGCTGTTGGGCTTGAATACACCGCAAGCCCCATCTGGAAAACATCCGGCCGGCTGGAATGGCGTGAAGACAACAACAATACCAACTGGTTGCTTACCGTTGGCGTGGCCCGCAAGCTTGATCGCGACTGGACATTGCTCGCACGGGAATACGCCAGCCTTGTGAAGCCCCGCACAGCTCTGGGTGTAGACAGCCTGCAGAGCCGTTTTCAGGTCGGGTTTGCCTATCGTCCCGTTGATAACAACAAGTTCGATGCACTTGGCTTGTACGAGCGCAAAATCAACCGCAACCTGACGGTTGGCTCCGAAATTGACAGCAAAACCGACATCATCAGTTTTCGGGGCAACTACCACCCGAGCCGGGTCTGGTGGCTTTCTGGGCGTTACGCTTACAAAAACGTGAACGAATTGCTGCTCGGTACCGTCAACGACAGTTATCGCGCCCAATTGCTGGGTGGCCGTGTAACCTATGACATCACCAATCGCTGGTCATTGGGTGCCATCGCTTCTGTCCTGCAAGGCACCGGCGGCGACAAACAATACGCCTATGGCCTTGAAGTCGGTTACATCGTCATGGACAACCTGTATGCAACGCTGGGTTACAACTGGCGTGGTTTCAGCTCGTCCGGCACAGCGTCCGGCCTCACCGGTAACGATTACACCAACCGCGGCTGGGTTCTCGGCCTGCGCTACAAGTTTGACGAAGATCTGTTCCGCAAAAACGATCCGGCTGCCAACAAGACCCTCAACCCTAACGTGATGACTCCCTAAACCCGATGAGGATGGCCATGATCAACTCTAACGCCCCTCGAAAAACGCTGTCTGCGGTGCTGTTTGCAGCCGCAGCTGTAGCGGCTTGCTCTGGTGGGGTTACAAAAAGCGAAGCTCCCGGCCCTGCCGCCCAGTTCACCGGACTGATGGCTCAGCAGGCACGAATCACCGAAGACCGCACCCTGGCCGACCGTCAGACTATTGACGGTGTGCAACAAAGACTTCGCAAGCTGAATGAAGCCGGTATTCCACAAAACAGCTATTCACTGGCCAAAGCCCAGTGCTGGCTGGATACGGCCAAATCCCAGTACCACGAGAACGACCGTACCGGTTACATCGAAGAGTCGATGACCGAGGCCGTCAAAATTGCCCAGGCGCTTGAGGCGGACAAATCGGTTCGCGCCGGTCTTGATACACCTCTGGTCGCGCGCAGCTCCAAATTGCGTGAAGACCTCTGGGCGCAACTGGCCGCGTATAAAAACCAAAACGGTAGCCTGTGCCGAAGTGCGGCTGGTTCGTGCGGGTCATGCAGAAGAGCAGACCGGCTGGCGGCAAGCCACTCCGCACGTGCAAATGGTTGAAGACGCCTTGCGTGTGGCCAAAATCGAAGCCGATAGCTGCGCGCTTCAGGCTAAAACTGCGGTGCCCGTTGCTGCTGCCGCCGCTCCGCTTGTGGCAGCCGCAGCGCCAGCAGCAGTAGCGCCTGTGGTGATCCATCGGGAGACCTATGTGCTGCTGACCGATACACTGTTCAAATTCGACAGATCCGGCGCGGACGACATGCTTCCTGGTGGTTTGCAGCGCCTGGCCGATGTGGCCCGACGCCTCAAAAGCTACAAGTCCATTCAGACCCTGACGGTATTTGGTCATACCGACCGCATGGGCAGTGATGAATACAACGACAAGCTGTCTGATGCCCGCGCAAAAACCGTACAGGCCTACCTGCAGTCACTCGGCGTGAAGTCCGAGACTGCAGTTGCGCAGGGCAAGGGAAAACGTGAGCCCGCTACCAGGGATTGCAGCAGCACCGCCAGCCGCGAGCAGCAGATCATCTGCCTGCAGCCTGACCGCCGTGTGACGATTGAAGTCACGGGGGCCGCAAAATAGGGCGCTTGGTACGCTAACAAAAAAGCAGCACAAGGCTGCTTTTTTGTTTCCGTGCTGAACATTCGGTCAGCAAAACCCGCATTCAATCAGTCTGGTAACACAGCCGTCACCTCAATCTCGATTCGGGCACGGTCTTCAACCAGACCCGAAACCTCCACACAAGTCATGGCCGGAAAGTTTTTGCCCATTACTTCGCGGTAAACACCGCCCAGCTCCTTGAGTCTGGCCACATATTCCACGCGGTCAACCACATACCAGGTCATGCGCACCATATGTTCCGGACCGGCATCGGCAGCTTTCAGTACTGCAACGATGTTCAGCAGCGCCTGTTTTGTCTGGGCAATAAAGTCGTCGCTTTCAAACTGCTGGGCTGCATTCCAGCCGATCTGGCCGCCTACAAAAACAAGGGCACCGCGCGCCATGACGCCATTGGCATAACCTTTGGGTTCGGCCCAGTCGGGTGGCTGCAGTTTTTTCATGAGATCTCCTGGGGTGTTTCTTGTTGCAGATAAGGCTGCAGGGCCTGGCGCAGGTCGTCAGGGATACGCACAGGTTTGCCGTCGGCCAATTTTGAATACACCACCACGCCTGTGGCGCGCAGGTGAATGCCCTTTGGGCCTTGAACTTCGTAATGCATGGTGATGCTCGAACTGCCGATCTTTGACAGCCTCAGGCTGATGCTGACCTGGTCGCCGTGGCGGCACATGGCCATGAACCCGGTTTTCATGTCAACAATCGGCACACCGTAACCCGAGCGGATCATCACGTGTTCCGGAAAACCGATATGGGCCAGAAAGTCCTCCTGCGTTTCATGCAGAAGGTAATAAAACTGCGGATAAAAAACGATGCCTGCCGGGTCGCAGTGGTGAAAACGTATGAGTTTGGGTGTGGTGAATGTCATGGTGTACGTAATTTAAACCGCTGCAGTTTGCCAGTTTCGGTGCGCGGCAATTTATCAACAAACTCCACCTGACGCGGATATTTAAAAGGTGCCAGTGTGGCCTTGACATGCTCCTGCAGGGTTTTGATTAAATCCGCATCGCCCATATGGCCCGGTTTCAGCACCACAAAGGCCTTGACGATCATGCCGCGTTCCTCGTCTGGCTGGCCAACCACGCCACATTCTGCTACTGCAGGGTGTTTCAGCAGCGCGTCTTCCACTTCCGGCCCGCCAACGTTATAACCGGCCGTGATGATCATGTCATCGGCTCGTGCCTGGTAAAAAAAGTAGCCGTCTGCGTCTTGCAAAAACGCATCGCCAGGGTAGTTCCAGCCATTTTTGACATAGTTGGCCTGGCGCGTGTCGGCCAGGTATTTGCAACCCGTCGGGCCTTGCACAGCCAGCTTGCCGACCGTGCCGCGTTCGACCTCATGGCCCTGGTCGTCCACCACCTTTGCGACATAACCTGGCACCACTTTGCCAATCGCACCACGCCGCACATCACCCGGTGTGGTGGAAATGAAGATGTGAAACATCTCGGTGGCACCAATGCCATCGATCATTTCAATGCCGCTGGCTTCTTTCCACAACTGGCGGGTTGCGTCTGGCAAGGCTTCACCAGCGCTGACACAAATTCGCAGGCTGGGCGTGCCGTGCTGTTTTGCAAACGCAGCCATCTGCCGGTAAAACGTCGGCGCGGTGTAACAAATCGTCGCCCCTGTGGTGTTGATCAGTTTGACCATCGCTTCCGGTGTGTACGGTATGGACGGAAAAAACACCGATGCAGCCGCCCACATCGGGAAAATCAGCATGCCGCCCAGGCCAAAGGTAAAAGCCAGCGGTGGTGAACCCATCACGATATCGTCAGGCGTGGCCTGCAGGACATGGCGCGGCCAGGCTTCACACGCTGCCAGCACATCCCTGTGGGTATGAACAGCGGCTTTCGGTTTGCCCGTGGTGCCTGATGTAAATGCCATCAGCGCGACGTCATCGGCATCGGTCCGGCAGGGTGTGAAGTTCCCGTCTTTTTGCGCCGCAAGTACAGCCAGCGAACCCGGCTCATTCATCAGATTGAAGGGAACAATGGTTTTCAGGATGTCGCCCTGTGCTTTTGCGGCCTGCAACTCATCAAGCAGCGTGGCATCGCACAGGGCCACCGTTGGCTGCGATTTTTCAATGATTTCAGACAGCTCCTTGGCACGCAGCAAAGGCATGGTGGCTACCGCAATCAGTCCCGCCTTGACGCTACCCAGCCAGGCCAGCGCCATCCCAATCGAGTTGCCGCCGCGCAGCAGTACCCGGTTGCCCGGCACCAGACCAAAGTCTTCAGTCAACACCTGCGCGATGCGATTGATGCGTTCTGCTGCGTCGGCATAACTGAGCGTGATCCTGTCCGAGCGTAAAAACGGTCGGTCTGAAAGCCCGCGTGCGACAACCCTGTCCAGCAACACATCCACCAGGTTGCCTGACACTGCATTCTGCAACTCGGGCAGCTCGTAGAGAATCTTTGAAAGCTGGCTGGCCGCAGGCAGGCGGTCATGCACAAAACGGTCTGTCTGGCTCATGATTGCAACACCGCCTTTCCAATGATGAGTTGCTGCACTTCAGTGGCACCTTCGTAAATGCGCAGCGAACGAATGTCGCGGTACAGGCTTTCAACCTTGGAGCCGACCTTGACGCCCAGGCCGCCATGCATCTGCAGCGCCATGTCAATCACCCGCTGGGCGTTTTCGGTCGCAGTCATTTTGGCCATCGCCGCCTCGGCAGTGACCCTGGCGGTGCTGCCGGTACGTTCACCTTCATCGCGCAGCCAGGCGGCGCGGTAGGTCAACAGGGCGGCAGCATCTACCAAGGCCGCCATTTCACCGATTTTTGCCTGCGTCAGCTGAAAGTCTGCCAGTTTTTGACCAAACATCTTGCGCTGCTTCGAATAAGACACCGCTTCAGCCAATGCCCGCCGCGCCATGCCCAGCGCCGCACCAGCAACTGAGGCACGAAAAATATCGAGTGTCTGCATGGCCAGTTTGAAACCGCCGTTCAATACACCAAGCTGGCTGCCTTCAGGCACCAGGCAGTTGTCAAACTTCAAGGTCGCCAGCGGGTGCGGTGCCATCACGGCAATATGCTCGCTGCTGTCCAGGCCTGGGGTGCTGGCATCCACGATGAAAGGAGTGATGCCACGTGTGCCCGCATCAGCTTCGGTTTTGACAAAAGTGACGTAAAAGTCTGCGATGCCGCCATTGCTGATCCAGGTCTTGCTGCCATTGATCAGCCATCCATCGGCTGTGCGCGTCGCGCTGGTCAGCATCGCACCTGCGTCAGAACCGGCGTCAGCCTCGCTCAATGCAAATGCAGCAATCTTTTTGCCGTTGGCTACCTGCGGAAGATATGCTGTCTGTTGTTCGGGCGTACCACCCAGCGTGATGGCACCGCTGCCCAAACCCTGCATGGCAAACGCAAAGTCAGCCAGTGGTGAATAAAACGCCAGCGTTTCACGCAAGACCACCAAAGCCCGCGAATCAAGTTTTGCCAGCGCCCCACCCAGGCTGCCATCAACCCCGGCTGGTACGCAATAACGCAGCCAGCCGTTGTCGCCCAAAAGCCGTACCCATTCACGGCAAGCCTTGCGGTCATCGGATTCGTCCACTTGCTGGACTGAGGCCCAGTCAATCAGCCTGGCACCCAGGTCGCGGTGAACGGCGTCAAAAAAAGGCAGCTTCAGATGGTTTGTAGCGGGTGTCATACGCTCAGTCGCCCATAAAAACAGGTGTTTGTTTCGCTGCAAAGGCTTCATAGGCGCGCTTGAAGTCTTTGGTCTGCATGCAGATGGCCTGGGCCTGGGCTTCGGCTTCTATGGCCTGGTCCAGTGTCATGGCCCATTCCTGGTGCAGCATGGTTTTGGTCATGGCGTGTGCAAAGGTCGGGCCACAGGCCAGTTCGTGGGCCAGCTTTTGGGCTTTGACCAGCAACTCGTCGCTTTCATGCAGCGCGTTGAAAAAGCCCCATTGCAGGCCTTCCTGCGCATTCATGGCGCGGCCCGTGAACAGCAATTCCGATGCACGGCCCTGGCCAATCAGGCGCGGCAGCAGCGCGCAGGCACCCATATCGGCACCCGCCAGACCCACCCGCGTGAACAAAAACGCGGTTTTGGCTTGCGCCGTGCCCAGACGCATATCGGCGGCCAGCGCCATCATGGCACCTGCACCAGCGCAAATGCCGTCAATCGCCGCAACAATCGGCTGTGGGCACAAGCGCATGGCCTTGATCAGGTCGCCCGTCATGCGGGTGAATTCCAGCAGCTCAGGCATGTTCATTTTTGTCAGCGGACCAATGATCTCGTGAACATCACCACCTGAACAAAAATTGCCACCAGCCCCGGTAATGACCACTACCTTCACGTCGGTGGCGCTGTTCAGTGCACGAAACAGGTCACGCAACTCGGCATAGGACTCAAAGGTCAGCGGGTTTTTGCGTTCCGGGCGGTTCAAGGTCAGTGTGGCGACACCCGCGTCAAAGGTGTAGGCAAAATGCGCAGCCTGATAGCTGGCCAGCGCATCAAACTGCGCATGCATGGGGTTGGTCGGGCCTATGTAGTGTTTCATATGGTTTCCAGTTTGTCGTCAGGTTGACCAGCGGCTTGTTGCCGGTTTTGGTGATGTTTGACCTTGCCCAGCAGCTTGTGCAGGGACTCGACTTCGCGTGTTGACAGGCCTTCAAACGCCGACACGATCCAGGCTTCGTGCTGGCGCGCCATGTCGTCAAACGTCTGCCGGCCCAGGGCGGTCAGGCGCACCCGGTAGGCACGCCTGTCGCCTTCAACGTCCACACGTTCGACCAGGCCTTCGGTGACCAACTGGTCGGTGATGCCAGTCACATTGCCGCCCGTCACCATCATGCGGCGCGACAGCTCGTTCATCTTCAGCCCGTCGGGGTTGCGCTCCAGTTGCGCCATCAGGTCAAAACGCGGCAGTGTGGTGTCAAACTGTTCGCGCAACTGGGAACGCACCTGCTTTTCAATCAGTTGCGTGCAGGTCAGCATGCGCAGCCAGAGCCTGAGGGCTTCCGGGTGCTCGCTGTGGCCTCTTGCTTCCATGTCCATAAATTGCCGCCTGTTTTCTTCTGCTTGTTTGATGGCTGCCCATGAGGGCCCTTATTGCCCAGCGGCCTTGTTTTGTTTGGAAATCTCCCTATAGAGCTGATCTCTTCCGCTCAAATAGGGTTGTGGCCAGTCAAGGTGGCGGCTTTGCAGTCTGGCCGCCTCATGCAGCGTCCAGGCCGGGTCGGCCAGATGCGGGCGGGCAATCGCACACAGGTCAGCCCGCCCGGCGGCAATGATGCTGTTGACCTGGTCAGCCTCTGTTATCGCGCCGACCGCAATCGTCTGAATGCCCACCTCGTTGCGAATACGGTCTGCAAATGGTGTCTGGTACATACGGCCGTACACCGGTTTGGCTGCCCGTGTGGTCTGGCCCGATGACACGTCAATAAAGTCGCAGCCCGCAGCCTTGAACAGCCGTGCGATTTCCACCGCGTCATCAGCCGTGTTGCCACCGGGTGCCCAGTCATGGGCCGAAATGCGCACGCTCATGGGCAGATGGGCGGGCCAGGCTTCGCGCATGGCAGAAAACACTTCCAGCGGGAAACGGCAGCGGTTTTTAAGGTTTGCGCCATAGTCGTCGTCACGCCGATTGGTCAATGGCGTGATAAAGCTTGAGAGCAGATAGCCATGTGCGCAGTGCAGCTCCAGCCAGTCAAAACCGGCCTCAAGGGCGTAACGGGTGGACTGTACAAATTCGGCCTTGACCCTGTCCATGTCCAGCCGCGTCATGGCTGCAGGTGTCTGGTTGTTCGGGCCATAGGCCACAGCGCTGGCGGCCAACAAAGGCCAGTTGCCTTCGGCCAGCGCTTCGTCGGGCGATTCCCAGCCGACCTGGGTTGAGCCCTTGGGGCCGCTGTGGCCGAGTTGCAGGCCGATTTTTGCACCCGCGCCCGATGCGTGAACAAAATCCGCAATACGTTTGAAGGCCAGCATCTGCGCCCCGTTCCACAAACCGGGGCAGCCCGGTGTGATGCGGCCTTCAGGGCAGGGCGATGTCATTTCAACAAACACCAGCGCCGCACCGCCCAGCGCGCGCGCGCCAAGATGTACCAGGTGAAAGTCCTGCACCAGCCCGTCAATGGCGCTGTAAGTAGCCATGGGCGAGACGACGATGCGGTTTTTCAGCGTGACTTCACGCACTTTTAACGGCAGCAACATGGGCGGTGGCGCTGATTTGGCTCCCGCTTGCCCGGCTAACCACTCTTCATATCCCTTGAGCCAATCCGCATCACGCACACGCAGGTTTTCATGGCTGATGCGCTGTGAGCGCGTCATCATCGAGTAGAAGAATTGCTCGGCTTCCAGCGAGCTGTAACGATCCACGTTTTCAAACCACTCAGTTGAATTGCGCGCCGCATTCTGGATTTTCAGCACCTCGACAGACCGGACAGCTTCGTACGCCTGCAGGGCAGCCTCAAGGCCGGTGTTCTGCGAAAAACAGCGTGACAACTCAATCGCGTCTTCAAGTGCCAGTTTGGTGCCGCTGCCAATCGAAAAATGCGCTGTGTGCGCCGCATCACCCATCAGGACGATCGGTGCCCCCACGCTCCCCACTGCGTGTGGTTCGCTGCCCCCCGAGGGGGCGCTGCGCCTGCGGCCCGGCGAAGCCGGTTCCGCGGCCCCTGCTGGCGAAAGCATTGCCACCAGTTCTGCCGACCCGTCGTTGCGATCGTGCACGCCAGGCCAGTGAACCCAGCGTTCACACACCACACGCGGAAAACGGATCCAGATTGCCGAGCCGCGCACATGGGTGGCGTTGTTCAGCAGGGCCTTGCCGTCCAGGTATTTTGCAAACAGGCGCTCGCAAAAGGCGATGCCATCCTCCTGGCTCATCTGGTCCAGGCCGTGGGCTTTCCAGACGGCTTCGGGCGTTTCAACAATAAACGTCGAGGTGGTTTCGTCGAACTTGTAGGCATGGGCTGCAAACCAGCCGTGTTCGGTCTGCTCAAAAGCAAAGGTGAAGGCATCAAAAGTCTTTTTGGTGCCCAGCCAGACAAAACGGCAGGCGCGCAGCTCGACATCTGGCTTGAAGGTGTCGGCATAACGGTTGCGGATGCGGCTGTTCAGCCCGTCGCTGGCAATCACCAGGTCGGCCTGGTATTGGGCCGCAATGGTCTGGTCGTCCTGCACATCGGTTTCAAACACCAGCTCGACACCCAGGTCGATGCAGCGTTCCTGCAATATGTTGAGCAGTTTTTTGCGTCCTATGCCGCAAAAACCGTGGCCGCCCGAACGCACACTCCGGCCCTTGAAAAACACCTCGACGTCGTCCCAGTGGTTAAAAGCATCGCCAATCAGCTGTGCGCTGACAGGGTCGGCCACCTGCAGGTTGCCCAGCGTCTGGTCAGACAGCACCACCCCCCAGCCAAAGGTGTCAAACGGGCGGTTTCGCTCGACCACCGTGATGTGATGCGCCGGGTTTTGCAGTTTCATCAGCAAGGCGAAATACAAACCTGCGGGACCACCGCCCAGACAAAGGATGCGCATGAGATGTGTGCTCTGTAGATTAATCTTACTTTAATTGTTTAGGTTTAAAGTATTTTCGTCAAGAGGGTTTTTG
>JAZKIK010000549.1:0-2627 GCA_040384925.1 Pseudomonadota bacterium | reverse complement strand
TCGCCAGCCGCTGAACCCCAGCGGATTGATGACCTTTTTAAATTGACTTTGCCTGATGGGCTGAAGGTACAGAGCGGTGGGCGCGAACTGCGTTACCGCGTTGTGACGCTGCGGGAAACCGGTGTTGCTGATGAGCGTAGGGCCGAGGCGCTGAGTGAACGCGCTGTGCTGGCTGGCGGGGCGTGGAAGCTTTTGGTTAGTGAGTCGAACTTCAAGCATGTGCTGAACATGTTGCACCTTGAGTCGTTCCACTGCGACGGCGATGTGATTCCGCAGGCCATGATTGACCTGGCAATGTATGACAAGTTGTCGAGCGCTGACCTGGAACTTCTGGAAGAGCGGATTTTTCTGATTACGCTGGCGAGCGAGGTGCGCTACGGGAACATGAGCCAAGCAGAGTTTGAAACTATTGTGGCGGGCCTTGCCACGCCGAAAGGGGCGCAGCCCCCACAGCCCACGGGCCAGAGTGCAGCAGTGGGAGCGTTTGCTGAACGCGCTGGCTCTGGCCCTGCATTGCTCGCCGACTTCACTGGAGTTGATGCCCAAGGCGCGGCTGATGGCGATGGCCGCGCAGTTCAGTAAAAAGAAGAGCTGACATGCGTGAACTCAAACTTCGCTACTTTATTGAGCTGGCGGGCAATGTCGGGGCTAAGGCGAGGGCTGATGCGAAGGCGGTGGAACAGGCTCAGAACACGATGCAGCGCGAGGTGGACAAGACTGGTGTTGCTGTCAAGAAAGTGGGCGTCGAGCACGATAAAACTGCTGTGAAAGCCAAGGAAGGCGGCCAGGCCGTGGTGGTTGCGCAGACGGCAGCACAGCGGGCAATTGAGCGCACCAGTGGCTATATGCAGCGGCTGGACTCTGCTTACGCACGGTTTTCAGCAAACAGTGCGACCGAACGGCAGGCGGGTTACATGCGCCGACTGGCGCAGAACATTGACCAAGTGAACACCAAGATGCGCGGGCTGGCGCAGCTGAGTGCTTCTGTGGCCCGCAATGGCCCGGCTGCTGTGGGTGGTTTGGCTGGTGGGTTTTACGCTGCAAAGGCGATGCTGGATAAGCCGATTGACTATGACGACAAGCTGCGGGATGTTACTAAAACTGCGTATGCGGGAAAGGACTTGGCGGCGCTGCGGTTAGGTAAAGACAAAATCAATGCGCTGGTCATGGATACGGTGCGGCAGGCCAAAGGAGCAACCCGTGAGGCGACTTTGCTGGCGTTTGACAAGCTGGTGGGGACGGGTTCTTTTACCTCTGAGGAGTCGTCGGCGCTGTTGCCAAAAATCATGCGTACCAGTGTGGCGTCAAGTTCAGACGCAAACGATCTGGTGCAGGCATCGGAAAAGATGAAGGTGACCTTTGGGCTTAATCCTCAACAAATTGAGCTGGCGCTGGCGAAGTTGATGCGAGGTGGCCAGGAGGGCGGGTTCGAAATCAAGGATTCGGCCAAATGGATCGGGCCACTTGCGCCATCTTTCAAAGGTTACAAGGGCATGGCAGGCGTCGAGGCCATGGTAACCATGCTGCAGCAGGTGCGGTCAACGGCTGGCACCAATGACGAAGCCGCCAACAATTTGCGCAATTTCGTGCAAAAAATGAAAGCCGAAGATACGCGCAAAGAGTTCAAAAAACAAGGTTTTGACCTGGACGCCGAAATGGCAAGGGGCGTTGTGAATGGGCAAACGCCTGTTGACACATATATGGGGCTGCTTGAAAAGGTGATGGAGAAACAAGACCCTTATGGGAAGGCCAGAACCGCCATGCTGGGCGTTGAAAAGAACCTTTCTGCTGAAGAAAGAAAGGAACGGTACGACAGCATTGCCGAAATTTACAAGGCGGCGGGCCTGTCAAAGATCATCAATGACTTGCAGGAAATGGGCGGTTACTCAGGCTTGGCTGGCACAAAAGAGTATGGCAAAAGGGTGCTGGAATCAGTCAGGAATGAAAACGGTAATGCCGTTACCACGGGTTACCAGTTCAAAAGTGAAGGCGCAGGCGCTAAATCTCGGGCCGCTGCTGCTGAGCTGGAAAACGCCCAGTACAACGCTTTTATGAATCAAGAAAGCGCGCTGAACAAGTTGCTGGACAAGACGGCGCAGCTGGTCAGGGAGTTTCCGGTGTTGTCGGCGGCTGCCATGACTGCAGCTGGCGCGCTGGGTGTACTGACGGCATCAGCCGGCATATTCTCATTGCTTGCGCGGCGATCGGCTGGGGGATTACCGGGAGTCGGTGGGCCAGGCGGTGGGCTACCGACACCTGGGGGGTCACCTGGTCCCTTCCCAATACTTGAGGGTGCGGCCCCTGCGGCAGCTGGCTCTGCATTGGGCGCTGCAGGAGTTGGTGCGGGTATGGCAGTTGGCGGCGCAGCGCTGACTTATGGCGCTGCAAACGCTTTGCGCAACAACCAAGGCATGCGAGATGCGATGCAGTTTGACTTTGGTAGTGACAGCTCGCTGGCTGCTGCAATTCTGAATGCTGCTGAACAGGCTGGCTTGAGTTCAAACCATCGAGGCAAGGGTTACAACGATCCGCGCCTTTTAAGTCTGACGATGCCCAGCGTGGCGGATCAGGCGTTGACGCTTGGCCAAACAACCAAGATTGAGCTGGGTGAGGGGCGGCTTGCGGTG
>JAZKIK010000548.1:0-3329 GCA_040384925.1 Pseudomonadota bacterium | reverse complement strand
AAATGGTGCAGCAGCAATCGTCAGCGGCACCACGGCAGCGGCTGTACCTATGGATGAGCCGGTGATAAACCGCGTCAGCGGAATGATGGCCACCAGAAGGATGATGAAAGGTGTTGAACGCACCGCATTGACGATGCCGCCCACCACACGGTTGATACCCCTGTTCTGCAGCACACCGCCCTGGTCAGTCAGCCGCAAAAACACACCCAGCGGCACGCCGATCAGCGCACCTACCAGGCCAGAGATGCCCACCATCACCAGCGTTTCCCACAGGGAGCTGACAAACAGTTCCAGCAGGGCTTGGGAAAAATTACTGAACATGACTTAATGCGCCCCCACGCTTTTCACTTCTGATTTCCGTTCGTCCTGAGCCTGTCGAAGGATGCCCCCCAAGGGGGCTGTGCTTGCTTGGGGCGGCCCGGCGCGGCGCACTTGCTCCGCATGGCTCGCCACTTCATCCACAAACACACCGGCACCACGCAGGTGCGCCACAGCCGCATTGAGCTGCTCACGCGCACCACGCGCAAACACCGCCAGGGTGCCAAAGGGTTTGCCCTGGATCTCGTCCACCTGGCCATGCACGATGGACAAGTCAATGCCAAAACGCCGGATCACGTCTGACAGCAGCGGCCGGTCTGACTCGTCACCGGCAAAGGCCAGCCGCAGCAACTGGCCCTGATGGCCGGCCTGGGTTTGTTCAGCCCCCATCAGCTTGCGAATGCGTGCCAGCACGCTGTCAGGCAGCTCCTGCGGAACGATTTCGGCAATCAGGCTGCGGGTGGTGTCGTGTTGTGGGCGCGTGAACACATCAATCACCGCGCCGCTTTCAACGATTTGCCCGGCATCAATCACCGCCACGCGGTCAGCCACCTGTTTGATGACCTGCATCTGGTGTGTGATCAGCACAATCGTCAGGCCGAACTCCTTGTTGATCTGCCTGAGCAGGCCAAGAATGGAGCGTGTGGTCTCAGGATCAAGCGCCGATGTGGCCTCGTCGCTGAGCAGCACCTTGGGCCGGTTGGCAAGTGCACGGGCAATGCCGACACGCTGTTTTTGCCCGCCGCTGACCTGCGCCGGGTATCGGTCAGCCAGGGCACTCAGGCCCACCAGGTCAAGCAGCGGCTCAACCCGCGCCCTGATCTCGGCAGATGGCAGGCCGGCAATCTCCAGCGGCAGCGCCACATTTCCATACACCGTGCGTGAAGACAGCAGATTGAAGTGCTGAAACACCACACCAATATCACGCCTTGCGATACGCAAGTCATCACCACCCAGTGCCGTCAGTTCCCGCCCACCCACCAGAACCTGGCCAGCCGTGGGTTTGTTCAGCAGATTGATCACCCGCACCAGCGACGATTTTCCCGCCCCACTGCGGCCAATCACACCAAACACTTCCCCCGCCTTGACATGCAGGTCAACCCCGCGCAGCGCCTCAACCGGGCCTTGCTGACCCTGGTAGGTTTGAAAAATACCTTTTAACTCGATCATGAAAACCCGCCAACCTTTATCGTCGCCGCCCCTGCTTCTTGTGAAAACGCGGGCAGCTCTTTTTTTAAACAGGTGGCGAATTTAGCTCAATCCGAATCAATCCCAAAAGAATATTAAATTGCTTATTTAGATGATTTTGTAGTAATGAATCAACTTCGCACAAGTTCACATATTTTTACCCGGATAATAAACAAATCCATATTTCATCCGGGTAAAATAAAAAGCAACAACAACATTTAGAACCATGACAACTCTTGATTCCACACCCCAAACCCTGACAGCTTTTGCAGCCTTCAGCCGCATCACATCTGGCCCGCGCGCGCAGGTTCTGGCGCAACTGAGGGCACAAGCGGCAGACCCCAATGTGCTGATCCGCATTTTTGACGACGCCACCGGCGGCCGTCTTGACTTTGACCTGCGACCCGAAGCGGCAGACACCAGCAATCAGCCCGAAGCCCCCACCCGCAGCGTAGGCCGCCCCAAATTGGGTGTGGTGGCGCGTGAAGTGACCTTGTTGCCGCGCCACTGGGAATGGCTGAATCGCCAGCCCGGCGGTGCATCTGTCGCGCTACGCCGCCTGGTTGAAGACGCCCGCCGCGCCACACAAGGGCGCGACGCTGCCCGCCTGGCGCGTGAGTCGGCCTACCGTTTCATGACCGAAATGGCAGGTGACCTGGCCGGTTTTGAAGAAGCCACTCGCGCCCTGTTTGCGGCCGAAGGTGAACGGTTTGCCAGCCTTATCGCACTCTGGCCGCAGGATGTGCGTGACTATCTGCAAACCCTGGCCGCCAGCAGCTGGCAAGCGACCGAAGCTGCGCAAGACGGTGCGAGCCATGAATAAGCCGCCTGCAGCCCAGCCCACCAGTTCTGTTGCAAGCAGCGCAAGTGGCGCGCCAGCCAGACGCAACCCGCCGTTCAGCGACAGCCGCCCCCTGTGGAAGACCTTTATCGCCTTCCTCGGCCCCATGCTGCTCAGCAACATCCTGCAGTCCCTGTCAGGCACGCTTAACAATGTTTATGTGGGCCAGATGATTGGTGTGGGCGCGCTGGCGGCGGTGTCGAGCTTTTTCCCCATCCTGTTCTTTTTTATCGCCTTCACCATTGGCCTGGGCGCGGGTGCCTCGGTGCTGATTGGTCAGGCCTGGGGCGCACGCGACACCGGCAAGGTCAAGGCGATTGCCGGTACCACGCTGACTGTTGGGCTGATTTTTGGTGTGCTGGTGGCGCTGTTTGGTGGCCTCTTTACCGGCCCGCTGCTGCGGGCGCTGGGTACACCGGTCGACATCCTGCCGGATGCCATTCTTTACGCCCGCATCATGATGATTGCCGGGCCTGGCCTGTTTGTCTACCTGCTCGCCACCGCCATGCTGCGTGGGGTGGGTGACACCGTCAACCCGCTTTACACCCTGCTGATTTCAACGGTGGTCGGCCTTGTCGTCACGCCAGCGCTTATTCGTGGCTGGGGTGGCCTGCCGCAACTGGGGGTGGCCAGCGGTGCAGTGGCGTCAGTGCTGTCGATGCTGATTGCCACGACCTGGCTGGGCTTCAGGCTGCGCCGCATCCACAGCCCGCTGGCACCGGACGCAGAGTTTGTGCGGCAGATGCGCATCAACGGCCCGATTCTCAAAACTGTGCTGAAAGTCGGCGTACCCACAGGTGTGCAGATGATCGTGATCTCGCTGGCCGAAGTCGCCCTGCTCTCGCTCGTCAATGCTTATGGCTCCAACGCCACGGCGGCTTATGGCGCAGTCAATCAGGTGGTGGCCTACGTGCAGTTTCCGGCGATCTCAATTGCCATTACCGCCTCGATCCTGGGCGCACAAGCCATTGGCGCAGGCCGT
>JAZKIK010000547.1:0-1575 GCA_040384925.1 Pseudomonadota bacterium | reverse complement strand
ATACTTCTGTCTGTGGCTTCATGATCGCGCCCGCGTGAGAGTTCAATGATGCGGTCTCGCCCCAGCGGGCGGTTGGGGTGCAGCGCCAGCGTCTGCAGCAGGGTGAATTCGCCCGTCGTCAAGGGCAGTTCCTGGCCGTTTTTTTCCAGCCTGCGGGTGTCCAGATCGAGTCGGAATTCACCAAACGTCAGCGCACCCTGGCTGGGCACCGGCCCGGTATGGGCACCCAGCATGCGCTGGCGGCGTACCAGCGCCTGGATGCGGGCCAGCAATTCACGCGGGTTGAATGGTTTGGGCAGGTAGTCGTCAGCGCCCATCTCCAGACCGATGATGCGGTCCACCGGGTCACCACGGGCTGTCAGCATGACGATGGGAATGGTTTCGCCCTGCGCACGCAGGCGGCGGCATACCGCCAGGCCGTCTTCGCCGGGCATCATCACATCGAGCACCAGCACATCAAAACGCTCGCGGGCCAGCAAGGGGTCCAGCGTTTTTGCGTCTTCAAGTGTTCGCACAGCGTAACCCTGTGCTACCAGATAACGCTGCAGCAAGGCGCGCAGATCAGCCTCGTCGTCAACTACCAGAATGCGGGCAATGGGCTCGGTCACGGGAAACCCTTTGTGAGGAAGAAGTTGACTGGATGGTAGCCACAGGCCAGGCATGGCAGCAACACCCAAGCGCGAAATCATGACAAAGGATGACAAAAGCGGTGCCTGCTCATCGTCTGTCACAAACCAGGCAGCACACGACACAGGCTACTCATACCAGCCAGTCACAGTCAAGGCACGGCAACACACGGTGTGTTGCTGAAACCTCAAGGAATCTTAGTCATGACCAAATTTACCCATTCCATCGCCACAGCCCTGCTTTCAACCATTGTGCTGGCAGCCAGCATAGGCAGCGCCCATGCCGGGGGTTTGCATATCGCCCGCCAGAATGAAGCTGGTGGCACCACTGCAGTCGGCGGCGGTGCTCACCAGGGACCCAATGGCGGCAAATTGCTGCGCGGCAAAGCGGTAACAACTGACGGGCAGGGCAATGGCAGCGCCGTCAGCGGTGTGAGCGGCCAGGGCCCCAATGGCGGAAAGTTCAAACGTGCGGGCGTGACGACCGTCAATGCCGACGGCTCGGCCAGCTACAGCGGCAGCGCCTCGGCATCTGGCACACAGGGCAGCGCACAAACCAGTGGTGGTGCCAGCCGTGACGCCAGCGGCAATATTACCCAAAGCCGCAGCAGCAGCGCCACCAGCGCGTCTACCGGCAACAGTGTGCAAAGCAGCAGCGCCTACAACAAGGACACCGGCATGACCCACAACGCCACTTGCTACAGCGCCAGCGGGGCCACGATGGCCTGCCCTGCGCGTTGAAATCGCGGTATTTTGACAACTCCCCTCAAACCCAATCCCCAAAGGAGTCCGTCATGCGTTTGACCCACCTCTTTTTGACAGCCACCTGCCTTGTCTCTTTATTTGCAACCGCCCAGGCCCAAACCCCTGACGCCAGCCGCATGGAGCGCATGGCGCAAATGCGCGGTGAACTGCAAAAACGTTTTGCCACCGCCGATGCAAACGGCGA
>JAZKIK010000546.1:1067-13752 GCA_040384925.1 Pseudomonadota bacterium | reverse complement strand
CGGGTCATTCTTTTTAAGCGCCTCGTTAAAAGCATTACGCATTTCCAGCCCGGCGGGCGAGCGTTTGAAACAAACATGCAAAGTCTGCTGGGCGATGGGGCGGGGGTTGAAGATGACCTGGTCGCTGGCGCCTGATCGGGACAAGGTGTAGCTGAGTACGTTTTTGTCGATGATGATGCCGCGTATCTTGCCTTCCCTCAGCTTTTTGACGTTCAGGGCGTCGCTGGCCACGGCTTCCACGGGCTGGCGTTTCTGTTTGACGGCTTCGTCGAATTCTTCGCCGTTGACATAACCTTCCACCACGCCGATTTTGTACTGCGCCAGATCAGGAACTGCGGCCCAGGTGATGGGGGCGCTTTTGAGGGTGGCTACACCAAGCACGCTGGTGCCTATGGATTGCGACAGATGGCAGGCCTGTTCACGTTCCTTGCTGAAATATTCGGGGAAGTAGCCCTCGAAGTTAGGGTCTTTTTCGCCTTTTTGCACGGCAGCTGTCCAGTCAAAAGACGCGCTCAGCAATCTGTAACCTGCCGCCTTGGCAACCACGGTTGCAATGCGGGTGGAGAGGCCTTCAAGTGGCAGCAACTGGCCGTTGTAGGGTGGCCATTCAAGGGTGGCCAGGCGTATGACCTTGTTGGCTGGCTGACCGGAGCCGAACACCACTTGCGCTTGGCTGTTCAGGCTGGCCGTTGATAAAAAGAAAAAAGAACACCAAAGTACACAAGAATCGTGTCATAAAAACCCCTTGGATCTTTAAGGAAATCACACCATAGCATTGCGTGGGATGACTCCAGAACTGGTTCCGGGTGCCTTGCCTGCACAAAACTGCACCGGACGATTGCGAATCTGCCCAAATCAGGTCCAATATCAATGCTGATTTACACGGGTGCAACTTTCATGCCTCGAAGCGCGGTGGCCAACACTTCTCATTCACCGCGTGTATGCTGACATGGCTTTGCATGCAACTGGCCTGTTCAGGCCGTTTTCCAAAAGGCCCACCATGAATGCCCCACTCCCCTCATCCGCGCTTGAATCTGCCCTGCTTGCCGACCTGGCAGCCCTGCCCCTGATTGAAAAATGGATTTCCTTTGCCTCGGTATCGCGTGACAGCAATCTGCCCATCATCGAATGGACACGTGACAGGCTGGTGTCACAAGGTGCGATGTGCCAGCTGATCTACGACGAGACTGGCAAAAAAGCCAATTTGTGGGCCACCTTGCCGGCAGACAACGGTGAAACAAAAATCGGCGGGCTGGTGTTGTCAGGCCACACCGATGTGGTGCCGGTGGATGGCCAGCCCTGGAACACAGACCCGTTCAAGGCCGAAGTGATTGGTGACAAACTTTATGGGCGCGGCGTGACCGACATGAAAAGTTTTGGTGCCACGGCCTTGATGATGGTGCCCGAACTGGTCAAACGCAAATTGAAAATACCGGTGCACTTTGCCTTCAGTTATGACGAGGAGGTGGGCTGCATTGGTGTGCGCCGCCTGATTGCCGACATGGTTGACCAGGGTTTCAAACCCATGGGCTGCATTGTGGGCGAGCCTACCGGCATGCAGGTGGTGATTGCGCACAAGGGCAAACATGCCTACAAAACCTCTGTGCGCGGATTTGAGGCGCATTCGTCACTGACGCCGCAAGGTGTAAATGCGGTTGAAATTGCCTGCGAGTTTGTGGCCAAACTCAAATCAATGAGGAACAGGCTGGAGGCCGAAGGGCCATTTGATGCGCTTTTTGACGTGCCCTTCACCACCATACACACCGGGGTGATCCATGGCGGCACGGCGCTCAACATCATTGCGCGTGACTGCGAGGTGACTTGGGAGATTCGCCACCATCACCTCAACTCCCCGGTCACACTGTTCAACGAGGCAAAGGAGTTTGCCGACAGCCTGCTGCCTGCAATGCAGGCAGTGGCGGCTGATACCGGCATCACACACAAGCTCAATTCGGTGCTGCCAGGTTTTGCAACCGATGCAGACAGCGAGATTGCACAGCTTTGTTTCAAATGCGCCGGGGTGGATGCCAGTACCGGCGCGGGCAAGGTGTCTTTTGGCACGGAAGCTGCGTTGTTCCACCAGGTCGGGGTGCCCACCATCGTGTGCGGCCCCGGCCACATCGCGCAGGCGCATCAGCCCAATGAATGGGTCACGCTGGAGCAACTGGCCTGGTGTGAACGTTTCATGCGCCGCCTGGCTGACGAGATTTGCGTGAACTGAACTTCACCCCATACCGCAGCCGGATCCGGCAAACCCGAGCAACAGACTGACTCACTGACTGAAAGCAAACACATGCAACGCAGAGATTTTCTGGCCTCCAGCCTGGCCCTGGCAGCCGGTAGCGCCCTGGCCCAGGCCAACCCCAAGGTGGCACGCATCGTCGTGCCTTTTGCACCGGGCGGCGTGCAGGACTTGCTGGGACGCGCCATTTCAACCGAACTGGGCGTGGCACTGGGCCAGACAGTCATCATTGACAACAAACCCGGTGCGGGCGGCACGGTAGGCACGGGTTTTGTGGCCAAGTCGCCAGCTGACAGCGGCGTGATGGTGCTGGCCGCAGCCAGCCACAACATTGCCGGCACGCTGTACACCAAACTGGCCTATGACCCACAAAAAGACTTTGCACCCATGGCCCATATCGGCACCGCCGACTATGTGCTGATGATTCACCCCGATGTGCGAGCCAAAACTGCAGCCGAGTACATCAAATACGCCAAGGCCAACCCCGGCAAACTGAACTACGCAACTGCAGGCGTGGGCAGCGCCACCCATTTGTCGATGGCCTACTTCAACGGCCTGGCGGGCATTGATGTGGTGCATGTGCCGCTCAAGGCCACGGGCGAGGCGATCAATGAAGTCATTTCAGGCCGTGCCCACGCCGTGATTGCCGCCAGCATTGGTGCACTGGCCTTTGCCAAGGACAGCCGTATCCGCCTGATTGGCGTGACATCGCCCAAACGCTCCAGATACCTGCCCGAGGTGCCGACGATTGCCGAAAGCGGCCTGCCCGGCTACCAGTTTGACTCGTGGTTTGGCCTACTGGGCCCCGTGGGCACACCAGCGGCAGAAGTCAACCGTGTCAACGCAGCGATGGCCAAATTGCTAAAAGACCCGGTGATTCTGGAGCGCCTGGACAAACAGGGTATTGAGCCGCTGGCCATGAGCAATGCCGACTTTGCCAAACTTTTGGCAGTGGACTTTGAACAGATGGCCAAGGTGGTGAAGGCGTCCGGAGCCAAGGTGGAATGAGTAATGCCATGCGGCTTTACTCCGGACAACTGAGCATGTTCGGTGCCAAAGTACAGATTGCCGCGCTTGAAAAAGGCCTGGCACTCGATGTGGTGATGGTGCCGTTCACGCAGCAACAGGGCTACTCGCCCAAAGACCCCGATGTAGTACGCATCAACCCCAAAAAACAGGTGCCGGTGCTGGTGCACGGCGACCTGGAGCTGTTTGACTCGACCCAGATATTTGAATACCTTGAAGACCTGAAACCAGAGCCACCGCTGTGGCCCGCAGATATCCGCTGCCGCGCCCGTGCGCGCCTGCTGGAGCATCAGTGTGACGAGGTTTATTTTCCGCACATCATCCGGCTGATGGGTTTGCAGAAATCGATGGACGACCCGGTCGCGATTCTTGCCGTCCAGGGTGCGCGTGATTTTTATACCCGCCTTGAACCGCTGCTTGAAAAAAATGAGTATGTGGCAGGCAACTATTCATTTGCAGATATCGCCCTGTATATGGCCGTGCTTTTTGGCACACGCATGCAGGCCGGCATCACGGCCTCTACACCCTACTTGCTGGCCTGGCGCAACAGAATGAGCGCGCGGCCAGCGGTGCGCGCCGTGGTGCTGCCTATGGCCGACTACCTTGAGGCGGATGGCCGTCCTGTTCCTGCATTCATGGCGGCCATGCGCTAGGCATGATGCAGACACCTGAGGGGCATGCAACGGCGGCGGCAGGTCAGCGATTTACCCGGCGCAGGCAAAAGCACAGCGGCAAACAGCGACTGCAGCCAGTCGGCAAACAGCCTGACCCGCCCTGACAACTGGCGGTTTTGTGGATAAAGCACAGTGACCGGCATGGGCGGCGGCGGCCATCCGGCCAGCAGTTCACGCAGCATGCCGGCATCAAGCTCGCCCTGGACCCGGTAGCGTGGCACCTGCACCAGGCCCAGGCCCGCAATGGCTGAGGCCGCATAAACATCGGCCCCGGTGACCGACACCGCGCCAGGCAGCGTCATCAGCTGTGTCTGACCATTAACGACAAACTCCAGCGGATAAACCCGCCCCGTTGCGCTTGATACGTAATTGACGGCATGATGGGATGCCAGATCAGCCAGACTCATCGGCTCACCATGCCGCGCCAGGTAGGCCGGGCTGGCGCAGGTCACTTGCTCGAGCAGCGCCACACGGCGGCCAACCATGGACGAATCCTGCAGATTGCCTGAGCGCAGCACGCAGTCAACACCTTCACGCACCAGATCAACCAGCCGGTCGCCCACGCCAATATGCAGTTCAATGCCGGGGTAACGATGTAAAAAGTCAGGCAGCGCCGGCACCACAAACCTGCAAGCCAGTGTGCCTTGCAGGTTCACACGCAGCAAACCCTTGGGTTTCACATCACGAAACGCACTTTCAGCCTCTTCCATATCGGCCAGCAGCCGCAGGCAGCGCTGGTAATAAGCCGAACCGTCGAGTGTGGGCTTGACCTGCCGTGTGGTGCGCTCCAGCAGGCGCGTGCCCAGCCGGGTTTCAAGCCGCTGTATGGCGTTGGTGACGGTGGCACGCGGAAACTGCAGATCCTCAGCCGCCTGGGTAAAACTGCGGCGTTCAACGATGCGCACAAATATCTGCATCTCTTCAAAGCGGTCCAAATGCAGTTCCTTCAGTTGATTGTTGTAGTTTATCGAACAGTCAAACCAGCTTAGGCCAGTTTATCTTTGAAAACGTTGCAGTCATGATCGAGGCTTCTCAACCCGAATCGAAGGAAACATCATGACAAACAACAGCAAGGTAGCCATCGTCACCGGTGCATCACGTGGCATAGGCGCAGCCATTGCCCGGCAACTGGCGGCAGACGGTTTTGCCGTCGCCATCAACTACGCCAGCAAGGTGGCCGAAGCCGATGCACTGGTCGCGCAGTTGCAGTCACAAGGCCACCGCGCCATTGCCATCAAGGCCGATGTATCAAACGCAGGCAATGTGCGGGCGCTGTTCGATCAGGCGGAACAGGTGCTGGGCAAGGTTGATGTGCTGGTCAACAATGCAGGCGTCTTCAAACCCGCGCCGCTGGCCGACACCAGTGACGAGTTGTTTGAACAAACCTTTGCCATCAACACCCGCGGCACCTTCAACACCCTGCGCGAAGCCGCCCAACGGCTGAACGACGGCGGCCGAATCGTCAACTTTTCAAGCACCGTACTGGCCCTGAGCCTGCCGGGCTACGCTGTTTATTGCGCCAGCAAGGCAGCGGTTGAAGCCATGACTCCCGTGTTTGCCAAGGAACTGCGCGGCCGCAACATCACCGTCAACACCGTAGCACCCGGCCCGGTTGCCACCGAGCTGTTTTTGAACGGCAAAACACCCGAGCAGATCGCCAATTTTGCAAAAATGCCGCCGCTTGAACGCCTGGGCCAGCCTGATGACATTGCCAAGGTGGTGTCATTTCTGGCCGGACCCCAGTCTGGTTGGGTCAACGGCCAGGTTTTGCGGGCCAATGGCGGACTGGCTTGAGAAATGCCTATTTCGGCTTGTGCAGGCTGCATAAAATGCCATTATTTTTATAGCACTTGGTTTTAAATGACGGCCATAGTCAGTGGGCAGAAAAGGGCATTTTTAGCGCCCTTTCTGCCCGCAGCTTTGACAACAGTGTTTTTTGGACTTATATTTAACTTATTCGTTAATTAACCATCCAGATAAATACACATGCATGCCGATGCCCTGAGCAGCACTTTTGCCGCCCTTGCCGACCCGACAAGGCGGGCGATATTGGCGCGGCTGGCCGGTGGCGAGGCGTCTGTCAATGAACTGGCCTCACCGTTTGCGATGAGCCTGCCCGCCATTTCCAGGCATTTGAAGGTGCTGGAAACCGCTGGCCTGATCAGCAAGGGCCGCGATGCCCAGTGGCGACCCTGCAGGCTGGAAGCCCTGCCGCTGAAGCAGGCCATGGACTGGGTCGGCCAGTACCGCCAGTTCTGGGAAGCCCGACTGGACCGCCTTGACGCCTATCTGCAAGAGTTGCAAACCCCGCAAACCCCAGATTCCCCCTCTGAAAACCCCAAGGAAGCCAAACCATGATAGACAGCAACAAATCCGTCAGCACCGTCTCGGGCCAGGAAATCAGCATCACCCGCATCGTCAACGCACCGCTGGCGCGGGTCTGGCAGGTATTCACGCAGGCCAAACATATAGGCCACTGGTGGGGGCCCAACGGCTTCACGACCACCACCTTCGAGATGGAAGTGCGCCCCGGCGGCCTGTGGCGTTATGTGATGCATGGCCCGGCACCCGAAGGCAGCGCCCCCGGCACACCGGGCACCGACTACAACAACTGGATTCGCTACACCACCGTCAAGCCGCTGGAGCGGCTTGAATACGAACATGGCGGCGACGATGAAAACGTGGCCGAATTCAACGCCGACATCAGCTTTCAGGACCTGGGAAATCAAACCCAGGTCACACTGCATCTGGTGCTGAAAAGCGCAGAACAACTCAAGCACCTGGTGGAGTTTGGCGCCGTGCAGGGTGGCGAGCAGACACTGGGCCGGCTCGACGCCTACGTTTCCAGCACGCCGGCAGAGCAGCAGTTTGCCATCAGCCGCAGCTTCAAGGCACCACTGGAAAAAGTCTGGCAGGCCTGGAGCGATCCCGCACACTTTGCAAAATGGTGGGGGCCAAAAGGCTGTACGCTCAGGCTGGAAAAGATGGATTTTGTCGAAGGCGGCATGCTGCTGTACGCCATGGTGTGGCCGGGCATGCCCGACATGTGGGGCCGGTTTGTTTACGGCCGCATCGCGCCGCAACAAAGCATTGAATTCATCAACTCGTTTTCAAACCCGCAAGGCGAGATCACGCGTGCGCCTTTTCCCGGTATGGACGACTGGCCACTGCAGGTATTCAACACCGTTACCTTCACGGAAGAAAAAGACGGGCAAACTACGGTGTCCCTGAACGGCGGCCCCATCAATGCCCTGCAGGCAGAACGCACCCGTTTTGCCGGCTTTTTTGAGTCACTTGAGCAGGGTTTTGGTGGAACATTCAGCCAGTTGGAGGAGTTTCTGGCCTCTGCCGACTGAAGCAGCACACACGTCACCCGAACCAGGAATGGAAGTTACAGACATGAGTTATGGCAAGCCCCTGTTTCACAATCTGCTTCGTATCCTGATGCCTCTCGGCCTGGTGCTTGTTCTGGGTGCCTGTGGCTCCACACCCAACAAACCAGGCCGCGCCAGCGTCAAAAGCGGCCCGCCAATCTCGCAGGAGGCCGCCGACGACGTCACCATCTATGCCCTGGGCCTTGTAGGTACCCCGTACCGCTACGGCGGTAACACCCCCGATTCGGGTTTTGACTGCAGCGGCCTGATCGGCCATGTGTACAGATCCAGGGCACGCCTGAATTTGCCCAGAAGTGTGTCCGGCCTGCAATACTGGGGGCGGCAGATAGACGCGGACGAGTTGCGGACCGGCGACCTGGTCGTGTTTGGCCGGACTGATTCGGCCACACATGCCGGCATTTATGTGGGGGAAGGCCGGTTTGTGCATGCGCCTTCGAGTGGAGGCGAAGTGCGGCTGGACCGGCTTAATTCAAAGTATTGGGCTGCGCAGAAGGTGGCTTACAGGCGGCCTTGAACCAGACTTGAATCAATTTACCGCTCCCTTCGAAACCAGAAACAATTTGGCAGCGCAGGCATATTGATGCCCTCATAAAAGCCAACCGATTCAGGTACCGAGTTGAGTATCAGGCTGACAGTTGGCCCCAGATGTTTGCGCGTTTCCTCAATCAGCCGAGCCCCAATGCCTTTGCCTTGGGCAGTTTTACTTACCGCCAGGTCAGACAGGTAACAGCAAAAAGCAAAATCTGTCACTGATCTTGCGATGCCTACCAGAAGCCCGTCGATTCTGGCGGTGACCACCATATTTGCATTTCTGAGCATGGCTTCCAGGCGCACAGCATCATCAACGGGCCGTCGGGTGCCCAGACCTGAAGCGACCAACAAGGAACGGAATTCGTCAACAGAGACGGTAGTTTCTACTGCAAAGGTCAGATTTGTAGAAGTCATTTGTTTCATTTCAACATGAGTGCATGCCACATTCGCCAGTTCCGATTCTGTGGCACGTCATCACGACATGCTAGCCACTTCCCTCGGCCTCCTGATAAGCCAAAGCGCCAGCCCCATCAAAGCAACACCCGCAAGCTGGACCCCACCCAGCGTTCTGCCATAAACCATCCAGTCCACCAGTACAGCGGTCAGGGGGTATACAAACTGAAGCACTGCAATTTTCCCCAAGGCAAGCCGCGCCATGCCTGCAAACAGGACTGCGTAGGCCAGGCCCGTATGCAGCACACCCAAACCGGCCAGCCAGCCCCAGGCGGCAAGCTGGTCTGGCCAGCCGAATACAAAGGGTGCCCATACCAGCAAAACGCTTCCCACCACGCACTGCCACAGGGCAAGCGCATAGGGGCTGACCGTTTTTTCAGTCTTGGCCAAAATCGTGACGGCGGCGTAACTCAATGAACCGCCCAGGCACATCAGCAAACCAGACACATAGTCACTGCCTGACAAAGAAGCCGCCAGAGTCGCCACGTCAATGAGGCCGGTCGTCAGCGCCAGGCCGAACAATGCCAGCAGTGTGGCCATCCATTGGCCTGGGGACGTGGCTTCGCGAAAAAACAGGGCGCCAAACAGAATCACCCACACGGGCTGGATATGAAACACCAGCGTTGCCACAGCAATCGAGGTGCGCGGAATCGCCGCAAAAAACAGGCCCCAGTTCAAAAGCATCAGGCAACCCGTTGCACCTGCCACGACCCAGCTCAGGCCCTTCAGGCGCAACTGGCTCAGCCGCCCTGTTGCCAGCCCCCAGACCAGCAAGGCCAGCGCCCCAAATGCACAGCGAAACCACACCGTGACCAGCGGGTGCTGGTGCGCCTCTTCCACAAAAACACCAATCGTGCCAAACAATATGCCGCTGGCAATCATCAGCCATTGGCCATCGCGGCTGCGGGTCGAAGCCTGGGTGGCAGAAGAAAGCGGATGAAGTGTGTGGGCAGTGTTTTGCATGGCGGCAATCCTCCCGGATCTGCTTGACACGGTAAAGCGCATAGTTCGAAGGTTTATCATCCGTTTTTCGAATGGATGAAGTTCATGAAACACCCCGACTTTCAGATTGACTGGTTGCGTGCCCTTGTCACGGTGGTGGATGCCGGTTCCTTGTCGGCAGCAGCGCCCTTGCTTCACCGCTCACAGTCAGCGGTCAGCATGCAGATCAAAAAACTGGAAGATGCCCTGGGCCGCGCCGTGTTGCTGCGTGGCCCGCGCCATATGGAATTGACACCTGCGGGTACGGAACTGCTGGCCTATGCTCGCCGCATGCTCGACCTGCAGACAGAAACGCAAACCGCCATGTTTGGCCCTGAGCTGGCCGGGCGCATCCGGCTGGGTGTACCTGACGACTATGCTGCCAGATACCTGACACCGGTTTTGCGCAGTTTCGCCAGTCGGTACAAGGGGGTTGAAATCGAGCTGACCTGCGAGCAATCAACCACACTCATACCCAAAGTCGTGCGGGGCGAGCTGGATCTGGCTTTGGTTTCACGAGACAAACCGCGCCGTGGAAGATTTTTATTCCAGGAGCCGCTGGTGTGGGTAGGCTCGGTGCAGCATGAAGTGTGGCGCAAAAGCCCTTTGCCCATCGCCGTTTATGAGGCTGCAAGCATGGCGCGTATTGTCACCCTCGCGGCACTGACGGAAGTACGCCGTTCATACCGCATCGTGTACAACAGTTCCAGCCTGGCCGGCCAGCTGGCCGCTGTGGAAAGCGGCCTCGCAGTAGCGGTGCTGACACGCTGCAGCGTTCCACCGGGTTTGCAAATCTTGCAAAACCTGCCTGCAGAGTTTGATTTGCCAGCGCTGGGCTTCATGAATGTGGCTGTGCTGCGGAGCAAGGCTTCTGCAGGTTCACCTGCGGTGGATTCGATGCATGAACAGATGGTGAGGACACTGGCTGATGTCGCCAGTCGGGACTGAAAGCTTCAAACCCGACCAAAGCCCCAGCCAGCCAGACATCAATCACAGCCGGATCATTCACCCGCTTCAAAGCCTGATAAGCCTCTTCAGCCTCGGGGAAGCGCCGTCTTAAAAAATTAAGCCACTGTTTGAGCCGGCCGGCGCGTGATTTGTGGTCAAGCCGGGTGCAGACGATGTGCCAGAAGTCGGCTATCAGGGGCAGCAGGCTTGGCCAGGCCAATGCTGCCGCGTCCTCGCCTTTCATATCGGCCTTGATGGCCAAGCCCAGGCCGGGGTCAACCACCGCACCACGGCCAATCATCAGCATATTGCAGCCTGAGGCTTCGCGGCAGGCTCTGGCGTTTTCCACTGTCCAGATTTCACCATTGGCAATAACGGGGATGCTGATGGCTTCACGGATGTCGGCTATGCGTTCCCAATAAGCTGGCGGGCGGTAGGCCTGGGCCTTGGTTCGGGCGTGGACAACGACTTCACCCGCGCCGCCATCGGCGATGGCCTGCGCGCATTCAACGGCCAGCGAGTCGTCGCTGTAGCCCAGCCGCATTTTGGCCGACACCGGCATATGGGCCGGTACGGCGCGGCGCACGGCCGCGACGATGGCGTGAATGGTTTCAGGCTCCTTCAGCAGTGAAGCACCACCACCATGGCGGTTGACCACATTGGCCGGGCAACCAAAGTTAAGGTCTATGCCCGCCGGCCCCAGGCTGGCTAGGCGGGCAGCGTTTTCTGCAAGGCAAACCGGGTCTGAGCCCAGCAGTTGTGCCCGCACCGGCACACCAGCCAGGGTGCGGCCGCCGTTGTGCAGCTCAGGCACGATGCGGGTAAAAACGCGCTCGGGCAGCAACTGGTCGGTGATGCGGATAAATTCCGAGACGCAGCGGTCAATGCCGCCCACGCGGGTCAAAATGTCGCGCAGCACAAAATCGAGCAGGCCCTCCATGGGCGCTAAAAGAATCATGGGTCAAACAGCGCCCAATCGCCACAGCGACGTGACTTCGGCCGCCCGCGCAGCATGCAGCGGGTCGCTGGCGTCCAGCGTTTTGGGATGTTCGGCCTTCACATCCATACGGCCCAGCACCTTCAGGCCACCGGCTTCAATGGCGGCCAGCAGCTCGGCGCGGGTGCGCAGGCCCAGGTGTTCGGCAAAGTCCGACAGAATCAGCCAGCCCTCGCCGCCCGGTGCAAGGTGTGCGGCCAGGAGCATGCGACTGCCTTCGTCGTATACCGCGCCTTCCAATGGTGAGCCGGGGCGGGCAGGCAACCAGGGCGGGTTGCAGACAATCACCGAGGCCAGCCCTTCAGGAAACAAATCCGCCTGCATGACCTTGACCGGGTTGGGCAGGCGCAGTTTATAAATGTTTTCCTTGGCGCATTCAAGCGCACGCGGGTCACAGTCGGTAGCTACCACCTGGTCAAAGTCGCGCAGGGACAGCACGGCAGACAGCACACCTGTACCGGTGCCAATGTCAAAAGCGACAAATTTGGCGGGCCGTTTGGTGGGCAATGGTGCGGCGGCGACCATGTCAACATATTCACCACGCACGGGTGAAAACACGCCGTAGTGCGGGTAGATGCGATTGTTGGGTGCCTTGCCCAGGGCGGCAAATTCAACACCTTTTTTGCGCCACTCATGCGCGCTGATCACACCCAGCAGTTCACGCAGTGATGCCACAGTGGTACCTGCGGATTCGGCTGGTTCCGCCGACAGGCCACCATCAATGTCATTGGCGGTAGCAGCGGCAAGCACGGGAGCCACATTTCCCCAGGCTTCAGAACAGGCAGCCTTGGCATCAGGCGCACGGCGCAGTGCAATGCTGTAGTCCGCAGCAAACTCGATCAGCACCATGCCAAGAACTCGCGCGCGTTGCGACTGGGCCTGGCGGTGCAGATGAAAAGCCTGGCCCGGGGTTTCGGGCACAGCGGCTTTTTTGCGATCAGTTTTGGCCTGCTTGGACGCCTTGACGGGTTTGTCGATTCGCCTGACAAGCGCCTGAATCAGCAAACGGGCATTTTGAAAGTCACCACGCCAGAGCAAACCGGTGCCTTCACAGGCCAGGCGGTAAGCGCTGTCAGCGCTCAGGGTGTCGTCAGCCAGCACCACACGTTTGGGCGGCGGCGCACCCCGCTCGGAGCGCCAGACGGCTGAATGCGTCTGGCCTTTTTCTGACCATTCAATAGTGGCTTGCGGGCTGGAAACCGGCAGCGCGGCGGCTTGGAAAGTTGACATTTGGGGGCTAACACTAAAAAACGCCTGGATTCAGGCAATCTAGTGTTTTAACAGATAGGCTGGGCCGGGGTTGAGGGCCTCGTCTGAATACTCCCTTTTTTGGAAAGCATAACCCCATCAAATCTCAAACCGTATCCCCTGCGCCAGCGGCAGGCTGCTGCCGTAGTTGATGGTATTGGTGGCGCGGCGCATATAGGCTTTCCAGGCG
>JAZKIK010000546.1:0-1057 GCA_040384925.1 Pseudomonadota bacterium | reverse complement strand
CTAGTGTTTTAACAGATAGGCTGGGCCGGGGTTGAGGTTTGAGCTCCACACTCTCATTTGATGGCTGCTTATGCCCGCTGTTATTTTCGCAAAAAAGATCAACTACTCAGAAAATGACGGGCAATGTTCCGGTTCTCAGCAATACGAAAAACTCATCCAACGCTGGACAAGCCATCTGAGACAATAGCTGGATTACGGCTTGGCTTCATGCCCTTGCTTCAAATGAAAAAAAATTTATGCATGGAGGAGTGATGAGGATTTCAACAACTTTGATGGCGCTAGTTTGCGCTTCAGTTTTAGCTGGCTGTGCAACGGCGCAACTGGAAGATCTTAAGGATGTGAAGGATCAGCGGGGAATGCTGATCACTGAGCCTATATCGTTTGTATTTGGCGAGTCCGCGATCATGATGCGAGGTGCTCAAGCGGGGCTTCAGCCAGGCTACTACCCTGCAACCAAGGAGAATTCGAACGGGATTTTTTACCTGGGCATAGGTCATTGTGTTTGGTATAAGGGGAAGGACTTTTATTCGCTGGTAACGGGCGGCATCTGGCTACCGAATAACACTGACAATCCGGCAAGATTGTTCTCAGTGGTCGGCTCCGCCACCGCGGTAGCGAATACCTTGGATGATGCTGCAGCCTACTGCAAACAACCCAAGGTCGCCAACGAAAAGTCCGGTTTGACTAATCCAGATTTGCAAACTGTCCTGCTTCCCACCCCGCAAGCGCTTGGGATTGCACCAGTCGCACCAAAAGGAACGATCGTGACCCAGGCGGTAGGAGGCGCGATTGGCTTTGCGATTGCTCAGGCCATTGCTGACAGCGCAAAAGGGGAATACCAAGGATCCCGGTGCGCTGAACAAGTTTGCAGAGGGCGTGTCACTCGTCAAAAAAATTCAGTCACAACAGCCATAGTGACACTTCGACATGGTGAACCCATTCAAAGCTCAATGGCTTGCACCCCTGCAAGGCGGCTTGTGCATATACAAGGAGCCATGCCAAATCTTCTTCGTAACCGTCTCTGGTCGGCAGATTCGTTCATGTGCCAGGCGCGTGC
>JAZKIK010000545.1:0-2893 GCA_040384925.1 Pseudomonadota bacterium | reverse complement strand
GCCTGAATCGCTGATTTCAACCAACCCGCGCTCCGCAAGCCCTTCCAGCGAACGCATTTCCACTGAAAAATAGCTTTTGAAGTCAATCAGATAAGCCAGCTCGATGGACTCGAACTGCAACTGGCCCTGACACATCAAGGCCATGATGACGGCACGGCGCACCAGATCGTCCCGGTTCAGCGCCAAGCCACGCACCACAGGCATACGCCCCTGATCCAGATGGTCGTAATACTCGTCCAGGGTTTTGGCGTTCTGGCTGTAGCTTGCGCCCACACGCCCTATGGCCGACACACCCAGCGCAATCAAATCGCAATCAGGCTGGGTGCTGTAACCCTGAAAGTTGCGGTGCAATCGGCCCTGCCGTTTGGCAACCGCCAGCGGATCATCGGGCAATGCGAAATGGTCCATGCCCACATAAACGTAACCGGCTGCCTCAAAGGCTGCAAGCGAGCGGGAAAACATGTCAATCTTGGCGCTTGCGCCGGGCAGTTCAGCCGTGATGATGCGCCGCTGTGGTTTAAACCGCTCTGGCAGGTGCGCGTAGGCATACAGGGCAATCCGGTCCGGGCGAAGTTCCACCACCTGGGCCAGCGTTCTGTCAAAGGATTCCGGGCTTTGTTGCGGCAAACCGTAAATCAGATCCACATTGATGGATTCAAAACCAATCTGGCGCGCTGCCTCCACCAGCGCAAACACCTGGCTGGCTGGCTGGATACGGTGGACCGCTTTTTGAACAGCCGGGTCAAAGTCCTGAACCCCAAAACTCAGGCGGTTGAATCCAAGCTCGGCAAGAACACCGAGGCGTTTGATGTCAACCGTGCGCGGGTCAACCTCAATCGAATATTCACCACCCGGCGCAAATGAAAAGTTGCGCTGCAGCATGGCCATCAACTCACGCAACTGGCTGTCGCTCAAAAAAGTGGGTGTGCCGCCGCCCAGATGCAGCTGGCTGACGACCTGGCCCTGCCCGGTGTGGGCCGTGTGCATTTCAACTTCACGTCCCAGATAACGCAGATAGGTATCGGCCTTGTCGTGGTGCCTGGTGATGATCTTGTTGCAGGCGCAGTAATAACAAAGCGACTCACAAAACGGAATGTGAAGGTACAAGGACAACGGAAAAGCCATCGCCGCCGCCCCGACCCGACGTTGTTTCAGGGCCTGCACATAGTCATCGGCGGCAAACGCCTCTACAAAACGGTCTGCAGTGGGGTAAGACGTGTAGCGGGGGCCATTCAGGTCAAACTGGCGCAGCAAATCTGGCGAAACAACACTCATGAAACATATCCTCAGGGTTGGGTACGACTGTGCTATCAAACTTGGCGGACTACCTTGACCTGCATCAACACAGCGACACAAGCCGGATCGCACAATGTGGTCAACCCATGCTGGGACTTATTTGGTCTCGCCGTGTGCCCCAGCAAAACTCAAACTCATCCCCGACCCGAATGATCAAATCAAGCATCAAAGTCGCCTGTTCCAGCTGTAACCTGCGTGAGTTGTGCATGCCGGTTGGCCTCACTACCGTGGAGCTGGCAAAAGTGGATGAGCTGGTGGCCACCCGAAGATCCGTCAAACGTGGTGCATCGCTGTTTCATGCGGGTGAAAAATTCAGCTCGCTGTATGCAATTCGCACTGGGTTTTTCAAAACATGTGTGACTACGGAAGATGGCCGTGACCAGGTAACAGGTTTCCAGATGGCGGGTGAAGTCATTGGCCTGGACGGCATCGTTAACGACCAGCACACCTGTGACGCGATTGCGCTGGAAGATGCCGAGGTCTGTGTGATGCCGTTTGACCGCATTGAAGAGATATCACGCGAAGTCACTGCCTTGCAGCATCATGTCCACAAAATCATGAGCCGCGAAATCGTGCGTGAGCATGGCGTGATGCTCTTGTTGGGAAGCATGCGGGCCGAAGAACGCCTGGCGGCATTTTTGCTGAATCTGGTGCAACGCCTTCAGGCACGGGGCTTTTCAAAGTCTGAGCTGATACTGCGCATGACACGCGAAGAAATAGGCAGTTATCTGGGCATGAAGCTCGAAACCGTCAGCCGCACTTTTTCAAAATTTGCAGAAGAATCGATTGTCGAAGTCAAACAGCGCAACATCCATATTCTGGATGCCGAGGCGCTGCGCAGGCTGGTCAATCCGCCGTCTTGCCAGTAACGCGGCTCCCATCTACAGGATTCGCCAGCCATAAAACCAGGCTGTTGCAAAACATGACGATGAGCCAGAAGCCGAAAAAAGCCACGCTGTAAACGCTTTGACGTGTTGGTTGCAGGACCTGGCCAAACCAGTGGATTTCACGCGGGTCAACCATTGAAAAAACCATGGCTTCAAGTAAACAGGCACCCAGAAAAGCCGGCCAGATCACCAGTACCCAGTTTTTTGCACGGCGGGACTGGTTCAGGTCAAGGTTGTCCACTGATCTTGCCTCCGGTAGCGCTGTGATTGCGGCCGACTTGTGCTGGCTGCATCGCAGGTTTGGCGGTTTTTACCTCCTGGCTGATTTCAACACCCTCACGGTAATGGTCTTCAGCCACCACGGCATCCGGCCCCTGAAAGATATAAACAGCAGTCACGGCACAGGCCACCACGGCTGAAGCCGGGCCGGCAATGACCATCCACACATAGGGCTCCTTCCACCACGGCAGCGTGACCGTGGCATGGATCTGGGCTTGGCGCTTATCAACTGGATGGGCAAGATTCACTTTATCACTCCTTTAAACCAGGGCGGCACACCTCAACGGGGTACCAGAAAGACTGACTTTTCAACTACTTCGCGCTCGACTTCACCGCCTGCACCGCGTGCAGAAATCGTGAAATGAATGGGGTGTGAACCCGAGGTGGCCGCATTGGGTGGCGTCTGTACCCGTACGGCGACCCAGCGTGAC
>JAZKIK010000544.1:0-4809 GCA_040384925.1 Pseudomonadota bacterium | reverse complement strand
AGTCGCTGGAGCGGCTGCTGCTGCGTTTTGAGGCGATTGAAAAAGCCGCCGCCAATGGCCTGCCTTTTGACCAGGCCATGCGGCTGGTGGCCGGTGCATCGCTGGACGGCACCGGCCCGGCAGATGAATCTGATGATGCTGACTGGTCAGAACTGGTAGCCGGGCCCTGGCTGGCCCAGACGTTGCAAGGCCTGCGCCAGCCCGAAGGCCTGGCCCGTGTCAACCCCGGCACGGCGCTGAAAGCCACACTGCGCCCTTACCAGGAAGCCGGTGTGCGCTGGTTGTATCTGCTGACCCAGCTGGGCCTGGGCGCTTGCCTGGCCGACGACATGGGTTTGGGCAAAACGATTCAGGTCTTGTCCTTGCTGCTCGTGCTTAAAAAAGAGGCAGCAACTACCCAAAAAACACATCAACCCAGCCTGCTGGTGGTGCCTGCATCCCTGCTGGCCAACTGGGCTGGCGAGGCAGCCCGTTTTGCACCCGGCCTGCGCCTGCTGGTGGGACACCCGTCGGCCATGCCACTTGCCGAGCTGAAAGCGCTTGGTGCAAACCAGTTGGCTGTGCATGATCTGGTCGTGACCAGCTACGGCAGCGTGGCGCGCCTGCCAGAGCTGCAGGCCGTGCAGTGGCGGCTGGTGGTGGTTGATGAAGCGCAGGCCATCAAAAATCCCGCTGCCCAGCAAACCCGACAGGTCAAAAAACTGCAGGCCAGCTCACGCATTGCGCTGACGGGCACACCAGTAGAAAACCGTTTGTCTGACTTGTGGTCGATTTTTGACTTCACCCACCCCGGTTTGCTGGGCAGCAGCAAGGTGTTTACCCAGTTCACCAAACGGCTGGCGCAGGCAGAACACTTTGGCCCGCTGCGCAGCCTGGTGCAACCCTACATTTTGCGCCGCATGAAGACCGACAAGCGGGTGATTGCCGACTTGCCCGACAAAACCGAGCTGAAGGCCTTTTGCCACCTGAGCCCGGCGCAGGCGGCCTTGTACCAGCGTGCCGTCCAGGAACTGGCCGCAGCGCTCGACGATACGGAAGGCATGCAGCGCAAAGGACTGGTGCTGTCCTACCTGATGCGTTTCAAGCAGATCTGCAACCACCCCTCCCAGTGGCTGGGTGATGGTGCCTGGGCAGAAGCTGACAGCGGCAAATTCGCCCGACTGCGCGAGCTGGTGGAAGTGATTGCCGCAAAACAGGAAAAAGTGCTGGTATTTACCCAGTTCAGGGAAAGCACGGAACCCCTGGCTGCCTTTCTGGGCAGTATTTTTGGCCGCGCAGGCCTGGTCTTGCACGGCGGCACAGCCGTCGCGCAAAGGCAAAAGATGGTCAAACGTTTTCAGGACGACGAACTGCTGCCCTTTTTTGTGTTGTCCATCAAGGCTGGTGGGGCGGGGTTGAACCTGACGGCGGCCTCACACGTCATTCACTTTGACCGCTGGTGGAACCCGGCCGTTGAAAACCAGGCAACTGACCGCGCCTTTCGCATCGGACAAAAACGCAATGTGCTGGTACACAAGTTTGTCTGCCAGGGCACGGTGGAAGACCGCATAGACCAGTTGATTGAAAGCAAAAAACAGCTGGTGCAGGATGTGCTGGAAGGCGGGGCCGAACTGCAGCTGACTGAAATGAGTGATGCCGACCTGCTCAATCTGGTCAGACTGGACATCCACGCTACGCAGGACAATTGATGCTTGCAGGAAAGAAAAACACATGAGTTATTACGGCTGGAAACCCTATGTCTCCGTAGGCGAGCGCAAAAAACAGGCTGAAAAAGCCGCTGCCAAAGCCAAAAAAGCCGGCAAGATGTACAGTCCGATTGCCGCCTACCGTGGTGCGCTGGCCAAAACCGTGTGGGGCACGACCTGGTGCGACAACCTTGAAGCCCACAGCGACTACGCCAGTCGCCTGCCACGCGGCCGCACCTATGTGCGCAACGGTTCGGTCATTGATTTGCAAATCAGCGCCGGCAAGGTGCAGGCGCTGGTGATGGGCTCGTCACTGTATGAAGTCGAAGTCACAGTCAAACCGGTAGCGCCAGCGCAATGGAAATCCATTTGCAAGGACTGCTCGGGCTCGATTGCCTCACTGGTGGAAATTTTGCAGGGCAAGCTGTCAACGTCCGTAATGCAGCGCCTGTGCCAGCCCGGCACGGGGTTGATGCCAATGGCCAAGGCCCTCAAATTCAGCTGCAGTTGCCCCGACTGGGCCGACATGTGCAAACACGTGGCGGCGGTGCTCTACGGCGTGGGTGCCCGGCTTGACCACCAGCCCGAACTGCTGTTCACGCTGTGCAATGTCGATGCCAAGGACTTGATCCAGGCCGCAGGCAGCGGCCTTGCCGCACCACGCAAGGCACCAACATCAGCCAAGGTGCTCGACGAGGCTTTTCTGGACGATGTGTTTGGTCTGGAGATGGCTGAGGCGCTTGATGAAGTGGTGCCAGCCAAAAAAATTGCAACCAAAAGAGCTGCGGCTAAAAAAGTCGCTGTCAGCAAAGTAATGACTGGCAAGATTGCTGCGAAGAAGCCTGCGGCCAAAAAAGCCGCAGCTGTAAAAGAAGCCACAGCTGTAAAAGTTGTCGCAAAAAGGGCGGCGACCAAAAAGGTGGCTGCAAAAAAGGTTGTGGCTGTGAAAGCACCAGTGAAAAAACTTGCAGCCAAAAAAGCAGTTGCCGTGAAATCAGCGCCTGAAAAAGTGACTCCAAAAAAACCGGCAGTCAAAAAGCCAAGCCGAGTGACTGGAAAAAACGGCCAAGGGATGTGACCTTGCCCGGATGTCTTGCGCCCTCCCTCCTTTGAGGCTGCGCCCCGGCCGTCCACCCTGCAAGCTCATTCAACGGGCACGTAAAGACCGATCTTGATGGAATCCAGCACCACGTTGGTGTTGATGCGTGTGATTTGGGGGTTTTCGGCCATCAAACGCTCCGTGATCATGTCGTACTCCTTCACGTTCTCCGCCGTGATGATCATCATCAGGTCGACATTGCCGGTCACGTAATAGATCTGCTGGACTTCCGGCCGGGTTTCGGCCCAGCGGCGGATACGGGGCAGGGATTCATAATTTTCCCGAATTTCCAGGCCGGCAATAAATGTCATGGGTCGCCCGACAGCCTGCTTGTCAACAATGGCGACTTCGGCGGTAATGATCTTCTCGCTGCGCATGCGCCTGAGCCGACGCTGAACCGCAGAGGCCGACAGCCCGACGCGCTCGGCAATCACCTCGGCGTTGATGTGGCAGTCATGCTGCACGAGCGCCAGAATTTTTCGGTCAAAACTATCCAGTAATGTGTCCATGGTGCAATTTTAGGCATCTGCCTCTTTGTGCCGATTTTCGGCACAAACCGGGCCTTGTTCGCCGCCGCACACCAAAACGGCCCGAAATTCGCCGCCTGGCTGCAATCACCTCGCTGATACTTTTCTTGTCCGGATCGAGCGTGCATAGGTCGATTCACTCATCAAATTTTAATTTTGATGCGGCGTGAATTCAGGTTCACGTTTGCCAGCCCCTACGAAAGAAAGACATCCTGGTGAGCAGTACAGACTTCAGTCGTCAAGCCAAAGAGGTGTTGGTGGTCGAAGACCTGCACAAATCCTTTGGCCAGAGCGAGGTGCTCAAAGGCATCAGCCTGAGCGCCAAAAAGCATGAGGTGATCGCCATTCTGGGCAGCAGTGGTTCGGGCAAAAGCACATTTTTGCGCTGCATCAATTTACTGGAAACGCCGAATGCCGGCCGTGTTTTTGTCAACGGCGAGTTGATCAAGATGAGGCCTGGCAAAGACGGTATTCCCAAACCAGCCGACCCGGAACAAATCGTGCGCATCCGCCGCAAGCTGGCCATGGTGTTCCAGCAGTTCAATCTGTGGGCACATATGACAGTGCTGCAAAACGTGATGTTTGCGCCGGTCAAGGTGATAGGCATAGACAAACGGGATGCAGAACCCCAGGCCATCGCCTACCTGCAAAAAGTCGGCCTGGCCGAAAAACAGCATCACTACCCCAACCAGCTCTCTGGCGGGCAGCAACAACGTGTGGCGATTGCCCGCGCGCTGGCGATGGAGCCTGACGTGATGTTGTTTGACGAGCCGACCTCCGCGCTCGACCCGGAACTGGTCAGTGAGGTGCTCAAAGTGATGCGCGCCCTGGCCGAAGAGGGCCGCACCATGCTGGTGGTGACCCATGAAATGGGCTTTGCCAGGGATGTGGCCAGCCGTGTCGTGTTTTTTCACCAGGGCAAGGTTGAAGAAGAAGGCCCACCCGCCGAACTGTTCAGCAGCCAGCGCTCAGCCCGCTTCCGGAAGTTCCTGTCCAGTGTGTCCCCCAAGTAGCCTTTATTTTTAATTGGAGAAAAAAATGAAACCTTCCATTCTGAGTGCCCTCATCGCGGGCAGCCTGCTACTGGCATTCAATGCCCAGGCAGAACAAGTCGTCAAGATCGGGACGCTCTCCGACTACGCGCCCTTTGAATACAAGGATGCCAGCGGCAAACTGATGGGCATGGAGATCGAACTCGGCAAGGCCATGTGCAAGATCATGAATGCCAAATGTGAATACGTCACCATGGACTTCGATGCGCTGATTCCCGCCTTGAAAGCCAAAAAAATCGACGCCGTGCTGGCACAGATGTCGATCACCGACGAGCGCAAGAAGGTGGTTGATTTCACGGATCTGTTCACGCTGGCCCCGGTTCAATATGTCACCAAACTTGGTGCCGGCATCACCGAGAACCCGACAACCCTGAAAGGGAAGATCGTCGGCGTACAAAGCGGTACAACACACGAGTCCTACCTGAAAACCCGCCTGCCCAAAGCCA
>JAZKIK010000543.1:2712-4291 GCA_040384925.1 Pseudomonadota bacterium | reverse complement strand
GGCACGCCGGCAATCTGAAAATGCCCGATGCTGCCCAGCGGCAGGTATTTACGGATCTTCATGGCCACATCGCCTTCAACAATCTGGCAGTGGTACAGATCCATCTGCACCTTGAGGTTGGGCTGGCCCACTTCGGCAACGATTTCCTGGGCGTGGTCTTGCCGGTTCAAGAAGAAACGCGGAATATCGCGCGTGTTGATGGGCTCGATCAGTACCTGGCGGCCATGTTTGGCAGCCTCCAGCGCGGCCCAGCGCAGATTGCTGACATAGGTGGGCTGCACGTCCTCGCGCAACAGGCCGTGTGGAATCAAACCGGCCATCAGGTGAAAGCGCGGGCAGTCAAGCGCCCCGGCATATTCGAGGGCCCGCAGAACACCGGCCCTGAATTCGACCTCACGGCCAGGAATGCAGGCAATACCGCGGTCGCCTTCCGTGTTGCCGGGTGGGGCATTGAACAGCACCTGCTGCAGGCCATTGAGTTTGAGGCGCTCAGCCAGCTCGGCTGGCGTGTATTCGTAGGGAAACAGGTATTCAACCGCCTTGAAACCGTCCTGCGCTGCGGCTTCAAAGCGCTGCAGAAAGGGCAGGTCGGGGTACATCATCGACAGGTTGGCGGCAAACTTGGGCATGGCGTCTTGATTTTGCTATAAATTGAGTAGCTGACTGTGGCCGCAGTACGGGTGTAGTCGGTCTGTTTGATCATTAAACAGGTATTTTGGGACAGTTTTACCAGCGTGCAGCAAAGTTTTGCCGCAATTCTTCAATCTGGTTTTCATCCAGCGCTGTCAGCGCGGGCTGCTTGTGGTTCAGTCCGTTCAGGCAGACCAGCCGGGCGGTTTCTTCCAGCTCTTCAAGTGTGGCCATGGCGGCAGCCGGGCTGTCGTGCCAGACATTGGGACCGAGCCGTGCCAGCATGACAGCCCGGATAGCCGTGCCGCGCTGACCGTATTGTTCAATGGTGCGTGCCACCAAAGCCGCCGCAGCCGGATCGCCAGGCCGGTGATAGCTGATCAGCGGGACATGGCCGACCTTCATGACAAAGTAGGGTGTGAGGGGCGGCAGCAGTTCTGCTGTGTTGCCCTCTGCAGCCCGCAGGCTGAGCGCTACACAGCTGGTGCTGTGGGTATGCACGACGCAGCGGGTGGTTGCATCAAACTGGGTGGCAGAGGCGTAGATTTGCGTGTGCAGGGTGATGGTTTTGCTGGCGCGGTCGCCGCTGAGTTGCTGCGCATTCGCATCCAGCCGCGCCAGCCGTGCTGGGTCCAGAAAGCCCAGGCAGGCATCGGTGGGTGTGATGAGAAAACCGTCATCCAGCCGTACGCTGATATTGCCTGCCGTGGCGTGAACGTAGCCGCGCTCAAACAGGCTTTTGCCGATGCGGCAGATGTCTTCACGGGCCTGGTTTTCAGTCATGTGTGGGTGTAGCCAGCATGGCAAATGCCTTGGTAAAAAAGTCATCCGTGCCGAAGTTGCCTGATTTGAGTGTCAGGTGCAGGCCTGCAGCGTGGCACCAGGGCACACCGGGGTCGATTTGCGGGCCAATCTGCATCTGGGTGATGCCCAGTGCCTGCACACAGGC
>JAZKIK010000543.1:0-2612 GCA_040384925.1 Pseudomonadota bacterium | reverse complement strand
GAGGGTGCGATGCCGAAGTTTTGCCCCAGCCCAATCGCCACCCCCGAGCCCGCCGTGACCAGCGGCATGCCCTTGAGCGCTGGCCCCAGGCGAATCAGGTCCTCATTCGAGATGGCGTCCACGATGGCAATGCCTGTGCCTTCGGCCTTGAGCTCGTTGATGCGCTCCTGCACCGCAGCTACGCCACGTGCCAGCACAGCATAGTCAATCAGACCGACCTTGCGTTGGGTCTGTGCCTGCAGCACGCGGACCAGGTTGGCGTCCTGCATGGGGGTGAGCGGGTGGTTCTGCATGCCGCTTTCATTGAGCAGCGTGTCGCCCGCAAACAGGTAACCCTTGAAGACGCAGCGCTTGTTGTCCGGAAAAGCCGGCGTGGCGATGGTGAAGGCTGTGCCCAGCGCGTCCATCAGGGCCTCGGTAACCGGCCCTATATTGCCTTGCGCCGTGCTGTCAAAGGTGGAGCAGTATTTGAAGTAGATCTGCTGCGCGCCCTGCGCCTGCAGCCAGGCCAGCGCGGCCAGTGACTGCTCAATCGCCTCCTGTGGGGCGATGGTGCGTGATTTGAGCGCCACCACCACGGCATCCACTTCGGCATTGGCCAGACCGGTCGGCACGCCTATGGTCTGCACCACACGCAGGCCGCTGCGCACCAGGTTGTTGGCCAGGTCGCTGGCACCGGTGAAGTCGTCGGCAATGCAGCCAAGCAGGATTTTGCTCATGCTTCAGAAGCCTTTTTTTCAGGCAGGGTGATGCCGGGGAAGATCTTGATGACGGCGCTGTCGTCTTCCCTGGCAAAACCGGCAGTGGAGGCCTGCATGAACATCTGGTGTGCGGTGCTTGAAAGCGGCAGCGGAAACTTGCTGGCCCGCGCCATGTCGAGCACCAGGCCCAGATCCTTGACAAAAATATCAACCGCCGACAGCGGTGTGTAGTCAGCCGCCAGCACATGGGCCATGCGGTTTTCAAACATCCAGCTGTTGCCGGCGCTGTGGGTAATGACTTCGTACAGTGCGGCCGGGTCAAGCCCTTCACGCAGGCCGAGCGCCATGGCTTCGGCGGCGGCGGCAATGTGTACACCCGCCAGCAGCTGGTTGATGATTTTTACCTTGCTGCCCGCACCGGCGCTGTCGCCAAGTTTGTAGAGTGTGCCGGTCATGGCGCGCAGAAAGGGCTCGGCCACGGCATAGGCTTGGGCTTTGCCAGCGCTCATCATGGTCATCTCGCCACTGGCTGCGCGGGCCGCACCACCCGAAATCGGCGCGTCTATATACAAAATGCCAAGGGCAGCCAGCCGGGCTTCGAGGGCAATAGACCAGTTGGGGTCAACCGTCGAGCACATCACAAACACGCTGCCGGGCTGCATGCTGGCCGCGCAGCCCTTGTCGCCAAACAGCACAGCTTCGGTCTGCTGGGCATTGACTACCACTGAAATGACCAGATTGCACTGCGCACCCAGTTCCGCCGGTGAGCCGCAGGCCGTGCCGCCTTCAGCCGCAAAGGCCTGAACGGCTTCGCTGCGCACATCAAATACATGCGGCAGATGGCCAGCGCGGCGCAGGGACTGGGCCATGCCCCGGCCCATGGCGCCAAGGCCTATGAGTCCAACAGTGGTGCCTGGGTTTGTCATCTTGTGTCCTGAAACTGAAACGTTTTACCGGTTGCATTGCAAGCCGGTTATTTGTGTGGTCATCATACAAATTTGCCAATTATCAGGCCAAGCGGGTAAACCCGAAATGGCCAGCTCAGTCTGCTTTTTGCCGGACGCCTGAAACCAGTGTGCTGGCCAGCTCGACACCTTCCTGCTGCCAGAAGGCCGGGTCGGCCTGCTCTATGCGTTTGATGGCGTTGTCCATGTGGCTGGCTGCGGCCTGCCTGGCCTGGGCCGCGTCGCCGAGCGTGATGGCGTTGGTGATGGCTTCGTGTTCGGCCTGCACCTGCAGGGCAAAGTCTTCCCGCCGGGCTTCGTTGGCGCGTGTGACACGGGTGGCACCATGCAAAAACTGGCGCAGGTAATCCAGTGTGCTGATCAAAAACGGGTTTTGTGCAGCGTCGGCAATGGCTCGGTGATAGCTGACGTCTTCATCGACCCCGTCACCCCCTGATTTGACGGCCTTGTCCAGCGCGCTGATGGCCTTGCGTATGTTTTTGATGTCGCTGCTGGTGCGGCGCTGCGCAGCCAGCGCGGCCACCTCGGCCTCCAGTGCACGCCGCACTTCAACCATCTGTATCACCGCCTGTTTTGATACCGCCAGCCCGGCATGAAAATTAAGCGGCGGAAACTCGGCCCGTTTGACAAAAACGCCGCTTCCCTGGCGCGAGTCCACCAGCCCGAGCGACTTCAGCCGCGACAAGGCCTCACGCACCACGGTACGGCTGACGGCAAACTGCAGCGCCAGCACCGCCTCGGTCGGCAGGCGGTCACCTTCCACCATTTTGGCGCTGCGTATTTCATCTGCAATGGCATCGGCCACCTGGTCAGACAGCCGGGCACCCGGCGTGATCGATTTGAATTGCGTGGCCATCAAAAGTCCGTCAAAAATGAGTAATTACCAAGATTTCATGGATTCTGTTTTACTCCCTCTCCCTCTGGGAGAGGGCCGGGGTGAGGGCTG
>JAZKIK010000542.1:0-5332 GCA_040384925.1 Pseudomonadota bacterium | reverse complement strand
TGGGTTGCATAGCGATCCATGAATTCCTTTTTCACCTCAAAACGGGTGACGCAGCCGTAGCCGCTGGCCTTGACGTTCCAGTCACTTGCGATCTGGATGGCGTAGGCTTCGTTGGTCACAGGATAAAAAATGGGCTGTTCGGGCAGGCGGGGTGGCCATCGGGTGTAGCCGCTGGCCTTGACCAGGGCGATTTCTTCAGGCCCGGCTGGGCGGTAGAGCGTGACGGTTTCAGTCATTTTTTGGGTTCACACTGGCAATATAAATTGGCGTGCAGCTCAGTTTCCGCGGTTTGCCCGAATCCGGTTCACCTCCAGCGGTGACACCACGCTGGCGTTGTTGCCCCAGTTGGTGCGGATATGGGTCAACACGGCTGCCACGTCGCTGTCGTCCATCAGCAGCACAAAAGGCGGCATGCCGAACGGGCGGGGGTTGCCTGCCGTTGCGGGTGCAAAACCGCCGTTCAGCACAATCTGCACCAGGTTGGCTGTTTGTGACATGGTGACGGCGCGGTTTTCTGCCAGCGCCGGGTAGGCATTGACCACACCTTTGCCGCTGTCGCCATGGCATTGGGCGCAATGCTGTTCATACAGTTTGGCACCGCGGGCGGCAAGGGCAGGGGACACGGCTATTGGCTGGCCTGCTGGTGAGCCCGACATGACTTCAATATCAGGTTCGGCCGGTTTGCCTGAGGCAAACGGAATGGCCGAGGTTTCGGGCAGCTCTTTCAAAAACAGTGCCATCGCACTCAAGTCTTTCTGATTGAGGTATTGTGTGCTGCCCAGCACCACTTCTGCCATCGGGCCGCTGACTGATGCGTGTTTGGAGACACCGGTTTGAAGCAGGTTCATCATCTCCTGCTGGCTGCCTGTTCCCACACCGCCTTCACGTGCGGAAATCAGCGATGGTGCGTACCAGTTCAGTTTTGGAATCAGTCCGCCTGCAAAAGCAACACCTTCAAATCCGCCCAGCTTGTTGCGCGCGGTGTGGCAGGCTGCGCAGTGGCCCAGTCCATTGACCAGGTAGGCTCCGCGGTTCCATTCAGCACTGCGGCTGCTGTCGGGTTTGTAGCTTGAAGGTTTGAAGTACAGCGCCCGCCACACCGCCAGCGCGGCTTGCGACTGATACGGAAACTGCAGTGCATGCGCCTTGTTGGGGCTGGCCACGGCGGGCAGGCTTTTCAGAAATGCAAACAGTGCGTCCGAGTCTTCACGCGTCACCTGTGTGTAGCTGGTGTACGGAAAAGCCGGGTACAGCAGGCGGCCGGTTTTGGAGCGCCCGTTGTGCATGGCACGCCAGAAATGCGCGGATGACCAGGTGCCAATGCCGGTTTTGTCGTCCGGCGTCAGGTTGGACGTAAACACCACGCCAAAAGGTGTGTCGATGCCGCGCCCTCCTGCGTAGCTGGCGCCACCACGCACGGTATGGCAGGCCATGCAGTTGCCGGCACGTGCCAGATAGGCACCGCGCGCCACCAGACCTTCACTGGGAGCAGCGCTGGCTACGGGCGCACTGACATCAACCTCACCGCGAATATTCAGGACCCAGATTGCTGCCGTTGCCACCAGGCCCAGCAGCCCAATGGCCAGAAAAAATTTGAGCAGTTTTTTCATGGTTTTGCTTTCGCTGGCGCTGGTGCACTGCCGCACTTGATGGCGGCTGCGCCTGGCTGAAGCGCCGGCATGGCGCTGGCGGCTTGGCTGCTGGCTGGCAAAGCCTGGGCGGCCAGCCAGCTGCCAACGGCGTTGATGTCTTCATCGCTGAGGCGGGCGACCACAGTTTTCATGCAGTCAGGCGCATGGGCGCGGCGCTGGCCGGTTTTCCACGCCCCCAGCTGGGCGTTGAGGTAGTCACGCGGCAAACCCAGCAAACCAGGGATGTTGGGTGCCACGCCCGTCATGGCCTGGCCGTGGCACTGCACACAGGCGGGCACCTGGGCGGCTGCATCTCCACGCAAAACCAGCTGTTCACCATGTTTGATCACATCAGGCGTGGCTGCAGCAGGCAGCGGTGCGGGGTAGGGCACTTCGAGTTGTGAAAAATACTGTGCCATTTCAAGCAGATAGGCATCGGTCAAGGGGTCGAGCAGCTGTGTCATCAGTCCGTAATGGCGGCGGCCATCCCTGAAATTGATCAACTGGTTGTACAGATAACCGGCTGGTTTGCCCGCCAGGCGAGGGTAATAACCATCAGGCGCAGCCCGGCCTTGCGGGCCATGGCAGGCGGTGCAGGCCAGAGTGCGTTGTGCAATGCTGTCTTCAAACGGTGCTGCCTGGGTGACGGTGCCTGTCAAGGCGGCGGTCAGGGCCAGCGCAGAAAGGGCCAGCCAGCGTGCAGGCGGCTTTGGCAGGCGGCCGGAAAATGTTTTTGTCATGGGCTTGATCATGCACCTGCTACGGACGCAAACGGCTAAAAAAGCAAAAGAGCTTCTGGTGCCGGTGCGGGTTTAAAAAAGTCAGGGTTTGGGGTCGCGTGGGGCGCGCACACAGGCCAGAAACATGTCCCAGCTGGTTTGCACCTCCTTGACACGTACACCTTTGTCGAGCACGGCACCGCAGGCGGCCTCGGCCCGACGAATCACTTTTGTCAGCGCGCTGGCAGGCAGTGGCGCAATCCGGGTGCGCAGGCTGTCGGCCTTGGCGCGCATCTCGGAAATTGCGTCCTTGGCCAGCGATTTGTTGGCGGTGCAGGCAATCATGGCGACCATTTCGGCCATTTCACCCAGGGCCGGGTCCATCTGCCAGACCGCTGCTGTGCCCAGGGCCAGTGCCCAGACGCGGCGGCTGCGCCCGGATGTGGCCGTGGCGGGGTGCTCGGGCGCGGTAGTTGTCTCGGCCTCCTGCAATGCGGGTGGGGCAGCGGTCTCTATCTGTAAGTCAGACATTGTTTTCATGTGTGGGTCAACTTCAAAGCGACACGGCGATTTTGCCTCAGGCAGCAGGCAACAATGCGGGCAGGGTTTTGCCGCCACTTTGGCCTGTGTCATGGCGCCGTCGCTGATTTTGGTGCACCATGCCGGAAAGCCCCCGGAACTGACTGATGAAAATCGCCTTGTTGTCTGATCTGCACGCCAATTTACCCGCGCTGGACGCCTGCCTGGCCCATGCGCGGGCACGTGGTGCGCAGCGTTTTGCGCTGCTGGGCGATCTGGTCGGTTATGGCGCCCAGCCAGCCGAGGTGGTGCGCCGGGTGCAGGAACTGGCGCAGGCCGGAGCCATGGTGCTGAAGGGCAACCACGATGCCCTGGCCGTTACACCGCCATTGGTAGCCGAAACTCTGGCCCAGGGCAGCGCCGTCTGGACACACACCCAACTGGGCACCGATGCGCTGGATTTTCTTGATGCCCTGCCGCTGACGCTTTGTGAGGGGCCGGTTTTTCTGGTGCATGCCAGCGCCGACGAGCCCGGCCGCTGGTTGTATGTTGACAACGAACACCGGGCCGCCGCCAGCCTGAATGCCGCCTGCATCAACCCGGCGGTGCGTTATGTGTTTGGCGGCCATGTGCACAGGCAAACACTTTATTTTCGGGGTGCTGGCCAGAAGCTGATGGCTTTTACGCCCACGCCGGGTGTGCCGATTGCCTTGCCGCCGCACCGCCGCTGGATTGCCACCATTGGTTCGGTCGGCCAGCCGCGTGACGGCGACACACAGGCGATGTACGCGATGTTTGACATGGCGCGGGCCGAACTGACTTTTCACCGTGTGGCCTATGACCACCCCTCGGCCGCCGCCGCCATAAGGCAGGCCAGCCTGCCCGAGTTTTTTGCAAGCCGGCTGGAGCAGGGTCTGTGAAGCTGCTCGCACCGGGCACGGCCATGGATGGTTTTGTCATCGGGCACTGCCTGCACGCCGGTGGCATGGCGCATATCTATCAGGCCGGTTATGCCGATGCCTCACGCCAGCCGCTGTTTCCCATGGTGATGAAGGTGCCGCGCATGACAGAGGGTGATGGCGCTGAAAACATCCTTGGTTTTGAAGTCGAGCTGCAACTGCTGTCAGTTTTGACCGGCCCCCATGTGCCGCGCCTGGTTGCCGCCGGTGATCTTGAAAAGCTTCCTTATCTGGTGATGGAATATATACAGGGGCAGACCCTGCAGCAGATGTTGAACGAGGCCACGTCGCCGCTGCCAGCAGACGATATCGCCAGGCTGGGTGTGGCAGTGGCCAGGGCGGCGCACAGCCTGCACCAGCAGAATGCCTGCCACCTGGACCTCAAACCCGCCAATGTGCTGATCCGGCCCGATGGCAGTGCGGTGCTGCTTGACTTTGGCCTGTCAAGCCACGCCCATTACCCCGACCTGCTGGCTGAAGAGCTGCGCCCGGCGATAGGCTCACCCAGCTGGATGGCACCCGAGCAGGTGGTGGGCATACGCGGCGACCCGCGAAGCGACATTTTTGCAATTGGCGTCATGTTGTACGAGCTGGCAACAAGAGAGCTGCCTTTTGGCGCGCCGCAAACCTCTGGTGGCCTGCGCCAGCGCCTCTGGATGGACCCGGTGCCACCACGCAAATTGCGGCCCGATGTACCTGAATGGCTGCAGGAAGTGATTCTTCGCTGCCTTCAGAACGAGGCCGACCGGCGTTACGCATCAGCCGCCGTGCTGGCTTTTGAGTTGTCCAGCCCGCAGCAGATCAGGATTACCGCTCTGGGCCAGCGCATACGGCCCACCGGCTTCTGGACTCATTTCAAACGCTGGTTTCGTGCTGCAGGCATGCACTACAAACCCAGTGCAGCACCCACACGTCAGATTGACGAGGCACCTATCATCATGGTGGCGGTGCCGCATCAGGACGTCAGTGATGTCACGCTTTATTCACTGCGCCGTGCGGTTGGGCAGGTTCTGGGCGCAACGCCAGGTGCCCGGCTGGTCTGCGTGACCGTGATCAACCCTTCACAAACGCCAGGCCATGACCACGAAAGCAGTGAAACCACGGTTCACCGCCGTTACCTTGCCCTGCTGCGGCAATGGGCGCAGCCGCTAGAACTGGCTGGCCCGGCGGGTGGGCAAAGTGCGTCTTTTCATGTTCTGGAGTCTGGCGACGTGGCCCAGGCACTGCTGCGTTACGCCCATGGCAACCATGTCAGCATGATCGTCATGGGGGCCGCCACCCACGGCCTGCACATGCAGCACCTGCTGGCCACCGTGCCCATCAAGGTTGCCATGCACGCACCCTGCACCGTGGTGCTGGTCAAACAGGCCTTGCCCTTCGGTCAACTGGCCGCTATACCGCCGCTGAACTGAAAGTGATTGTTTTAAAGTCGCTCAAGTCCAGCCATCCAGCACGATTTTCCGCGTGCCGTGCCTGATTCAATTGGTTCCATATGCACTGTGCA
>JAZKIK010000541.1:2699-3021 GCA_040384925.1 Pseudomonadota bacterium | reverse complement strand
CTGCTGAACTACATCCATTGCCAAATCTCCCTGTTAATACTGGCCGTCAAGGCAGCCCCTGCTTTGCTGGCAGAGAAGCCTGGCATCAATTGATCCGATTAAACGGTATAAACTATATACCCTGTTTAATCAAGCAATGGTGTAGATTGACCGCAACAGAAGCATCCATCACCAGGTGCAATCAACTACACAACACTGCTTTGTAAATTTATGACGCCGGATGTAGCAAAGTCATTGGCATATTCCGTTGTCACGTAGGGCAGAGAGGCAGCTTTGCACTGCAGGTCTTGCCACGTACTTTTTACTGAAGGCTGACCATGCG
>JAZKIK010000541.1:0-2689 GCA_040384925.1 Pseudomonadota bacterium | reverse complement strand
TCCCGGCCGCACTTCGACTGCCTGGAAGCGCATCTGGAGTGCGGGGCCCTATTCAGTGTTGTTTTGTGCCGTCAGCACGCTTGGGCTTTTGTTTGGCTTCTTCACCGGTACTGCGGTCGTAATAGGCCGCTCAGGCATTTATCTCATCAACTTTGTTGACACACCTGTATGGTTTGCCATTGCGATGGTAGTAAATGCAGTCGTGGCCATATTTGCTGGCGGCTACTGTTGGTTTCGTGTTCTTGGCCGGTAACTTGTCAGCTTGGTAGGTCGGGTTAGACCGAAGGGCGTAACCCGACACCTTCGCGTTCATGATTGATATGGAAATGGGATCAGTCCATCGCCTTTGTGTAGCGACGTTTGCCCTGCCCGCGCGGCGGAACCAGCAAACCCACACGTGCCTGGTTCGAGAGCAGTAGCTGCTTGAGCGAAGGCTGCGAAGCCGATGGCAAACGCAGCCATTCGTTTGCAGGCACTCCTACAGCAGCCTCGGTTCCGTGTTTGGTCACCATCTGCAGCCCTTCAATTTCATTTCCAGGTCAAACCCGTTGACTGACCAGTTTTGCAGCATTTGGGATGCCAGTCAAATGGTCAGGATCAAACCCCCAGATACTCAGTCCAAAGCCTTCTGTCAGCATTGAGCGCAGCCGAATCCCCACTCCACACCACCCTGCCCCGCTCCAGAATCACATGCCTGTCAGCCAGGCCGACCAGTTTGTGGACGTATTTGTCTATCACCAGAATGGTCTGGCCTTCGGCTTTCAGGGTGGCCAGGCAGCGCCAGATTTCTTCGCGTATCACCGGGGCCAGGCCTTCGGTGGCTTCGTCCAGAATCAAGAGGCGGGGGTTGGTGGACAGGGCCCGGCCTATGGCCAGCATTTGCTGTTCGCCGCCCGACAACTGGTTGCCCATGTTCTGGGCGCGTTCCTTCAGGCGGGGGAAAACGCCGTAGATGCGATCAAGCGTCCAGCCGTCTTTGAGGCCGTTGCGGTTGTCGGCGAAACACAGCAAATGTTCACGCACCGTGAGGTTGGGAAAACAGCGCCTGCCTTCAGGCACCAGGGCCATGCCAAGGCGGGCAATGGCGTCGGGCTTCATGCCGCTGACGGTTTTGCCGGCAAAAAATACCTCGCCAGACAGGGCGGCGATGGAGCCAACAATGGTTTTGACGGTGGTGCTTTTGCCCATGCCATTGCGGCCCAGCAGGGACACCACTTCACCGGCCTGTATGCTGATGTCTATGCCAAACAGCACCTGGCTGGCACCATAACCGGCGGCGATGGCGCGGCAATTGAGCAGGGGTTCGGGTTTCATGCTGCGGCCTCCTCACTGCCAACTTCGCTGCCCAGGTAAACCGCCTGCACCTGCGGGTCATTGCGAATCTGCGCGGCGGTGCCGGATGTCAAAACCTTGCCATACACCAGCACCGAAATGCGGTCGGCCAGACGAAAAACGGCGTCCATGTCATGTTCAATCAGCAAAATCGCCATGTCGGCGCGCAGGGATTCAATCAACTCGACCATCTGCGCCGACTCGACCGGCCCCATGCCGGCCATGGGTTCGTCCAGCAGCAGCAGGCGGGGTGCGGCAGCCAGGGCCAACGCCACGTCCAGCTTGCGTTGTGCACCATGGGGCAAGGTGCCTGCAATGGATGCAAGTTCGGCAGACATGCCTACACGTTCGGCCAGGGCCAGGGCTTTTTGGTACAGCACGGGCTCGGCGGCTCGGGGTTTGAAAAAGCGCAGGCTGGACCCGGCATGGGCCTGCACGGCCAGCAGCAGGTTGTCGAGTACGCTGGACTGCGGAAAAATGCGCGTGACCTGAAAGCAGCGCGACAAACCGGCGGCCACACGTTTGTGCGCGGGCAGCGGCGTCAGGTCCAGCCCGCCAAGCACAATGCGGCCAGCGTCGGGTTTGAGCAGGCCTGAAATCTGGTTGACCAGTGTGGTCTTGCCGGCACCGTTCGGGCCAATCAGGGCGTGGATTTCGCCCTGCTCGACGGACAAGTCCACATGGTCTGTTGCCAGCAGGCCGCCAAAACGTTTGACCAGGCCCTGTACCTGAAACAGGCTCATGCTGCGCTCCTTTTGGTTTTGGCTTTCTTCGCGTCAAGCAGGGCCGACACGCCTTTGGGTGCGTAAAGCGCAATCACAATCAGCAGCGCGCCCAGCGGCAAATGCCAGTAGTCGGTCTGCAGCTTGAGCACTTCTTCCAGCGCCAGCCAGATTGCTGCGCCAACCACACCACCCCAGCGCCTGCCCAGTCCGCCAATCACCACCATCACAACCAGGGTGGCTGACTGCGTCCAGTGCATGGATGCCGGGCTGATAAAACTGTTGTTGGCCGCCAGCAGCGCACCGGCCAGCCCGGCGGCACTGCCCGCCATGACAAAAGCGGCCAGTTGCAGGCGGTAAACCGGGTAACCCAGGGCACGCATGCGGGTTTCGTTGTCGCGGATACCGGCCAGGGCATGGCCAAAACGTGACTGCATGGCGCGGTTGAAAAACCACAACACCAGCACAAGCAGCGCCAGCACCACCCAGTACAAGGTCGGCTCATGCGCTGAATCAAGGCCCAGCCCCAATTCGGGCCGGGCTGCAATGTTGTAGCCATCGTCACCGCCGTATTTGCGCAGCGACACAAACACAAAATACAGCATCTGCGCAAACGCCAGAGTGATCATGATGAA
>JAZKIK010000540.1:0-7645 GCA_040384925.1 Pseudomonadota bacterium | reverse complement strand
GTCGTGATGGCAATCTGCCCGCCCGCGCCGGGTTTGTTTTCAACCACGGCCTGAATGGCATAACCACCTCGCAACTTGTCGGCGATGCGGCGCGCCATGGCGTCCGTTGTACCGCCGGCCGGAAAACCCACCAGTATCCGCGCGGATTCCAGGGAAGCCTGGGCCGACGCCGAAATGGGCAGGCCCAGGCCGGCCAGCGCGCCGGCACCGGTAATGTATTGCGTAAAACTTCGGCGTGTCGTCATGGTGTTGTCTCCTTTTGTTGTTGAAAAAACCTGAAGTGCCATCTACTCAAATTTTTTTCAAATCTTTTACTATCATTTTTATAGCTATTTTTATCCGCCGTTATTGAGAAATAGTCCTTTTGTATAAAAACGATTTTTGCTGCCGGGTGGCTCATGCCGCCTCGGGGTTCTCAATCAGCAGCGCAATGCCCTGCCCACCGCCCACACAGGCCGAGGAGATGCCGTAACGCACACCAGCACGCTGCATCTCACGCGCGAGCGTCACCGTCAGGCGCACACCGGTCACGGCCAGCGGGTGGCCCAATGCAATTGCACCGCCATTGACATTGAGTTTTGCCATGTCCAGACCCAGTTCACGTCCCACCGCAAGGGTTTGTGCACCTTGTGCTTCGTTGATTTCAAAACGGCCAATGTCTTCCAGGCGCAGGCCACAACGCTGCAGCAGCAGGCGAATCGCCGGGGCCGGGCCAATACCCATGATTTCTGGCGGCACGCCAACGACAGCGGCGGCAACGATGCGGGCCAGAGGTTTTTTGCCCTGCGCCCTGACATACTCACCCGAACTGACGATGGCTGCAGCCGCTGCATCAACCAGTGCCGCGCTATTGCCGCCAGTCTGCACACCGCCTTCATGCACAACCCGCAGTTTGGCCAGCACTTCAACCGGTGACAGTCGGGCGTGGGTATCGTGTGCCACTTCAGTTTGTTTGCCTTGCAGTTTGATGCCGCGGGACGCGTAGCCTTCAAGTTCAAATGATTCTGTCACCACAGGGACGATTTCCCCTGCATGAAAACCCGACTGTTGCGCCGCCACGGCCTTGGCAAACGAGCTGGAGGCAAATTCATCGACCTCCTGGCGGCTGATGCCGTACTTTTTAGCCAGGTTTTCAGCGGTCTGGATCATGTTGATGCCGGGGGCCGGATCCACCAGCGCCTCCCACATGAAGTCCTTGAATCCGACTGGCGCACCCAGCTTGAAACCGGTACGGTGCTCAAACGAGGCAATCGGGTTGCGTGTCATGCTTTCGGTGCCGACGACCAGCGCGGTTTGCGCCGCGCCGCTCTGAATCTGTTCACCAGCCTGGCGAAACAACTCAAAACCGGTACCGCAAATACGCTGAACCATGATGGCCGGTACATCCACAGGCACACCGGCATACAGGCCGATGTGGCGCGGCAGTACAAACTGGTAGAAGTCACCGGGTGCCATATTGCCGGCGATCACTGATTCGATGTGCCCGGCATCAACACCGGCACGCTGCAGGGCGGCCCGTGCCGCCTTGATGCCCAGGTCGGTCGGCGACACATGGCCGAGCGCACCGCAGTAGTCCACCATGGGGGTACGAACACCGTCGAGCAGCCAGACGTCGTCAAAGCGTGAAACAAAACCTCTTGAAGTACTTTGGGTTTGGGAACTTGGCATGTCAGGTACAGATTTACTTATGGATGTAAGAGAAAAAGCAGTCGTTTTAAATCGTAAATTTAGTTCAGTTTTATAACTACTTGATTATTTACGACAAGCCCCAAAAAATGCAGTAGGTACTTTCCAGCATGGTTTCATTGAAACAACACCCAGACCCAAAAAGATCAAAACGCGGCTCGCAAGCCAACGACAGGTTTGAGGCCCGTTTTGCGCCGATTTTTTAGATTTTTTGGACTGCGGCCGTGCCTCGTCATGATCAGCACCAAGCCTGATGCATCACAAACTTGCTTCACCAGATATTTCATTTTTACTTGATCCTGCTAAGTACATACCCTGTTGATCTCATTTTTATGATTAATTAGATTAACTACATTGACCGCAATTTTTTTGTGTTCAAGAAACGACCCACTCAAAAAATTCAGTACCCAGGAGACCATGAAATGCAAAAACGACCTCCACTTCTTTCGGCCCGATGGGCCGTTGCCACACTTGCGGTCGTACTGACCGGCTGCGGCGGTGGCGATACTGCCGCGCCCATTCAATCGGCATCAAACACGACGCCTCCACCAACAGCGGTAGTCACAACGCCCACTCAGACAGTCACGACGCCGACTACAACCACAACCACGACAGTCACACTGCCCAGATTGACAGCAGCCACAGGTGCCAGCCTGACCTCATGTACCGATCTGTCCACCCGATTTGTGCATGGCAACACCGTTATCTCGTCGGCTCAGGCAATTGCTGCCGGAACACTGACCTGGGGCGGTACCGGCATTGGAGCGCATTGCCTGGTCAAGGGCGAGATGTACAAACGCGTCAGCCCGCAGGACGGCAAAAGTTACGCCATCGGTTTCGAGATGCGCTTGCCAAACGCCTGGAACGGCCGTTTTTTCTACCAGGCCAACGGTGGTTCTGACGGTTTGATCCAGACCGCTCTCGGTGGTGGCGGCCCGCAGCCCACGGTGGCACTGCAGCAGGGTTTTGCCGTCATCAGCTCGGATGCCGGCCACACAGGCCAGGGCAACCTGGACTTCGGCATTGACTTCCAGGCACGTCTGGACTACGGCTACCAGGCCGTGGCCAAGCTCACGCCCATGGCAAAAGCCCTCATCGCCACAGCCTACGGCAAGGCCCCTGATCGCTCCTACATGGGGGGCTGCTCCAACGGCGGGCGTCACACCTTTGTAGCGATGACCCGCATGTCCGATCAGTACGACGGTTATCTTGCTGGCGCACCCGGCTACCGCTTGCCACTGGCGGCCATCGCCAACATGGAGCGCGCCAAACAACTGGCAACCGTGGCCACCAACCCGAGCGACCTCAGCACAGCCTTTACTGGTGACGAGCGTGCACTGCTGTCCAAGTCAGTATTGGCAAAGTGTGATGCGCTTGATGGTGCCACTGACGGCATGATTCAGGATGTAGAAGCCTGTCGGGGTGCCTTCAGCCTGCAGCGCGACGTGCCCACCTGCACTGGCGCACGCGACGGGGCCTGCCTGTCTGCAGCGCAAAAAACCGCATTCGCTCCCATGTTCTCCGGCGCGGTCAACAGCCTGGGTGAAAAGTTCTACGCCAGCTTTCCGTATGACAGCGGACACAACGCGGCTGATTCGTCGTTCTGGCGCTTTTTTGTACCTCTGAACATCGACTCTGGTGCAACGGCTTTGATCTGGGGTGCGCCACCGGCCAACCCGGCCACTTTTAATGGTGCGGCCTATGCACTGACGACACCGGTCGATACAAAACTCACCGCTGTTGCTGCGACAAATGCTACCTACACCGAATCTGGCCTGTCTTTCATGCAGCCGGTGCAGCCGACCAAACTTGACGCACTGAAAAATCGTGGGGCCAAGGTCATGGTTTACCACGGCGTCAGCGATGCCATCTTCTCGGTTGACGACACGACAAGCTGGTACGAAGGGCTGCGTTCGGCGAACGGCGGTGATGCATCGAACTTCGCCCGCTACTACCGGGTACCCGGAATGTCTCATTGCGCAGTCGGCCCGGCTACCGAACAGTTCGACATGCTGACCCCTCTGGTCAACTGGGTTGAAAAAGGCGAGGCCCCCGACAACGTTCTGGCCAGTGCCAGGGGCGCTGGCAACCCGGTCGGTGTCAACCCCGATGTGCCGGCCAGTTGGTCTCCAAATCGCACCCGGCCATTGTGTGCATTTCCAAAGGTGGCCCGCTACAAAGGTACAGGCAGCATTGAAGAGGCAGCGAGCTTCAGCTGCCAATAAAGCGGTCCGTCACAAAGAGGCGCTGCAGCGCCTCTTTGACAATGCTTTGAAAGTTTCATGCCGCCTCAGTGCGGCGTTTTTTTTATAAGGCCTGACTGCCCCTGGACTGCATACCAGCTGCCGTCCACCGTCCACCCTCCAGCTGCCAAAATCGCCCGACCAGTGCATAACCCCATCCGGGTTATCTTGAATTGCTATAGCTGCTAGTGGCTACAAGGGCTGTCCTTCTCAAACCCGACTTTCCACAATAGCCTGTGCGCGCCATCAGGCTGCGTTGGCCTGCGCAAGCCAATTCCATATTTATCCAAACCAACGATTCTTTCATGTCCAAAACCCTGATAGGCCTGCGTCTGACCAGAATTTGCCTTTTGGCCTTGTGCTGTGCAGCACCTTTTGCACAGGCCCAGACCAGCGCAGCTGAAAGCACCTACCCCAACAAACCGATCCGGTTTATCGTTCCTTTCACACCTGGCGGCAGTGCAGACATCCTGGCGCGCGTTATAGGCGCTGAGTTGACCAAGGCCTGGGGTCAGCCAGTGGTGATTGACAATGTTCCTGGTGCGGGTGGCAGTCTGGGCGCTGACAAGGCGGCCCGGTCAGCTGCGGACGGCTATACGCTGTTTATGGGCCATATCGGTACGCTGGCCGTCAACCCTTCGCTTTACCCCTCATTGCCTTATGACCCGATCAAGAGTTTTGCGCCTGTGGCCTGGGTGGCGCGTGTGCCAAATGTGCTGGTGGTGCATCCATCCGTGCCAGCCACCACGGTCAAGGAACTGGTCACCTATGCCAAGGCCCACCCCGGCCAGCTTAACTACGGCTCAGGCGGCAATGGCAGTGCGGCGAATCTTGCCATGGAGTACTTCAAGCTGCAGACAGGCACTTCAATACTGCACATTCCCTACCGCGGCACCGCTCCTGCGGTGACTGACCTGCTGGGTGGTCAGACACAGCTGATATTTACCGGCGCGCCTGCAGTGCTGGGCCAGATCAGAAATGGCCAATTGCGTGCGCTGGCGGTGTCTTCACCCAAGCGCCTTGAGGCGCTGCCCAATCTGCCCACCGTGGCTGAGCTGGGTTACAAGGACTTTGAAGCCGACCAGTGGTATGGCGTGGTCGCGCCTGCGGGAACACCACGCGGCATCGTGATGAAACTCAATGCACAAATCAACCAGTCACTCGGTTCGGCAGAACTCAAAAGCCGCCTGACCCATGAAGGCGCCATCGCCACACCAACGACACCCGAGGTTTTCCGCCAGCTCATAGAGCGTGAAATCGCCCGCTGGAAACCGGTGATCCAGTCAGGGAGGGTCAAGGCCGACTAGACCGGAAAAGGCCAATAAAAGTCGAAAAAAGAAGTCGCGTGGGTATTTTCAATTCATACAACAAGAGACAGAGACAACATGCAAACCTCAAATTTCCCCCGGAGCTTCAAGTCCATCGTGGGCGGACTGGCCATCACGGCTGCCAGCATGGTGTCAGCGCAACAGACCCTAGCGGTTTTTGGCCTGGTCGAGCTGAGCGGCACCGGTGCCACCTCGGGCAGCAACTTTGACAACGGCGTCAAGCTTGCCGTCAAGGAGATCAATGCCGCAGGTGGCATTCTGGGCCGCAAGCTCAACTACCAGTCGCTGGATACCCAGTCCAACCCCGGTGTCGCCAAGGCACTCGCGCAAAAAGCGGTTGACCAGGGGGCTTATGTGGTGATGGGGCCTGTATTTTCAGGCTCCATCATGGTCAGCATGGCCGAAACCCGGCGCGCCGAGATTCCAAACTTCACCGGCGGTGAAGCCGCTGCCATCACGCAGCAGGGCAACCCCTACGTGTTCCGCACCTCTTTTACACAATCAACAGCCATGCCCAAGATTGCCAGCTATGTGCTGGACACCGTCAAAGCCAAAACGGTGGATGTGATTTACGTCAACAACGACTTTGGCAAGGGTGGTCTGGACTTGATCAAAAAAGAACTTGAAACCCGCGGCATCAAGGTGCCCAACAGCATTTCAACCGAACCCGGCCAGATCGACTTCAGCGCGGCAGTCCTCAAGGCCAAGCAGTCAGGCAGCGACGCAGTGTTTGTTTATAGCAATGAAGAAGAGTCTGCCCGCGCATTGCGCGAGTTTCGCAAACAGGCTTACAGCAAACCCATCATTGGCGAAACCGTGCTGACCAGCCAGAAAGTGATTGAACTCGCAGGCGAAGCCGCCAACGGTGCAGTCGCGCATGTGGGCCTGACGGCTGACGCACCACAGCCGCTGATAAAGAAGTTCAGCGAAGCTTTTCAGGCTGAATACAAGGTCAAGTCCGACCACAATGGCCTCAAAGGCTACAGCGGCATGTATGTCGTCAAGGCTGTGACTGAAAAACTTGGCAAATTTGACTCAAAAGCCTTTGCTGCAGCCATGAAAGGCATTTCACTGACGACAAAAGACCACCCCGGCATTCTGCTGGACGTGAGTTTTGATGCCAATGGTGACCTGGACCGCGAAAGTTACATGACCAAAGTCGAAAATGGCAAACAGGTCATCAGCAGCATCCTGCCGCCCATTGGCCGTAAATAAACACCAAAAACAAAAGGAATCTGCAGCAATGAGTTCACAGAGCTTTGGCCTTGCCGGCATCATGGGCTGGCCCGTGGGGCATTCACGTTCCCCGCTGATACATAACTACTGGCTGCAAAAATACGGCCTGCTGGGCGCTTATGTGCAACTGCCGGTGGCACCCGGCAAACTGGCTGTGGCGATTCCGGGCCTGGCAGCGCTGGGTTTCAGGGGCTGCAACATCACCATTCCACACAAGGTTGATGCACTGCAACTGGTGGATGAAGTGGATGTCAATGCCAGGCGCATGGGTGCGCTGAACACCATCGTGGTGCAAGCTGACGGTTCGACCAAAGGGTTTAACAACGACGGTTTTGGTTATATCCAGAGCCTGCTCGACGCCAAACCCGACTGGCGTGCCGACGCCGGCCCCATCACCGTGCTGGGTGCAGGCGGCGCAGCACGCGCTGTGGTACTGAGCCTGGCAGACCGTGGTGCAAAAGAAATTCGCCTGCTGAACCGCACTTTTGAAAAAGCCCAGGCGCTGGCAGATGAATTCGGCGCACCGGTCAAAGCCCTGCCCTGGCAAGACCGCCACGCCGCGCTGGCCGACGTGGCCATGCTGGTCAACACCACCAGCCAGGGCATGCACGGCAACCCGGCGCTGGAGCTTGACCTGGACGTCCTGCCCCCACATGCCCTGGTGTCTGACGTGATTTACGTACCGATTGAAACCCCGCTGCTGGCAGCAGCCCGCCAGCGCGGCAACCCCACAGTCAACGGCCTGGGCATGCTGCTTAACCAGGCCAGACCAGCGTTTAACGCCTGGTTTGGAGTGATGCCGGAGATCACGCCAGAACTGCGCCAGGCGATCATGGCGACGCTGTAAAACCAGTGTTGTCAGCCTGTTTTTGCAACTACTAACCCAGCACCCCGCTCCGTTCGCCCTGAGGTATCGAAGGGCTTCCCGTTGCCTAAAACCACGCCAATCCCCTTCGATACCTCAGGAGAATGCAAAGAAGCTTCGATACGCTTTGCGTACCCTGTCCTGAGCTTGTCGAATGATCAGCCGGAACGGTGGATAGGTTAGTAGTTCTGTTTTTATATAAAACAAGACTGTTGCACGTGCCTGGCAGTCACAGGGCAATCGCATCTAAATGCATAGCAAACTATCCAAACCCACAGGCCAGTTGC
>JAZKIK010000539.1:0-1789 GCA_040384925.1 Pseudomonadota bacterium | reverse complement strand
GTTTATTTCGGCGGCTCGTCGGCAGCAGCCCATGAGCTGGCGGCAGAGCAGGTGGATACCTATCTGACCTGGGGTGAACCACCAGCCGAAGTCGCCAAAAAAGTGGCAGATGTACGCGACAAGGCGGCCAAACTGGGCCGTAGCGTCAAATTTGGCATTCGTTTGCACGTCATTGTGCGTGAAACCGATGACGAAGCCTGGAAAGCCGCAGAAAGCCTGATCAGCCGCCTTGACGACGACACCGTCATTCGTGCCCAGGCCGCTTTTTCACGCATGGATTCGGAAGGCCAGCGCCGCATGGCGGCCCTGCACGCAGGGGGCAAAAAGCGTACACGTGCTGACCTGGAAATCAGCCCCAACCTCTGGGCCGGTGTGGGCCTGGTGCGTGGAGGCGCAGGCACGGCGCTGGTGGGTGACCCGCAAACCGTGGCAGCGCGCATCCAGGAATACGCGGCCATTGGCCTGGACACCTTTGTGCTGTCGGGTTACCCGCACCTTGAAGAGGCCTATCGTTTTGCCGAACTGGTGTTTCCGCTGCTGCCCCTCAAGTTGCGCGAAAAGCTCGGTGGCCAGGCGCTGAACGGCCCGTTTGGTGAAGTGGTGGCCAATGAATACCTGCCGCGTGCTTCTCAAAGCTAAAAACACACACATGAACATTCGCGCCATCAACCATGTACAGCTGGCCTTTCCGGCCCGCCTTGGAGCGCAGGTACTGCATTTTTACGGCAGCCTGCTTGGGCTGACCCAATTGCTGTACCCGGCTGGCCCGACATTGCGTTTTATGGTTGGCGGCCAGCGTGTGGATCTGGTGCCCATTCAAAACGATGCCACATCACCGCCAGCAGCCCATCTGGCGCTTGAAGTGGACGATTTGCCGCAGCTGCGCCACCGTCTGCAGCGGCATTCACTGACGCTGGACGAAAGCCGTCCCCTGCCGGGTTACCGGCGCTTTTATGTCAAGGATCCGGCCGACAACTGGCTGGAGTTTCTGGAACTCGACACCTCGGAGCCCACAAAATCATGAGCGTACCCACAGAACAACTGCGAGAACTGCAGCTGACACCCCTGCCAGACATCATTGATGCACCAGGTTTTGGATTCATCACAGCAGGCCGCAGCCTGGCACTGACGGATTTTTTTACCGCTGTGTCAAAACGCCTGCTGCCCTGGCTGGTGCCGATATTGCTGATTTCGGTCTGGCAACTGGCGTCGTCGCAAGGCTGGTTGTCCACCCGGGTCTTGCCCGCGCCATCCGAGGTGGTCAAGGCGGCCTGGAAGCTGTCGGTTTCAGGCGAATTGTGGACACATGTCAAGGTCAGCGCGGCCCGTGCGCTGGCGGGTCTGGCGATAGGCGGCAGCCTGGGGCTGGCCTTGGGCTTGTTGACTGGTTCGGTGAAGTTTTTTGAAATATTGCTCGACTCCAGCATACAGATGGTGCGCAACATCCCTGCGCTGGCGCTGATTCCGCTGGTGATCCTGTGGTTTGGCATTGACGAAACCGCCAAGCTGTTCTTGATCTCGGTGTCGGTGTTTTTCCCGATTTACCTCAACACCTTTCACGGCATTCGCAATGTGGACCCTGGCCTGATTGAAATGGGCCGCACCTACGGCCTGAGCCGCTGGGAGCTGTACCGGCAGATCATTTTGCCGGGTGCGCTGTCATCGATTCTGGTTGGCCTGCGCTTTTCGCTGGGTTTGATGTGGGTGATCCTGATCGTTGCCGAAACCATTTCAGCCCAGGCCGGCATTGGCTACCTGACCATGAATGCACGCGAGTTTCTGCAGACCG
>JAZKIK010000538.1:0-5830 GCA_040384925.1 Pseudomonadota bacterium | reverse complement strand
TGGTCGTGACAAGAAAATGCAACATCCACCCACGATCGTGGTCGATTCAGTTTGCCACCTGCAGTTCCCGCCTGACCCCAGCCCGAATCTCCTTCGGTGCGGTAGCCGCAATCCGCTCATCCTTTGACATCCACATGGCCCGAACCCGCTTGATGATCTGCAGTATCTGGATGCGCATGGGTGACTAGGGATTGTTTTCGTTCCAGGTCCGCAGTTCATCACGGGCTTTCTCGACCTTGGCCTGTTCACCGGCAAACATACCCTGCGCCCACAAATCCGCGATTTCCGCCTCACGCAGCTTGTTTTACCCAATCATGTTCTGCGCCTGGCCGCTGGCCTCCCGCACGCGGGCCACGTCGTTGTTATAGGGGCCTGCGTTTGCGCAGTCACCTCTTGGGCGAATTTCGAGGGGTTGTCGATACCCTGCTCCACTGCTTTTTGTCCCCCCGTTTTCACAACGTAATGGTTTGAGAGCCAAAGACTACCCTCGATTAAAAAAGAGGCAGTAACTGGTGAGTCGTGACGTAAGTTGACTGCTGGATATTAGTCAGCGCCCAATAAAATACCAGGCAAGAAAAAAGGCCGCTACATTTTGTGTAGCGGCCTTTTTAATGCCCCAAAGGGCTTTTTGGTGGGTTCTGCGAGATTCGAACTCGCGACCTACGGATTAAGAGTCCGCTGCTCTACCAGCTGAGCTAAAAACCCCAAGAAAAAAGCATCTGACCCATGATAAATCAGACGCTCAAATTTTGGTGGGACCTGCGGGGGTCGAACCCACGACAAACGGATTAAAAGTCCGCTGCTCTACCAACTGAGCTAAGGTCCCGAGGAACATCTTGCGGTATCCCTTGGTTGCGTTGCATCAAGTGCAGCGCAGCCTCAAATTATAGCGTGATTTTTTGGCTATTTCAAAAAAGCTATTCGGCAATTTTTCCGAGCAGCCAGCCGGCCGCACAAATGCCGAATGTCGCGGTCACGCTGACCACCGAGCCGTAGCCGTGGCAGTTCAGGCTGCCATCGGTTTGTGCATCATCAAGGCCCTGATCTGATCCATCGACAGAGACTTCACTTTCCATGGTAATGGTCTTAAGTGGCTGCATGACCGATTCACGGCTGAACACACAGTTGATACCCATCTTGCCCTGCCGCGCAGCGCCCTGCTCCTTGCGCAGGCGGTAACGCAACTGAGCCAGCAAGGGGTCATGGGTGGTCAATGACAGGTCGTCAATCTCGACCTTGTGGGCATGGCGTTTGCCGCCTGCAGCACCAACGCTGATGAAATTGATTTTTTCCGGCCCTTTGTGGCTGGCATTGTGTTTTAGCGCCCAGGCGGCCATGGCGGTTTTGGCTTTGACCTGGTCACAGGCATCCAGCACAGACAACGATGGTTCAGCTGACAGATCAAAGCCGGCGATGTCTGGCCAGTTGCTGCTGTCAACAAACTCTTCAATACAACGCACATCACATTGCGGATTGATATGCAGAATGCGCTCGCGCATGGCCTGTACCTTGGCCTGGCCAAGCGTGTCGTCAAGTGCGTGAATCTGGCGGTTGATGTTGGACTCGGCAATGTGGTCAAGATCAATCAGGGTCAGCCGGGCCACACCACTGCGGGCCAGTGCCTCGGCAGCCCACGAACCGACGCCACCCAGGCCGATCACAACAATATGCGCGGCGCGAATCTTTTTTGCGCCCTGCTGGCCGTAAAGCCGTGCCAGCCCGCCAAAACGGCGTTCCAGGTCTGCGGGAAAAACATCATCATTTGTCACTGAGTACTTCGCTCCATCCGCCAGATTTGATATTTAAGGGCCAACACTGCGCCCGAAACAATGGAGGTCACGGCAACAAAGCTGGTCAAGCTAAGGGTTGAAATACCCGACAGCCCCTGGCCAACGGTGCACCCCATGGCACAAACGCCGCCAATCCCCATCAGCACAGCGCCTGTCAGGTGATTGGCCGTGTCCTCTGTGCCGCCGAAACCTTCCCACCGAAAGTTGCGGGTGAATATCGCATATATTGCTGAACCAGTAACAACACCGAATACCGAGACGATGCCCAGGGTCAGAACCTTGCTTTTGTCACTGAAAAACAGCAGCCAATCAAGGGTGTAGGCCACAGGGGCTACAAAACTCAGGGCTTCAGCCTTGCCGGAGTTGGTGGCCAGAAAGGCTTGCTGCAAGGTATCGGGGTGTTCGGCCACAAAAGCCAGATGAGCACTGAGCCACCATGTGATGACGATCAATGCGCCCAGCCCAAAACCTGCGAGCAGATTGTCAAACTTCAAAAAATCGCGCCTGGCGAATGCCCAGCAGATCAGGCCCAGGCCAATAAACAATGCCAGAACGAGGCCGGTAGTTGCAGAAGACCAGCCTACAAGCGGAGCAAGCAAGCCAGGCAAGGCGGCGTTGCCTGAAAAATCAATCGCCACGCGGTCTACCGTGGCAAGCCGCAACACCGCAGTCATGCCTTTGAGGCTTGCAAAGGCGGCGAGCCCCATCACAACAAACACCACCAGCGACTTGAGGTTGCCGCCCCCCATACGAATCAGGGTTTTGCTGCCGCAACCAGATGCCAGCACCATGCCAAAACCAAACGTCAGGCCTCCCACAAGCGCTGAAAGCCAGATAAACCGGTTTGATGCATAGAGTGTTGTTGCCGGGTCTATTAAACCGGCTGTAGCCAGGCTGTGAAAACCAATGATGGCCACACCCATCGCCAGGGCCCACTGGCGCATGCGGCTCCAGTCGCCCATGGTCACCACATCACTGATGGCACCCATGGTGCAAAAATGCGTGCGTTGCGCAATCGCGCCAAACATCATTGAAATGACAAAGGCAGCAAGCAAAACCTGGTTGGTGAGGGTGTTGATTGCATTGGAGTCCATGGCCTGATTTTAGGCGGCACAACCAACGCAATCCGGGGCGCACCCCGGACTGTCTTTGTCAGAAGCAAGATAGCTCTGAGCAGATTATTTGAGTTTGCTCAGGCGGTCTTTGGCTACGGCTGCTGCCTCGGCCTGGGGATAGACCTTGATCAGGTCTTCAAGCGTCTTGCGTGCTGCCTTGGTGTCTTTCAGCTCGATCTGGCAATTGGCAATGGACAGGGCGGCTTCAGGGGCGCGCACATGGTCGGGTGCGTAAACCAGCAAGGCCTTGAAGTTGATGACAGCTTCCTTGTAGCTGCGCAAGGCGTACTGGGCATTGCCCAGCCAGAACAGCGCGGGGGCCTTGTAACCGCTGTCGGGGTAGCGCCGGTCAAACTCTACAAATGCATTTTGTGCGTTTGTAAAGTCACCCTTGCGCAGGGTTGCCAGCGCGGCCTCAAACTCGCGGACTTCAGCAGGTGAAGCAACAAACTCCTTGCCATCCACAGTGACTTTTGCGGGCTCGAACTTTCTGAGCCTGTCGTCAACACCTTGGGTCAGGTCTTTTTGCTTGCGCTGCATCTCGGCCACGTCACGCGCCAGCTGTTCGTTCTGGCCACGCAGGCGGGCCATGTCGGCGCGCACGGTTTCGATCTGGTTGGCCAGATCCAGCACACTTCTGCGCAACTGGGTGTTGTCTTCATTGGCTTTTCTGATGTCTTCAGAAAAACGCTGCTGCAAGGCATCGGACTTCTGGCGCAAATCCAGAATGGCACGGCGTGCCTCGTCGTCCTCAAGAATGCCGCCGTGCGCACTGAAGGCGAACAAACAGGCCACAACACTGCCCAAAAGCGGGCCTAAGAATCGATTCATTGTCATAAAAGCTGTTTTGCCTCCAGATATTGATTGCACCCGATGCAGGGCTTAACGATAGTAGAGCTCAGCACGGCGGTTTTTGGCAAATGATGCCTCATCCATGCCGCTGGCGGCAGGTTTTTCCTTGCCAAAACTCACAGCTTCGACCTGGGCATCGGTAATACCCAGCAAACCAAGGCCACGACGGACGGCTTCTGCACGTTTTTGCCCAAGTGCCAGGTTGTATTCACGACCACCACGCTCGTCGGTATGGCCTTCAACCGAAAGTTTGCGGTTTTTGTTGGCCGCCAGAAACCTGGCATGCGCTTCAATCGCGCCCTGAAACTCAGGTTTGATGGTGAAGCTGTCGTAGTCAAAATAAATGATTTTCGAGATACCAACCGGGCCAGCCAGGGAAGGGTCGGTAGCACCAATCTGGACTGGCGTGATATTGCGTCCCGGAACACCTGACGCAGCACCTGATCCTGCAGGTGTGGTGACGGGTGTTCCGGTTTTGTTTTCAACAGGCACCTCATCAAGTTTGACATTGGAGCCGCAAGCCACCAGCGCAGACGCCAGCGTGATGGTGGAAAGGATGGAAAAAAGGAAACGCTTCATGAATTACCCCTGGTAAAAATAAAAATATGTACTGAATCTGCTGCGTGTGACAAGGAATGGCGACAAGCAAGGCATTGTTTTGAGTAGCTGCCAAGTCCTGCGGTTTATGGCAAGAATGGCCCCCAGTCGGGTTCACGTATATCGCCATTGGCACCTGACAGTCTGGTCTTGATTTTGCCGTCCAGTGTGGTGGTCATCAGCGCTTCCCTGCCCTGCTGCTGGGTGGCGTAAACAATCAAACGGCTGTTGGGCGCAAAACTTGGGCTCTCGTCGGCGCTGGTATCGGTCAGCCCGGTGACACTGCCCGTGGCCAGCTCCATCAGTTGCAGTTTGAAAGCGCCGCCGATACGGGCAACATAAGCCAGCCAGCGGCCATCCGGACTGACGGCTGGTGATATGTTGTAGTTGCCCGCAAAAGTCACCCGTTCAGCGTTGCCGCCGCTCGCAGCCATGCGGTAAATTTGCGGTGCGCCGCCCCTGTCGCTGACAAAGTAAAGGCTTCGTCCATCAGGTGAAAATTCCGGTTCGGTATCAATGCTGGATGATTGTGTCAGGCGGCGCGGTTCGCCGCCATTTGAATTGATGGCGTATAACTGCGAGCCACCATCACGGCTTAGCGTAGCTACGATTTGGCGACCGTCGGGTGACCAGGCCGGAGCACTGTTTGATCCCCTGAAATCTGCCAGCAGACGGCGTTTTCCACTGGCCAGCTCGTGCGTGTAAATAACGGGTTTGCGTGCCTCAAAAGACACATAGGCTATCTGCGCGCCATTGGGCGACCATGCGGGCGAAATGATCGGTTCAGAACTTGGCATCACAGACACCGCATTTTCACCGTCCGCATCAGCCACCCACAGCGTAAAACGCTGGCTGGCTTTGGTGATGTAGGTCAGGCGGGTTGAAAAAATGCCTTTTTCGCCGGTCAGTTTTTCATACACAAAATCAGCGAGCCTGTGGGCCGACAAACGCAGGTCACCAGCATTGACCGCGTAACTTTGGCCACCCAGATCAAGGCCACGCACAATGTCCCACAAACGCAGACGCACATCAAAACGCCCATCGGCAAGCGGGCTGACGCTGCCAGTGACCAGCGAATCAGCTCCTTTTTGCCGCCAGAGCGTCAGGTCTGGCCGGGTGCTTTCATCAGCCACCACACCCTCTGTATCGACAGCCCGAAACACCCCGCTGCGCTCCAGGTCAGCCTTGACGATCGCGCCCAGCTTTTGTGGTGCCTGCGCTTCCCCGCGAAAGGTGGTAATCGCAATCGGCATTTGTGTCAGGCCTACACCTGACACTTCAACCCTGAATTGCGCAAATGCCGGGCTGGCAGAAGCAAACATGCCCATTGCAGTCAGGCTGATGAGTGTCCGGCGGGAAAAATGTGGGGTCGTGTTCATGAACTCATAAAAAATGATTGAAATGGTATTTTCAGCTATCAATGCAAAGTTTTGACTTCGAAGGCGCTTTCAGGGCCTATCTGGGCCAGCCCCTTGT
>JAZKIK010000537.1:0-1712 GCA_040384925.1 Pseudomonadota bacterium | reverse complement strand
AAGCTCCTTCATGCGCAACGCGATGGGGTTGTCTTCCATCACTTTGGCGGTGTTGAGCAGCGAACGTGTGGCTGCCGTTTCTTCACGCCGGCGTATCACATTGGCCTGGGCTGACTTTTCAGCCTCAACCACCTGCGCCAATATGGTTTTCATCTCGCCAGGCAGGATGATGTCTTTCACACCAACACTTTCAAGTTTCATTCCTGCACCCGCCAAGCTGGCACGCACATGCTCACCGACAAAACTGTCAATGGTGGCCTTGTTCTCCAGCAACTCGTCCAGCGTGCGTGTACCCACGGCGGCACGCAAACCAAACTGCAGCTCACGGTAAACCTGCTCTGCGGGTTTGGCCCACTGAGCTACGGCCTTCAGCACATCCTCAAACCGCCAAGTGGCCGACAGGTTGATGCGCAGGCTGACCTTGTCGCGGGTCAGGATTTCCTGGCCGCTCAACTCCAGCACCTGCGAACGCAAGTCAATCAAGTCCACCTGCACCTTGCGGCCATAACGCCAGAAACCATAAGCGCCTGCTCCCAGCAAGTCCTGCACCTTGCCATCAAGTGTCAACACACCGGCATGAAAGTCTGGCACCTGAACCATCAATACACCGTCCAGCCCCGTCACCGCACGCTGGCGTTGTTGTGTCTGGCCCAGTCTGGCAAGCAGGTCGGCGCTCAGTTTTTCGCTGTTCTTCACAGTCTGATCAATGTCAATGACATCAAGACGAATCTCGTGCAAACCCTTCCAGTACAGCTTGCGCGAGGCCGGTGCCAGTATCTCGACCAGCGAACCGTTTTCATAACGCAAGGCAACCTGTGCGTCTGAAAGTTCGGCCAAAACAAACTCCTCGGCCACAAGGGCTGGCTCCTTGGCCATGAAATAGGCGGCCAGCCCATGCGTAAAAGCGGCTTGCTCCAAAGCAAAGGTTTCGATGCGAATCTGATCCATGCCGGAAAAAACCCGGTGTTTGCCGGGCTGAAGCACGCGCTCGAAGTCGCCATTACGCAGCAACAGGCCGCGCTCGTTTTTCTTGATGTTGTATTGTTTAAAACCGAACATTTCTTCTCACCTTTTCTTTTATTTCAATTCTTCTTTTCAAATCGCCTGATAAAAACAGGCCGCATCGACAGCAGCGGCGGACTCGGGGTGCAAATACCTTTGCACAAAGTTTTGGACGTAAACCAATCACGCCCGGCAGCTTCGTGCGCCGGTAAAGCAGTACCTTTGCGCTGGCCGACTGCTGCCGGTGAGTCAGGTTTTGCCTTGCTCAAACCACCTTTCAGTGGTTTTCACTTGGCTCCCCCATTCCCACTCGTGGCACTATTTCCTTTACTTCAATAGCTGGTTGTTTAGACCAGAAGTTTTGCGGGGTTCGAACCCGCCACATCGTGTGAAAAGCACGCTGCTCTACCAGATGGCATCCGGGAATCGAACCCAGCGGGGCGGTCCCTCTACCCGAACCGCCCCTGACCTCATGCCTTGCCAGACGAATCCGATGCGGCGGCATACAAAAAACCCAAGGGATAAACCCCGACCTTTCTGCACCAGCAGGGCCCGGTTTCCCGGTAACCCTTGCTTGTTAGCCAACACCTTCTGCGTTTGACCATCAATACTTTGCATGTGGCGTGCCAGAGTCTTGCGTCACATCAAAAATATTTGCAAGCCATTGATTTAAAACAATTAAATAATTTTCGCTCTCAAAAATAACAATA
>JAZKIK010000536.1:0-8968 GCA_040384925.1 Pseudomonadota bacterium | reverse complement strand
GCGTGTGGCCGGGCAGTTTCAGGCGGTTGAACAACTGGCAGCCATGCCGATTCGAGGCAATTCAGGCAACCAGTTCAGGCTCGGCGACATTGCCGAGATCAAGCGTGCTTATGTTGATCCACCGAGTGTCAAGGTGCATCACCAGGGCAAGGAAGTGATTGCGCTGGGCGTGTCCATGGTCAAGGGGGGCGACATCATTGCCCTGGGCAAGTCTCTCAAAACGCTGACTAACACGCTGGGCAAAACCCTGCCGGCAGGCATCACCCTGGTACAGATACAGGATCAGCCCACCTCGGTCGCCACCTCCGTCAACGAGTTTGTCAGGGTCTTGATCGAGGCCGTGGTGATTGTGCTGGCGGTCAGTTTCATCAGCCTGGGTTTTCACAAACGTCCAGACGGGCCGAACGGGCCTTTGCCCTGGTGGAGACGTTATTACATTGACGTGCGGCCAGGGCTGGTGGTGGGTATCACGATTCCGCTGGTGCTTAGTCTGACCTTTCTGGCCATGCTTTATTTTGGAATCGGCTTGCACAAGATTTCGCTAGGTTCGCTGATCATTGCGCTGGGTCTGCTGGTGGACGACGCCATCATTGCGGTTGAAATGATGGTTCGCAAGATGGAAGAAGGTTACGACAAGGTTAGAGCCGCCACTTTTGCCTATGAAATCACCGCCATGCCGATGTTGACTGGCACCCTGATCACTGCTGCCGGCTTTTTGCCGATTGGCCTGGCCAAGTCAGTCACCGGTGAATACACCTATGCCATTTTTGCCGTGACGGTTATTGCACTGGTATTGAGCTGGCTGGTGTCAGTTTATTTTGTGCCTTACCTGGGTACCCTGCTGTTGAGAAAACCCGATCATGTTCAGGAGAGGCCGCATGGGGACGCAGGGGCTGAACATGAAGAGGAAATGTTTGACTCGGGTTTCTACAATGTCTTTCGCAAGGCCGTGAACTGGTGTGTGCAATACCGCTGGATCACGATTGGTGCGACGGTGTTGACCTTTGCGCTTGGCATTGTTGGCATGGGCAAGGTGCAGCAGCAGTTTTTCCCCGATTCAAGCCGTCCCGAGATCATGCTGGACATCTGGTTTCCGGAAGGCACCTCGTTTGCTGCCAATGAGCTGACAGCCAAACGTGTGGAGACACGCTTGATGCAGGAAGAGGGCGTGTCCTCAGTCACCACCTGGGTGGGTTCGGGCGTGCCACGTTTTTATCTGCCGCTGGATCAGGTTTTTCCGCAAACCAATGTCTCGCAACTGATTGTGTTGCCCAAAGACCTCAAGGTCAGGGAGTCACTGCGCATCAAATTGCCAGCGCTGCTGGCGCAGGAATTCCCTGAAGTGCGCGGCCGTGTCAAATTGCTGCCGAACGGGCCGCCAGTACCTTACCCGGTTCAGTTTCGGGTGGTTGGAACCGATCCGCTGGTGTTGCGCGACCGGGCTGATGAAGTCAAGGCGGTCTTCAGGGCCAGCGCCAATACACGCGGCGTGAATGACAACTGGAACGAGTCGGTCAAGGTCTTGCGCCTGGAAGTGGATCAGTCCAAAGCCAGGGCCCTGGGTGTGACCAGCCAGTCGATTGCCCAGGCTTCACGCACCATTCTGTCGGGCACCACGGTGGGCCAGTTCCGCGAAGGCGACAAACTGATAGACATCGTGCTGCGCCAGCCGCAGGACGAACGTAATGCCATCACCGACATTGCCAATGCCTATCTGCCCACGGCATCGGGTAAATCGATTCCCCTGACGCAGATTGCCAAGCCTGTATTTACCTGGGAGCCAGGTGTGATGTGGCGCGAAAACCGCGACTACGCCATCACCGTGCAAAGCGATATCGTTGAAGGCCTGCAAGGTGCCACGGTGACTGGAGAGCTCCGGCCACCCCTGAAGGCGCTGGAGGCTCAATGGGCTCAAAAAGGATTTGGCGCTTACCGCATCGAGGTTGCTGGCGCTGTGGAAGAAAGCAGCAAGGGCTCAGCCTCGATTGTTGCGGGCGTTCCCATCATGCTGTTTTTGACCTTTACCCTGCTGATGCTGCAACTGCACAGTTTCAGCCGTGCGCTGCTTGTTTTTATTACCGGGCCGCTGGGTATCGCCGGTGTGGCTGGTGCCCTGCTTTTGTTGGGTCGCCCCTTTGGTTTTGTCGCCTTGCTGGGTGTGATTGCCCTCATGGGCATGATCCAGCGCAACTCGGTCATCCTGATTGACCAGATCGAGCAGGACAGGGCCAGGGGTGTGCCTGCCTGGGATGCGATTGTTGAGTCGGCCGTGCGGCGGCTGCGGCCCATCGTGCTGACGGCTGCCGCAGCCGTACTGGCCATGATTCCCCTGTCACGCAGCGTGTTCTGGGGCCCCATGGCAGTGGCTATCATGGGTGGCCTGATCGTCGCAACCGTACTGACTTTGCTGGCCTTGCCGGCCATGTATGCAGCCTGGTTCCGCGTGCGGCGCGAATAAGTCACTTATTACAGGCTAAAATAGAAAGTTGACCGATTTCAGGCGGGAGTTTGGCCAGGTCCTTGATGCAAAATCTCGGACCAGGCCGTATTCCCGCTTTTTGTTTACGGCGCGCGGGTGGCGAAATTGGTAGACGCACCAGGTTTAGGTCCTGACGCCAGCAATGGTGTGGGGGTTCGAGTCCCCCCCCGCGCACCACCTTTTGAATATTCGCAGGTTTGCCCGCCAGAGTTCCGCTTCGGCGGGCAAGTCCTGTTTGACCAGACTACACAAGACATTTAGGAAACCATCATGGCCGTGACTGTTGAAACCCTCGAAAAGCTGGAGCGCAAGATCACTTTGACGCTGCCAGTCGGCACCATCCAGTCGGAAGTTGACGCCCGTCTGAAAAAGCTCGCACGTACCGTCAAGATGGACGGTTTCCGTCCCGGCAAGGTGCCGATGAATGTGGTGGCCCAGCGTTATGGTTATTCGGTTCATTACGAAGTCATGAATGACAAGGTTGGCGAAGCCTTTTCAAGCGCTGCCAATGAAGCCAAACTGCGCGTTGCAGGCCAGCCGCGCATCAGCGAAAAAGAAGGCGCAGCAGAAGGCGAAATGACTTTTGACGCGATTTTTGAGGTCTATCCCGACGTCAAGATCGGTGACCTGAGCACGGCCGAAATCGAAAAAGTCAGCGCTGAAGTCAGTGAAGCAGCGATTGACAAAACCATAGACATCCTGCGCAAGCAGCGCCGCACTTTTTCGCAGCGCGCAGCTGATGCGCCAGCCCAGGACGGCGATCGCGCCACCATCGACTTCGAAGGCAAGATCGACGGCGAAACCTTTGCCGGCGGCAAGGCTGAGGACTACCAGTTCCTGGTGGGTGACGGCCAGATGCTCAATGAGTTTGAAGAAGCCGTTCGTGGCATGAAAAGCGGCGAAAGCAAGACTTTTCCGCTGAATTTCCCGGCTGAATACCATGGCAAGGACGTGGCTGGCAAACAGGCTGACTTCCTGGTGACCGTCAAAAAACTCGAAGCCGCACATCTTCCTGAAGTCAACGAGGCCCTGGCCAAGTCCCTTGGCATTGCCGATGCAACGGTTGAAGGCCTTCGTGCCGACATCAAGAAAAACCTTGAGCGTGAAGTCAAATTCCGTCTGCTGTCACGCAACAAAAATGCCGTGATGGACGCCTTGATTGCCAGCGCAGAGCTTGATTTGCCAAAATCAAGCGTTCAGGCCGAGCTGGACCGCATGATCGAAAGCGCCCGTGCTGACCTGAAACAGCGCGGTATCAAGGATGCCGAAAAAGCGCCTATTCCTGATGACATCTTCCGTCCACAGGCTGAAAAGCGTGTGCGTCTGGGTCTTGTGGTTGCTGAACTGGTTCGCTCCAACAACCTGCAGGCCAAGCCCGAGCAGATGAAAGCACATATTGAAGAGCTGGCCGCCAGCTACGAAAAACCGCAGGAAGTGGTGCGCTGGTATCTGGGTGACAACCGCCGTATGGCCGAAGTTGAAGCCGTTGTGGTTGAAAACAATGTGACCGACTTTGTGTTGTCCCAGGCCAAGGTGACCGAGAAATCGGTTTCCTTTGACGAGCTGATGGCGCAGAACTGATCTTTCCCGCATTTTTCCAATGAATTGGGGTTTGTGCCTGGCTTGAAGTCCAGCGTACAAGCCCCATTTCTTTTAGGCATACAGTACAACTTCATTCAGCAGTATTTCTGGAGAAAATTTGATGGCTCGAAACAGCATTAGCAGCATTTACGGTGGCAGTCAGGCCAGCGCCATGGAAACCCAAGGCCTGGGCATGGTGCCCATGGTGATTGAACAGTCGGGCCGTGGTGAGCGTTCTTATGATATTTATTCGCGTCTGCTCAAGGAGCGCGTGATTTTTCTGGTCGGACCAGTCAACGACCAGACGGCCAATCTGGTCGTCGCGCAGTTGCTTTTTCTGGAAAGCGAAAACCCTGACAAGGACATTTCGTTTTACATCAATTCCCCCGGCGGTTCGGTCACTGCCGGCATGGCGATCTACGACACCATGAAGTTCATCAAGCCTGACGTGTCAACTCTTTGTGTTGGCATGGCTGCCAGCATGGGCGCATTTTTGCTGGCTGCAGGTACCAAGGGAAAACGCTTTTCCCTTCCAAACTCGCGTGTGATGATTCACCAGCCTTCAGGTGGCGCGCAAGGGCAGGCGACTGATATCGAAATTCACGCCCGCGACATTCTCAAAACCCGCGATCAACTCAACCGCATCCTGGCCGCCAACACCGGCCAGACCGTGGAAAAAATCGAACGCGACACCGAGCGTGACTACTTCATGTTTGCCGACGAGGCAAAAGACTACGGCGTGGTTGATCAGGTTATCTCAAAACGTCCCTGAGCGAGCTTGTTTGTCTGACCGGCTTCCTGGCTGGTCAGCTTGCCAGATTTTTGTTCACAAGGGCATTGACAAAACGGCGTTTTCTGTAACAGAAGGCGCCGTTTTTATTTGGTTATCATTGGGGCGACAGTCACGGACTGGTTTCCCTCGATTTTTCAGCCACTTTATAAGGCGCTTCCAACAATGGCCGAGAAAAAAGGCTCCTCCAGCGAAAAAACTTTGTACTGCTCTTTCTGCGGTAAGAGTCAGCATGAAGTCAAAAAACTTATTGCCGGTCCGTCGGTTTTTATTTGCGATGAGTGCATAGACCTTTGTAATGAAATCATTCGCGATGAGTTGCCCGCAGGTGAGGATGTACGCGAAACACGCGGTGATTTGCCAACCCCTTCCGAGATCAAGCAGACGCTTGACTCCTATGTCATTGGCCAGGACCCGGCAAAACGTACGCTGGCTGTTGCGGTGTACAACCACTACAAACGTTTGCGTCACAAGGAAAAAGCCAAAAAAGACGAAGTGGAACTCACCAAAAGCAATATTCTTTTGATTGGCCCCACGGGTTCAGGCAAAACACTGCTTGCGCAAACACTGGCACGTACGCTGAATGTTCCTTTTGTGATGGCTGATGCAACGACCCTGACCGAAGCCGGTTATGTTGGCGAGGACGTTGAAAACATCATCCAGAAACTGCTGCAAAGCTGCAACTACGAAGTTGAGCGCGCCCAGCAGGGTATTGTTTATATTGACGAAATTGACAAGATTTCCCGCAAGTCCGACAACCCTTCCATTACCCGTGATGTGTCGGGTGAGGGTGTGCAGCAGGCGCTGCTCAAGCTGATCGAGGGAACCATGGCATCCGTTCCGCCGCAGGGTGGACGCAAGCATCCCAATCAGGATTTTTTGCAGGTTGATACCACCAATATTCTTTTCATTTGCGGCGGTGCGTTTTCGGGGCTTGAGAAAGTCATTGAAAACCGCACCGAGGCGTCCGGCATCGGTTTTGGTGCAGCTGTCAAAAGCAAAAAGGCGCGCAGCCTGACAGAGTCTTTCAAGGATGTTGAACCAGAAGATCTGATCAAATTTGGTTTGATTCCCGAACTGGTAGGGCGTATGCCGGTGATTGCCACGCTTGCCGAACTCAGCGAAGACGCTTTGGTCCAGATTTTGACCGAGCCGAAAAATGCGGTCGTCAAACAGTTCAGTCAATTGCTGGCCATGGAAGGTGTTGGTCTTGAAATCAGGCCCTCTGCACTCAAGGCGATTGCGCGCAAGGCACTGGCGCGTAAAACCGGCGCGCGGGGTTTGCGCTCCATTCTTGAGCAGTCATTGATTGACACCATGTTTGATCTGCCCACCGCTACCAATGTTGACAAGGTAGTGGTTGATGAGTCGTCTATTGAAGATAACAAGCCACCACTTCTGGTTTACAGGGAAGCTGCAAAAAAAGCGTGATTTCAGCAGGTTTTCAAAACGGCCTGCATGCTTGAAAAAGCCGTTTGCCTGCCCCAAGTCAGAAGTTACTGTTTCCGGCCCTGGCCCTGTTGAATTTTCATCCGGGCCTTGGCCAAAGTTTAAATAAGGCTGATATGTCTGGACAAGCTTCATTGCCGTCGACCCCTCTTGATCTGCCACTGTTGCCCTTGCGCGATGTGGTGGTCTTTCCGCACATGGTGATTCCGCTGTTTGTCGGGCGCCCAAAAAGTATCAAGGCGCTTGAGTCAGCCATGGAGGCTGAACGCCGTATCATGCTAGTGGCGCAAAAGACTGCCGCCAAGGACGAACCCTCGGTCGAGGACATGTTCGGGGTTGGTTGTATTGCCACGATATTGCAGTTGCTCAAATTGCCCGATGGAACGGTCAAAGTGCTGGTCGAAGGTCAGCAGCGTGCCAAAGTCAACAAGATAGAAGATGGCGAACAGCATTTCAGCGCCAACGTGACACCGGTTGAGGCCTCGGTGATTGCGGTTGACAAAACCAGCGAAATTGAAGCACTTCGCCGCGCAGTCATGCAGCAGTTTGACCACTACGTCAAACTGAACAAAAAAATCCCTCCTGAAATTCTGACATCGATTTCCAGCATTGATGATGCAGGCCGTCTGGCCGACACCATTGCAGCGCATCTGCCATTAAAGCTGGATGCCAAACAGGTCATTCTTGATCTGGCGAAGATCAAGGACAGGCTTGAAAATCTGTATGAACAGCTGGAGCGCGAAGTTGACATTCTTAATGTCGATAAAAAAATCCGTGGCCGTGTCAAACGGCAAATGGAAAAAAACCAGCGCGATTTTTACCTCAACGAGCAGGTCAAGGCGATTCAGAAAGAGCTTGGCGAGGGCGAAGACGGCGCCGATATAGAAGAAATCGAAAAGAAGATCAAATCGGCCAAGATGCCGACAGAGGCAAGAAAAAAGGCCGAGAGTGAGCTTAAAAAACTCAAGCTGATGTCACCCATGTCGGCAGAAGCGACTGTCGTGCGTACCTATATCGATGTGTTGACCGGCCTGCCGTGGAGCAAAAAAACCAGGATCAAGCACGATCTGGTCAATGCTGAAAACGTGCTCAATGAAGACCATTACGGGCTTGAGAAAGTAAAAGACCGGATTGTTGAATATCTTGCTGTCCAGCAACGTGTTGACAAACTCAAGGCCCCCATTCTTTGCCTGGTAGGGCCGCCAGGTGTGGGCAAAACCTCGCTGGGTCAGTCCATCGCCAAAGCCACTGGCCGCAAGTATGTGCGTATGGCACTGGGTGGCATGCGTGACGAGGCAGAGATCCGGGGCCATCGCCGTACCTATATAGGCGCACTGCCAGGCAAGGTTTTGCAGAGCCTTGCCAAGGCCGGTACCCGCAATCCCTTGTTTCTGCTGGATGAAATAGACAAACTGGGGACTGACTTCCGCGGTGATCCGTCAAGCGCGCTTCTGGAAGTGCTCGACCCTGAGCAAAACCACACCTTTGGTGACCACTACGTCGAGGTGGATTTTGACCTCAGCGATGTGATGTTTGTTGCAACGTCAAACTCCATGAACATACCGCCAGCCCTGCTGGACCGGATGGAAGTGATTCGGCTTTCCGGTTACACGGAAGATGAAAAAACCAGCATTGCCATGCGTTACCTCCTGCCCAAGCAGGTCAAGAACAATGGCGTGAAGCCTGAAGAGCTCGAAGTGCAGGAGCAGGCAGTGCGTGACATTGTTCGTTACTACACACGTGAAGCCGGTGTACGTTCACTGGAGCGCGAACTCTCCAAGATATGCCGCAAGGTCGTCAAGGGCATCCAGCTCAAAAAAATGACCCCACAAGTCATCGTCACGCCTGACAACCTCAATGAGTTTCTGGGTGTGCGCAAGTTTGATTACGGGCGTGCAGAGCAGAAAAACCAGATCGGACAGGTGGTTGGCCTGGCCTGGACGGAAGTTGGCGGCGACTTGCTGACGATTGAAGCTGCCATCATGCCAGGCAAGGGTGTGATTACCCGTACCGGCTCTCTTGGTGATGTGATGAAGGAGTCTGTCGAGGCCGCTCGCACAGTCGTACGCAGCCGCGCCAAAATGCTTGGTATCAAGGACGAAATGTTCGAAAAGCGCGACATCCACATTCACGTACCCGACGGTGCAACACCCAAGGATGGCCCAAGTGCCGGTGCGGCCATGACCACAGCATTTGTGTCGGCACTGACTGGCATACCTGTACGTGGCGATGTGGCCATGACTGGTGAAATCACACTGCGCGGCGAGGTGACGGCAATTGGTGGCCTGAAGGAAAAACTGCTTGCCGCCTTGCGTGGAGGCATCAAAACAGTGCTTATTCCTGAAGAGAACGCAAAGGATCTGCAGGAAATCCCCGAGAACGTCAAAAGCGGGCTGGAGATTGTGCCCGTCCGGTGGATTGACCAGGTCTTGCGCGTAGCCCTTGAGCGGCAGCCGATTCCTTTGCCTGATGAAGAGTTGGTCGTCGCTGCTGCGCCCGTTGCTGCCGTTACTGCAACGGTAGGGATTGCCGGTAGCGTCAAGCACTAGGCATTTTGAATAGTTCTCAAAAACTTGCGTGGATGGGCAAAAACGCGCTATAATTTGAAGCTTGAAACGCGGGAGTAGCTCAGTTGGTAGAGCGCAACCTTGCCAAGGTTGAGGTCGAGA
>JAZKIK010000535.1:0-6735 GCA_040384925.1 Pseudomonadota bacterium | reverse complement strand
GATTCATTTTTTAGCGATTCAGGGCAAACCCAGTTCACTCCAGCCCAGCCGTCAAGCGCCCAGCAAGACTCCCCAACTCGTCCACCGCCAGCCGCGTCACCTGCACAGACCAGTCATCCTGCACCAGCCGCTGGGCTCGCACGATCACCAGCTGGCTTTTGATGCGTGAGGCCTGCAGGCGGCGAAAGACGACATCACCGAATGGCAGGGTCGAGGCTGATTCGGGCACGATGGCCACACCCAGGCCCAGGCCGACCAGGGCCAGCACGTTGACAAACTGGCCGGCTTCGTTGCGCACGTCGGGGGTAAAACCGGCCTCCTGGCACAGGGCGGCGGTGCGGTCAAAAAAATCGGCTTCGCGGTAGCGCGTGAAACCCACAAACTTTTCATAAGCCGCCTGTTTGAGCGCCAGCGCACCCTGCCCGGCTGCCAGCGGGCTGTCTGCGGGCACGGCCAGGCAGTAGGGGTCGTCAATGGCGGCGACGATTTCTGCGTCCAGGCTGCCTTCTCCGGGGCGGGCCAGACCGAGGTCGATTTCATCATCACGAAGGGCCTGCAACTGGCGTGAGGTGATCATTTCTCGCGCTTCTATCGTTGCGGCCAGGCCGGAGTCGCGCAGGCGCTGCAGCAAACCTGGCAGCACCGAATGAGTGGCAGTGGGCACCAGCCCTATGCGCAGGGTGCTGCGCTGGCCGGACTGCTTTTCACGCGCGCGCAGTGTGGCCTGCTGGGCACGCGCCAGAATCGCCCTGGCATCGACAAAAAAAGATTCGCCCGCAGGTGTCAGGCGCACACCACGCGGCAGGCGCACAAAGAGGGCCGCGCCGACTTCTTCTTCAAGCTGTTTGATTTGTGCCGACAGCGCAGGCTGCGCAATAAACAGCTTTTCAGCCGCCCGGCTGACGCTACCCAGCTCGGCCACACTGACGAAATAACGCAGATGACGCAGTTCCATCGTCTATATCCTTGCCTGATTGCCATAACTCAATCATATGCCTCGGATATAAATTCACTCTTTGACCTATGTTTGAAGCTGGCCGACACTTTGCCCATCCAAGCTACAACACACAGGCAGACAAAGTGAAATCATTGAGAAAACTCCAGCCAGGCCATGGCCTTTCATTGCAGGATGTGCCGCTTCCATCCGCGCCGCCGCCCGGCGAGGTCTTGCTGAAAGTCAAATCCGCCGGCATCTGTGGCACTGACCTGCATATTGACGAGTGGACGGCCAGTTACCACTTTCTGGCACCTGCCTTGCCAGTGACTGTGGGCCATGAATTCAGCGGCGAAGTGGCAGCACTCGGTGAAGGTGTGACTGACCTGGCCTTGGGCCAGCTGGTTGCCGTCAGGCCCTCGGTGGTGTGCGGTATTTGCAGCGCCTGCCAGGCTGGCAAACCCGATGCGTGCATTACGCGGCGCGGTATTGGTGTCCTGCGTGATGGCGGTTTTGCGCCTTTTACGCTGGCACCGGCGCGCAACTGCGTGCCGATTCCTTACGGTGTCGATGCTGAAGTGGCGGCCATGACCGAGCCGCTGACGGTCAGCCATGAGGCGGTGCGTGTTGGCGATGTCAAACCCGGTGACCGGGTGCTGGTGCTGGGCCCCGGCAATATCGGCCAGGGCATTGCGATATTTGCACGCGCTGCCGGTGCCAGCCAGGTGGTGGTGGCAGGGCACGGCGATACGGCACGTTTTGAAGTGCTGAAAAAAATGGGCTTTGACGAGCTGATCGACTTTGCCGAAACCGGTATGGATGCTGGCCTGGCACCTTACCTGAAACAAGGCAAATTTGACGTGGTGATAGAAGCCACAGGCGCAGCGGCCGTCATCAAACCGGCCATGGCTGCGCTTAAAACCCACGGTATTCTGGTGATTACCGGCATACATGCTGCGCCTGTGGCAATTGACCTGACTGCGCTGGTACGCCAGCATCAGCAGTTGCGCGGTTCTTACCGTGCGCCTGAAAAAACCTGGCCTGAAGTGGTCGCCTTCATGCAGACCCACCAGGAGACGCTGCGCCACATGATCACGCACCGCCTGCCGCTGTCGGGTGCCTATGACGGTTTTGCGCTGGCCCGCAACAAGGCCGCCACCAAGGTCATGGTGCAACCAGAGCTTGATGAGAGTGCCGCATGAGCCGAAGTGCCCCCACGGCTTTTCTGGCGCTGTGGAACAGCATCAGCAGCCCTGCCCTGCAGCCTGAATATGAAAGCTGGCATACCTTTGAACATGTGCCAGAACGTGTCGGCCTGCCGGGTTTTGTCGAGGCGCGGCGCTACCGCAGTCATCGAAGCGTGGCGAGGCCTGAGGCCAAGAGCCCGCCAGACTACTTCACCTGCTACTGGCTGACCGACATCAAGGCCCTGAACAGTCCTGAATACACCGATGTATTTGCCAGCCCCACAGCGTGGTCAGCCCGCATGCGCCTTGAGCTGCGTGACTTTTTCAGGCTGCCTTGCCAGTTGGCTGGCTCGTGCGGGCAGTCCAGTGCCAGCCAGCTTGCAACGATTTATTTCAGTGGTGATGCGCTGCGGCTGGCTGAAGGTGCGGCCAAAGACCTGCCGCAGCGGGTGCAGCGCGGCGAATTTGTCAGCGCACACTGGGGCACCGTAGCTGAAACCAGCTCGTTCCCGGTCAGCAACCAGCAGGCTGCAGGCAAGCCGACTTTTGTGGTGATGCTGCAAGGCCTTGACCACAATGCGCTGACTGTCAGCGCGCAGCAAGTCGCGGGCACCCTTGCGCCGCTGGCCCAGTCTGCATCACAAGCCGCTTTTTTTGAGCTGCTGAGCCAAGTCAGGCAGGATGAGCTGACTCAAACAGCCGGCTTGCGGCAGCCCCCACGACCAGATCTGTACAAACAATTTCAATCGGAGACAAACCATGCGCATTAAACCAATGATCCCTCAAGCCCCAACCCGCTGGCTGGAACTTCTTTTCAAGCTGGGGCCGCGGGACTGGCTCTGCCAGACCGCAGGCGCAGCGGCCCCCTCGGGGGGCAGGGAGCTACACGCAGTGAGCGACCGTGGGGGCATTATTTTGTTCGCAGGCACTGCCATAGCCACTGCCATGCTGGCCCTGCCACTGGCCGCCAATGCACAGGCAGCCTGGCCGAGCAAACCGCTGCGTATGGTGGTGGGTTACCCGGCCGGTTCGTCGCCAGACATCCAGGCACGGCTGCTGGCTGAACCGCTGGCCAAGGCACTTGGCCAGGCCGTGGTGGTTGACAACAAACCCGGCGCCAGCGGCAATATTGGTGCCGACCTCATCGCCAAGGCCGACGACGGCCACACCATTGGCGTGATTGGCAACGGCCCGCTGACCAGCTCCAAATTTCTCTACAGCAAGCTGCCTTACGACCCACTCAAGGACCTGGCCCCGATTGCGCTGATTGGCGCCGCACCACTGATCTGGGTGACTACCAGCCCCAACGCCAAGACATCTGCGGCCGATTACCTCAAACAGCTGCGCAGCAATGGCGACAAGGACGCCTATGGCTCGATTGGCCCTGGCTCGGGCGGCCACCTGGGCATGGAACTGGTCAAACAGCAGCTGGGCATCAGCCCGCTGCATGTGCCCTTCAATGGCGGCCCACCGATTCTGAACGCCATGCTTGGTGGCCAGATCCAGATGACACTGCTGCCCGCCGTGACCGTTGCACCCATGCTGCAGGCCGGCAAACTGTCTGCCGTCGCAGTGACATCAGCCAAACGCAGCCCGCTGGCACCCGATTTGCCATCCATGGAAGAAATCGGTGCCAAAGGTGTGAACATCGAAGTCTGGAACGCTGTCATGGCCCCGGCAAAAATGCCCGCCGCCAACCAGGCCCGCCTCAGCGCCGAGCTGGGCAAAATTCTCAACTCACGCGAAATGCGGCAAAAACTGTTTCTGCAAGGCTGGAAGGTGGAAGACCCATCCGCCTCTGCACTGACGCAGCGCATCAAAAGTGATACGGCGGTTTATGGTGATCTGATTGCCAAAAAGGGCATCAAGCTGGAGTGAGTTTTTGCACCTGCCTGGTAGGTCGTGCTTGGCGCAGCGTAAGCCGACATCGGCCGCCGCAGTCTGTCGGCTTACGCCCTGCGGGCCAAGCCGACCTACGGGGTTGAGGCCGCCAATACCACGGCTCAATCCGCATCAAACTGATCCGCATTTTTGCCCTTGACCCCGGCATAAAACGCCTTGATGGCGAGCATGTCCACCTCGATATCGCCGGTGGTCTGAAAAACCGGCCCGAGCCCGCCGATCTTTTTCTCGTAATCCAGAAAGGCCAGCACGATGGGCACACCCGCCCCTTGCGCGATGTAATAAAAACCGGTTTTCCAGTAGCGTGTGTTGCTGCGTGTACCTTCTGGCGGCACGATCAGCTGGAGCGGGCCGGTCGCCCGGCTGATGGCGGCGCTGGATGCGGCCACCAGATTGTTGTTTTGCGAGCGGTCAACCGGTATGCCGCCCAGCCACATCATCACACCGCAAAAAGGTGGCCTGAAGATTGCCGATTTGCCAATCCAGTACACATTCAGCCGCAACGCAAAAGCCACCATCAGGGTGTAGGGCAAGTCCCAGTTGCTGGTGTGCGGTGCCGCAATCAGCACACTTTTGACAGCATCTGGCGGCAGCCCGCCGACGACTTTCCAGCCTGCCAGACGAAGAAAACCAACTGACAGCCAGCGCAAGAAGGTGTTGACAAGCGGCGTGTCAAAAATGGTGTGATGCATGGAAAAAATTCAGAAAAGACAGGGCAAAGCCCCAAAAGGCAGACTTGCAACTTCAGGCAATCGGCAGCGCCGGTATCTTAGTTGCATATTCTTACGGCTCGAAGCATCAATGCTTGTCTGGTGACCGTCATGAAAACGCAAATCCACTGACAATCGCTGCATGAGCATTTCAAACCCGAAAGCTGTTGCCATCCAGGCCGTGATTTTTGACTGCGACGGCACCCTGGTGGACAGTGAAACCAGCGGCATGACGGCTCTGCATGGCGAGGCCACAAAACTTGGCTTTTCAATACCGCTGGCGCAGGCGCTGCATGACTTTCGCGGCAAACGCATGGCGGTCTGCATTGCCATGGTCGAGGCCAATATTGGCAGGCCTGTACCTGAAAATTTTGAAAGCACGGTGCGGCAGGCCATGGCCGACAGTTTTCGCAGCGGTGTGGTCGCCATGCCGGGCGCATTGGACTTGCTGGACCTGCTCAAGCAGGCGGGCATTCCTTATGCCATTGCCTCCAACGGGCCGCAGGCCAAGATGCAGCTGACCCTGGGCCTGACCGGGCTGCAGCCGTATTTTGAGCAACATGTTTTCAGCGCCTACGACGTTGGCCACTGGAAACCCGCGCCCGAGCTGTTTTTGCAGGCAGCAAATGCGCTGGGTGTGGTGCCAGAAAACTGTGCCGTGGTGGAAGACAGCCTGCCAGGCATTGAAGCCGGGCTGGCAGCAGGCATGACAGTTTTTTCAATGTGCCATACCGAAACCATTCCAGATCACATCGCCAGCCGAATCGTGCAGATCGAAGGGCTGGGCGATTTGCCGCTGGCGTTGGGTCTGGCAGCTTGAGCTGATGTTTCTTTTCACCCAGCTTTTTTCAGCGCCATGCAAACCCGACACTTTCTTCAACTGATTGCCATGTCTGCCCTGTGGGGCGCGTCATTTCCGCTGCTGCGTATTGCCAGCCCAGCGCTGGGGCCCTGGGTGCTGGCTTTTGGACGCTGCACACTGGCAGCGATTGTGCTGTCGCTGCTGATGCGGGCGCTGAAGGAAAAGTGGCCTGCACGCAGCGCCTGGCCACGGCTGGCACTGCTCAGCAGCCTGACGGTGGTGATTCCATTTGTGCTCTTCAACTGGGCGGCGCTGGTGATTCCCTCGGGTTACTCAGCGGTGCTGAATGCCACGGCACCGCTGTTTGGCGTGCTTGGCGCAGCGTTGATGGGTGAAGAAAGGCTGACCAGCCGGCGCCTGGTGGGTTGTGCAGTTGGTTTTGGCGGTGTGGCGCTGCTGGTTCAACTGGGTCCGGTGGCTGTTACACCCAGAGTGGTGCTGGCAGCACTTGCGTGTACCGCTGCGGCCGCCAGCTACGGTTTTGGCGCGATTTTGATGAAACGCGCCACCATGGCCCATTCACCGCTGCCGGCGTCTGCGGTGGTGCATGTGGCAGCAGCGCTGATTCTGCTGCTGCCGGGCGGTGTTGCCATGCCCTACATCCATCCCACGCCCGCCGCCCTGTTGGCTGTAACGGTGCTGGGCACCATCACCAGCGGTTTTATGTACTGGATCAGCATGCGGCTGATGCGCGAGATTCCGGCAAGCGCCACCACCTCGGCCGCCTTCATGATTCCCTTGTTTGGCGTGAGCTGGGGCGGCATTTTTTTAGGTGAACCCGTCACCGCCAGCATGCTGCCCGGCTGTGAGCTGGTGCTGGCCGCCACCGCGCTGATCACGGGCTTCAACCCCTTCAGGGTTGCGCAGCCCAAGCCTTGATAAAGCCCGAAATCAGCGTGCGCGCATGATGTCAGGCGTGCTGACATGGACATCGGCATTCTGCGCACGCTGGCGCAAGGCGTGTTCCATCACCACCAGCGCCAGCATGGCCTCGGCAATCGGGGTGGCGCGTATGCCAACACAGGGGTCGTGACGGCCCTTGGTCACCACTTCTGATGGATTGCCTGCCGTGTCAATGGACTGGCGTGGTGTGATGATGGAGCTGGTCGGCTTGATGGCCATCGACACTTCAATGTCCTG
>JAZKIK010000534.1:823-3035 GCA_040384925.1 Pseudomonadota bacterium | reverse complement strand
GTCGCTGGCGGGACTGGGAGATGAATCGGCGCGGCCGGTGACACCGATGCCGGCCGACATGGCCACCCTGCAGAAACAGCGCCGGTGACGACATCGTGGTGGCCGGTGCAGGCAACGACAAGGTTTACGGCGGCAGCGGTGCCGACGAGATCAAGGGCGACGCCGGTGACGATTTGATTGACGGCGGCGCAGATATCGACACCGCCGTTTACGCCGGTGCCAAGACCGACTACAACATCAGTTTTGACACCCTGAGCGGCAACTACAGCATCAGCGCCAAGGCTGGCGGTGCGGCAGCAACTGATGGCATGGACACGCTGGTGGATGTGGAGTTTGCAGAATTTGCTGATGCCAGCACCTGGTCCCTGGGCACAGGTGGTGTTGTCAGCCAGAGTGTGGTGACACCGCCCGTGCTGCCCGGCACCAACCAGCCCGGCACACTTTTTCTCAGCGGTATTGGCGGGCAGGGCCAGATTTTGACGGCCAAGGTGTCAGATGCCGACGGTGTTGCCGCCAATGCCGTGACTTATTCCTGGCAGGCCAACGGCGTCAGCCTGGGTGCTACCGGCAGCACGTTTACGGTGGGTGCAGCGCAGGTCGGGCAGGACATTACCGTCACCGCCTCTTACACAGACCTGCTGGGCCACGCCGAGTTGCTGGCCAGCGCGCCCAAAACCATTGCCGCATCGGGCAACGGTGACTTCGCCATCACCTTGCTCAATCTGAAAGCACCGCTGGGCGCAAGTGTGATGAACCCGCTGACCACACTGGTCGAGAACGCCATCGAGCTGGGTGTGTCACCCAATGAGGCCAGCCTCATCATCAAAAAGGCGCTGGGCATTTCCGCTGCGGTTGACCTGCAGCACTTTGACTCGTGGGCTGTTTTGCAGGTCAACCCTGCCGATGCTGCAGCGCTGGCTGTCGAGAAAAAGCTGGTTCAGGTGGCGGTTTTGACATCACTTGGCAGTGACGAGTCAGGCGTGGCCCTGACCCAGGCGATTTTGCTGGCCAACAGCAGCAACAAAACCCTGAACCTGGCCAGCACCACGGTGATTGGCAACATCCTGGGTATGGATCCGGCCAGCGCGCTGGTGCATGAAATCTGGGACCGCAACGACACTATCGCCAGCGCAAAAACCGTGGGCAGTTCCACAGCCGTTGACCAGATCAACACGATCTGGAATGACATGCAAAGTGGCCTGAGCGTGACCCTGTCTGACTCCATAAGCACTCTGAGCATCCACATCAACCAGGCACCGATTGGCTCGGCCAATGCCGCGCTGGCTGGCGGTGCCGTGGGCACCGATGTGGTGGTCAGCGTCAGTGATCTGCTCTCAGGTTTCAGCGACCCCGAAGGCAGCGCCTTGAGCGTGTCCGACCTGGCCGCTGACCACGGCAGCGTCGTCGCCGGGGCGGGCTTTTTCGCCATCACACCCGACGCAGGTTACAGCGGGCCGATGGAGCTGATTTATCAGGTGATGGACGACCAGGGCCTGGCTGCAGTCGCCACCCAGTTGTTCGTGGTGAAAGCACCCAGCAATGTCATCAATGGCACAGCCGGAAACGACAAACTGACAGGCACTGCCGCCGATGAAGTGCTCAATGGTTTTGCCGGAAAGGACGTGCTGGACGGCAAGGCCGGCATGGACAGCATGGCTGGCGGCGACGGATCAGACACCTACTACCTGCGCAACGTGGGTGATGTGGCCATCGAAACCAATAGCGCAGCCAGCGGCGGTATGGACAAGGTGTACAGCTATCTGGCCAGCCATACGCTGGGCAGCAACATCGAAAACGGCCGTATCATGACCTCTGCTGCAGCCAGCCTGACCGGTAATGAGCTTAAAAACATCCTTTACGCGGGTACGGGCAACAACCAGCTTGATGGCGGCTCGCTCGCGGCGGCTGATGTGGACACTGCCTCTTACCTTTACGGTGTCAAAGGGCTCGCCGGCATCCATGCCGACCTGAGCCTGACGGGTGCCCAAAGCACAGGCGGTTCAGGCACGGACACGCTCATCAACATTGAAAACCTCATAGGCAGCAACAACAAGGACATGCTGACCGGCAACAGCCTGGCCAACAGCTTGAGTGGCGCTGCCGGGCAAGACAGCCTGAATGGCGGGGAGGGCGCAGACAGGCTTTCTGGCGGCCTGGATGCCGACACCTTTATCTACACCGCCGTGACAGACACCGGCCTGACCGGCCTGAG
>JAZKIK010000534.1:0-813 GCA_040384925.1 Pseudomonadota bacterium | reverse complement strand
ACCCTGCTCGACTTCAGCCACCTGCAGGGCGACCATATTGACCTGTCGGCGCTGGACGCCAACACCGGCACGGCGCTAAACGACGCATTTTCAGCACCCGTCATGGGCGGCAAGTTTTCAGGCGCTTTTACCCAGCCCGGCGAGCTGTATTTCGACAACGTTCACCATATCCTGTACGGCAACACCGACACAGATGCAGCAGCCGAGTTTTCGATAGTTCTGGTCGGTGTGACCACGCTGGACGCCAGTGACTTTGTGCTTTAGTCAGAGGCTTTGGATATAAAAAAGCAGCCGCCATCACAGGCAGTGATGGGCGGCTGTTTGCATTTTGCTATTCAATTTGTAGCTGCAAATGACCGTCACACCAACTCAACAGAATTATTTGATATAAAAAACCAGTTCAAAACCCCAGTCCGGCGTTGACCAGCGTCTCGTCTGCCGCCGAAAAGGTCATGTTGTGCCTGTCAGTCAGCGGTCCGCCGCCTGGCACCACGCTCCCGTCGGCCTCATAACCAATCGCCTTGAACTTCCACTGGCCGCCAATCCGCTTCAGGTTACCGACATGTTCGCCTTCTGCTGTCAGCACGCTGAAAACCTGGGAATTGATGGGGTTGAGCGTGAGTTTGCGGGCTGTAGTCATGGCTCTGGAATATGCCTGAATTTTTCAAGGTGGCAATTCCCGCTATCGTCAAAAGCCGCCTCCATAATCTCCAAATCCCCCAAACCAACAGGAGCAAAACATGAGCATGGACGTTATCGACTACGAAATTTTTGGCAACGAGATGCAGTACGTTGAAATCGAGCTGGACCCTG
>JAZKIK010000533.1:0-3075 GCA_040384925.1 Pseudomonadota bacterium | reverse complement strand
ATGACCACCTTCGGCACCCCCTTGTCCCCCAATGCAACCAAAGTCATGCTGCTCGGCTCGGGCGAGCTGGGCAAGGAGGTGCTGATTGCCTTGCAGCGTCTGGGTGTTGAAACCATTGCCGTTGACCGCTACGACAAGGCACCCGGCCAGCAGGTGGCGCACCATGCACGCACCATCACCATGAGTGACCCGGCGCAGCTCAAGGCCTTGATTGAAGCTGAAAAACCGCAGCTTGTCGTGCCCGAAATCGAGGCCATTGCCACGCCCATGCTTGAAGAACTGGAAGCCGCCGGAACGGTGCGTGTGATTCCCACCGCCCGCGCCGCGCGCCTGACCATGGACCGCGAAGGCATTCGCCGGCTTGCAGCCGAAACGCTGGCCTTGCCAAGCAGCCCGTATGTGTTTTGTGATTCGCTGGACGAGTTGCAGGCCGCCATCGACAGCAAGATAGCTTATCCCTGCATTGTCAAACCGGTGATGAGCTCGTCCGGCAAGGGCCAAAGCAAGATAACCGGCCCGGCAGATGTCAAAACTGCCTGGGATTACGCCATGGCTGGCGGCCGCGTGAGCCACGGGCGTGTGATTGTTGAAGGGTTTATCGACTTTGACTACGAAATTACCCAGCTGACCGTGCGTTCAGTCGCTGCCGACGGCAGCATACAAACCAGCTTTTGTGAGCCGATTGGCCATGTACAGGTCAGCGGTGATTATGTGGAAAGCTGGCAGCCGCACCCCATGCCGGGCACCGCGCTGCAAAAAAGCCGCGACATCGCCAAGGCCGTGACAGACAACCTGGGCGGCCAGGGCGTTTTTGGCGTGGAGCTGTTTGTAAAAGGTGATGAGGTCTGGTTCAGCGAGGTCAGTCCGCGCCCGCACGACACCGGCATGGTCACCATGTGTACCCAGGTGCAGACCCAGTTTGAGCTGCATGCACGTGCAATTCTTGGCCTGCCCGTCAACACCAGCTTGCGCACACCGGGTGCCAGCGCAGTAATTTACGGTGGTGTTGAAGCCCAGGGCATTGTGTTTGAAGGTGTGGACCAGGCGCTGCAGGTACCCAATTCAGACATTCGCCTGTTTGGCAAACCCGAGAGTTTTGTCAAACGCCGCATGGGTGTGGCGCTGGCCTTTGATGCCGATGTGGAAGTGGCGCGTGTCAATGCCAAAAAGGCAGCCGCACTGGTCAGGCCAAGGGCGGCTGATCAGGCCTGAACTTTTTTCTTCTGACGCTGCCGCATGCCCGCCAAATACTACGACCCCGCCAGCCTGCTTGACCTGGTTGAAGACTCTTCCTGGAAAGTCCTGCTGCTGGTGGCGCTGGGCGCTGTATTGTTTGGCATGCTGGTTTATGGCCTTGGATCGGCACTGCTGCGGCGTGTTACGCGGCACATGCCGATTGCGCATGCAGTCGTGCAAAGCTGCTTGCGGCCCGCACAGTTCGTTCTGCCTTTGATGGCGCTGCAGGCCGTCTTGCAGGCGGCACCCGACACCTTGCGGCTTGTTTCGCAGGTTAGGCATGGCAATGCCCTGTTGCTGCTTCTGGTGCTGACCTGGCTGGTGCTGCGGGCCATACGTGGTGTGGCGCTGGGCCTGATCGGTCAGCATCCGGTGGATGTTGAAGACAACCTGAACGCCAGGCGCATTCATACCCAGACCCGTTTGCTGGCGCGCATCATCAGTTTTATGGTGCTGGTGGCAGGTTTGTCGATGATGCTGATGACTTTTCCTGGTGCTCGCCAGGTCGGTACCAGCCTGCTGGCATCGGCAGGTGTGATCGGCATCGTGGCCGGTATTGCGGCGCGGCCTGTTTTCAGCAACCTGATTGCCGGCCTTCAACTGGCGCTGGCTCAGCCGCTGCGCCTGGATGACGTGCTGATCGTGCAGGGCGAATGGGGCCGGGTCGAAGAAATTACCGGTACCTATGTGGTGCTGAAAATCTGGGACGAGCGCCGCCTGATCATTCCGCTGCAGTGGTTTATTGAAAACCCCTTCCAGAACTGGACTCGAACCAGCGCCCAGATCATAGGCACGGTATTTGTGTGGGTGGACTACCGCATGCCGCTGGAACCGCTGCGGCTGGCCGCACAACGGGCGTGTGAAGAAGCGCCGGAGTGGGACAAACGCCTGTGCCTGCTGCAGGTGGTCGAGGCCGGCGAGCGCAGCATGCAACTGCGGGTGCTGGTCACCTCGGCCAACTCAAGCCTGAATTTTGATCTGCGCTGCAAGGTACGCGAAGCCCTGGTGGACTTCATGCAGCGCGACTATCCACAACATTTGCCGATGCTGCGTGCCGAACTGGGCGACAAGCCCGCAGTGGCCGATAAAGACCCGGATTCGGCAGCCGGGGCAGTCCTGCCTACGCAGCAGAATTTCTAGGGTGCGGTGTCGTGCATCACCACCACGATCTGGGCATCGGTTTTGCCGAGCGACAGGTACATATGGCCCACACTGCTGTCGAAATAAACTGACTCCATTCGTTTGACGACGACAGATTCGCCGGTTTCAAACTCGATGCGGACGCTGCCTGACAACACCATCACAAACTCCTCGCCAGGGTGGCGGATGTAGTCACTGAAGTCGCTGGCCTTGCGCGCCACAATGCGGCCATACATCGGCTCCATGGCCTTGGCCGGGTAGTCGGCGCACAGGGCACGGTAGTCGTATTGGTCACTTTGGTAGCCGGGTGCGCTGCTTATTGCCGAATGCACAAAAGTCGGTGGTTTTTCACCGGCTCTCGCAGCGGCCGGGTCAAACAGCCTTGAAACATCAACTTTTAGCGCACGCGCCACCGCACCAAATTTTTCATAACTGATGGATATCTGGCCCAGCTCCATCTTGGACAGGGTTGAAAGCGCCACACCAGAGCGCTCCGACAGCGCCAGCAGCGTCAGTTTCTGGGCCTTTCTGATGCCGCGCAGCCTGAGCCCCATGGCTTGCCTGTCGATATTGGCGGATGAGCCGGTGCTGTCTGGTTCTGCCGGTTTTGTACTGTTGGAGTTCAAGTCTGACATGCTGTGCGTTCGGAAAATTTCAGGGCGCTGTATTGGTGTGGCAGCCAGTCATGGCAGTGCTGCT
>JAZKIK010000532.1:0-2087 GCA_040384925.1 Pseudomonadota bacterium | reverse complement strand
CAACATTCGGCGTTTCGGCAAAAATCTCGGGCGCATACATGGCCTCCACGCGGGTTGCCGGAAACCTGAACTGACCCGCGTTGTTGATGCGTACCGAATATTCGGTGCTCCAGCTGCCGCGTGGCACCCAGCGGTAATAAGCGCGGTAGCTGTCTGCCGCACGCTCGACATACGAGGGCCAGGCATTGCCCGCTTCTCGCTCGCCCTTCTGGGCCAGTGAGCTTTCACGCGCCAGGCCGCGCCCCAGAATCGTCGCACCCGAAGGCACGGGGTCATTCACCACCACCCAGGTCAGGTCTGCCTGCGACTGCATGCTCAGGCGTACGCGCGCCACATCACCAACCGACCACTGTCCTTTGACTTTTTGCTCAATCGCCGTGATGGTTTTATCGATCTGCATACCGGCATTGACAGCCTTGTTCAAACGAACAGCCGCCTTGATGCTTACGTTGGCCCAGGGTGCGCCCGGCCCCTGATGGGTCATAAGCAGGCTGTCGCCACCCGGCTGCTTACCCAGGGGGAAGAGCGCCTCTGCCGGTTGCGGCCAGTTCAGAGTCTGCATTTGTCTGGGCTGGCTGGCCAGGCTGACTTGTGTGCTGCCGCTTACAAGCTCTTTTTCGGCGCTGGCAGCGAAATTTCTCAGCGCAATGCTGGCCCAGACATTGGCTGCGGTGGTTGACCAGCGCCCCTGTTTCTGCCGCCCGACCAGACCGGTGATGACCATCGGGATATCACCGGTCCAACTGGTATCCAGTGCCTGCCATTTCTGCAGTACCAGCGCGGTGCGCGCAGCAGCGACGTCGCCGTTCCACATAAACCACCACCAGTTTTCACTTTCCTCGTCGCGCCAATTCAGGCGGCTGCCCTGCACGTCATAACGGCTGCGCAGCAAGGTGGCAGTTGTGGCCAGGTCGGCAGCAGAGCGTGACTGCGGTGACTGCGCCAGCAATGCACGCGCCCAGTCGGTCAAGGCCATGGTCGGCAGCCTGCCGGGATCTTCGGGCTGCACTGGAAGTTTGCCCGAGCGATCCAGAGCGCCCTGCTCCATCAGCGTGGCCTGCAAAGCCAGAAGCCTGGCCACGGATGGATTTGTATTTTGTGACCCGTTGGGTGACCAGTCCTGGCCGGGTCGCTGGCCTAGCATGATGTTTCGCAAACCAATCAACATGCGGTCGCGCGAGGCTGCGGGAATCTCCCAGCCCTGCGCAGCCGCCACATCCAGCAGATGGGCGGTCAGCATTTCACTGCCAGTCAGGCTCGATTCAGGAAAGTATTTCGCCAGTCCATACGCATCAAGATACGTGGGCAAGCTGTTCATCAGTGCATCCCAGGCAATTTTGTCACCTGCCACCGCAGCCTTGCTGCTGCTTTGCTCCAGACAGGCGTAGGGGTAGTCGGCCATCCAGCGCTGCATCTCGGCCAAAGAGGCCTTGACCAGACTGCCCTGCAGCACCACACCCACACCGCCGCGCCCTGCTTGCGCACCGGATGGCATCACCACCGGCACACTGGCCGAACCCCTGAGCTGCAGCAGCGTGGCCTGCCGCACCGTCACGGGCAATGCCGGCCTGGCCAGTTGTTCAACTTCAATCACATCAGCCAGATGGCCATCAGCGCCGGTGGCAGAAATCTTCCAGGCCAAAACACTGACATCTTCGGGCACGGCCAGACTCCATGACACAGGCAAGGACTGGCCGGGTGCCAGGCGAATCTGGCGCGAGGCAGCCATGCTGCTGGTTTCAGTAATGCCCGGCACGGTTTTGAGAGTCAGTTGTGCCTTGACCAGCAAAGCCATGGTGACGGTGCCGCTGTTGCGAACCGTGACCTGCTGCATCAGAGTGTCGCCACTTCTGACCACGGGCGGCAGACCTGAAAAAATCTGCACCGGCTGCGTGGTCTGCACACTGGCCTGGCCAGTGCCAAACTGGTCGGCACCATCAAGCACGACAGCCACCAGCCGCCATTGGGTCAGGCTGTCGTTGAAAGGCACTTTGACGAAGGCCTGGCCATTCGCGTCGAGTATGACTTCGGTGCTCCAGAAGGCGAGAGTGCTGAACTGGCTGCGTGTTTTTTTTGCACCGGCTGCG
>JAZKIK010000531.1:2353-2875 GCA_040384925.1 Pseudomonadota bacterium | reverse complement strand
CTTCGCGCTGTCCAAACCCGCGCAGGCGGGTTTGGAGCCGCAGCGCTCAGCCCCTCGGGGGCAGCTGCGCCTGTGGCCCGGCAAAGCCGGTTCCACGGCCCTTGTTTGCCTTGAAGATGCTTCCCAGATTTACAGTAATCGATACGGCGCGTGCCAGCCTGCAGGCCATCTTTCGGCCATACCATTACCACCATGACTTTAAGCACCTACCTCCTCTACCTCGCCGCTGTGGCGTTGCTGGTTCTTTCACCTGGCCCGACCATGCTGATGTGCATTACCACGGCACTGAATCATGGCCCGCGCTGGGCCATGACGGGGGTGGCGGGCAGTGTCAGTGCCGTGTTGGGTGTAATGCTGTTGTCGGCACTGGGCCTGGGCGCGCTGCTGGCGGCGTCTGAAATGGCTTTTACGGCGGCCAAGGTGATTGGCGCGGCTTACCTGATTTGGTTGGGCATCAAGACATTTCGCAGTGAAGCAGCCGCGCTGGACACATCACAGACTGCCGAAAAATCATCCGGCCGC
>JAZKIK010000531.1:0-2343 GCA_040384925.1 Pseudomonadota bacterium | reverse complement strand
TTTTTCTGCGTGGTTTTTTGATTGGTGCCAGCAACCCGAAAGCGCTGCTGTTTTTTGCAGCGTTTTTTCCGCAGTTCCTGAACCCTGCCCTGCCCTTTGCACCGCAGTTTGCAATTCTGGCGCTGACATTTGTCGGTTTTGAATTCACTGTGCTGACGCTTTATGCCTTGGGCGTGTCACGTATCGCCCCGCTGCTGCGCCAAAGCGGCCCGGTGCGCTGGATCAACCGCATCTGCGGTGGGCTTTTTACGGTAATGGGCGGACTCCTCCTGTTCACACGCCGCCACAGCTAAACAGGCCTCAAGTTCAAAATGGATCTAGCCAACTTTTTAATCCAGCTGCTCAACAGCGTGCAGTACGGGCTGCTGCTGTTCATGCTGGCTGCGGGCCTGACGCTGATTTTCGGCATCATGGGTGTTGTCAACCTGGCGCATGGCAGTTTTTACATGCTGGGCGCTTATCTGGCCTGGTCATTGAGCAGTGCATTTGGCAGCCTGACCCTGGCGATTGTGTGTGGTGCCTTGCTGGCCGTCGCATTTGGTCTGGCGCTCGAATGGCTGCTGTTTCGGCACTTCTACAAACGTGACCACCTGGACCAGGTGCTGCTGACCTTTGGCCTGATCTATATTTTTGAAGAACTGCGCTCCATCGTCTGGGGTGACGATGTACATGGCGTGACGATTCCAGCTGTGCTCAGAGCCTCGATTCCGCTGACCGACAATTTGTCTTACCCGGTTTACCGGCTTTTCATGTCGGGAATCTGCATCGTGCTGGCGCTGGGGCTTTATCTCTTGATCTCCAAAACCCGGCTTGGCATGAAGATTCGCGCTGGCGCTTTCAACCGCGACATGGCCGAGTCGCTGGGCATCAATATCAAGCTGATTCACGCCGTGGTGTTTGCGCTGGGCGTTGGCCTGGCGGCGATAGCCGGCATGATCGCCTCGCCAGTGGCCAGCGTGTACCCAAACATGGGCTCACAGGTGCTGATCATGTGTTTTGTGGTGGTGGTGATTGGTGGCATAGGCTCAGTACGTGGTGCGCTGATTGCTGCCTTGCTGGTCGGCCTGGTGGATACCTTTGGCAAGGTTTTGCTGCCTTCCATGGCGGGCATGCTGGTTTATATGTTGATGGCTGGGGTACTTTTGTGGAAGCCTGAAGGGTTGTTCAAACAATGAGCGCGCAGAAATCCAATCTCGAAATCCTGCCTCGCGGTGTGCAAATTGCGCTCGGCCTGGCGCTGGTAGCGCTTGTCGCCTTTCCTTTTGTCGGTTCCGATTTCTACACCCAGATGGTCACCCGCATGATGATCATGGCGATATTTGCCATGAGCCTGGACTTGCTGCAGGGCGTGACCGGGCTGGTGTCACTTGGCCATGCTGCCTACTTTGGCCTCGCCGGTTATGCGTTGGCCTTTTTGACTCCGCAGGATATCCCCGTCAGCCTGTGGTGGACATTGCCACTGGCCGTTCTGGCGTCTGGCCTGGCGGCCCTGATCATTGGCTTTTTTGTGGTGCGCACGCACGGCATCTACTTCATCATGGTCACCATGGCATTTGCGCAGATGGTGTTTTATCTGTTTTTTGACAACAAGGTGCTGGGCGGCTCGGACGGGCTTTACATCAACTTCAAACCCGGCGCAGCGATTTTCGGCTGGGTGCCGTTTGACCTGGACAACAAAAAAACGCTGTACTTTTTCACCCTTGCGGCCTTGCTGCTGGTCTATGCCTTTTTGCGCCGCCTGTTGTGGAGCCCGTTTGGCCGCACTCTGGCGGGCATACGCGTCAATGAACACCGCATGCGGGCCATGGGGTATGGCGTTCTGGGCTACAAACTGGCGGCTTTTACGCTGGCCGGCGCGCTGGCCGGGCTGGCGGGTTACTTGTGGGGCACACAAACCGGCTATATCAACCCGGAACTGATGGGTTTTCACATGAGCGCACACGCCATCATGATGGTGATTCTGGGCGGCATGGGCAACTTTGCGGGTGCCATCGTCGGGGCTTTTGCCTTTGAATATTTATTGCATGTTTTCAAGGACTTGCCGCAGTTTGGCAGTGTCAATCTGGGCAAACACTGGCAGCTGTGGATGGGCCTGTTTATCGTGTTGCTGGTGACTTTTGCACCGCGCGGCATTCTGGGCCTGGTTGAACGTTTCTCCACACGCAAAGGTGCAGACCGTGAGTGAAATCCTGCTGTCGGCAAAAAACCTGACCAAACGTTTTGGTGGCCTGGCTGCCGTCAATGATGTGTCGGTTGACCTATTGCGCAACCATATCCACGCCGTGATCGGGCCCAACGGCGCAGGCAAATCCACCTTGACCAATCTGCTGTCCGGTGACATCA
>JAZKIK010000530.1:0-9818 GCA_040384925.1 Pseudomonadota bacterium | reverse complement strand
CCTGAAAAAACCGGTCTGGTCATGAGTGATTCACCCGCCAGCCTGTACGCCTGAACATCACACAGGAAAGGGATAATGCCGCAGCAGGCCTGCAGTGGCTTAAAATCCCGGATTAAGCCTTTTTTAACCGGAGTCCTCCATGCCCAAAAAAATCAGAGTCGAAGCCGACATCTGCGCCCCAAAGCCCGTGCCACCAAACGGTTTCACCATCACCACCGGCCGCGGCCAAAAGGTCAGCCTTGAGCGTGGCACCTCCACCCGCAGCAAGAAGAACCCAGGCAAACGTCCTAAAAAGGGCGGTTGATCCGTTTCTTCAATTGTGCAGTTGCAAAAAACTGCCAGTTTGTAAAAAGCGCCTTTGAGGCGCTTTTTTTTATGGTCAAAATGGGTGACGCTGATTGTTCATCAATTGTTCATGCCGAAGGGGGATATAAAAATGCTGTCCAGAATTGCGATTTTTTTCATCATGTGGCTTGGCTGTCTCTCCATCTCGAGCAGCGAGTCAGTTCAACTTCCGATTGCAACGATACAGGCGAGATCAAAAGCATTTCCCATGGCAATCTACAGCAATATAAAGGTGGCTGATCTGAATCGTATGCTGGTTGATTCATTTTTGGAATCCAACTTTTCACTGCTTGCCGCGAAAAAAGATGATGATGGCATTACGGCCTTTCAGTTTTCTTATCCCATTTATAAAGATGGCAAATCCGACAGTGTGATTTTTGAATTCAAGGTCGATGGCACCGTGGCCAAAGGCAAGTGCATGGATTGCTTTTTGAGGTGGGGAAAAATACAGGACGAAAAAGTCATCGGTAAATTGCCATGGATGGTGCAGTACGACTTGAGCAGCAGGCTTTACCCGGACATCGATAAGGCGTATCTTTCAATCAAAAACAAATCCTGGAATTACCTTGATCAAAAACATGGTTTTGACTACAGAAACATGTGGAGTGGCGAGCGTAATCGCTCGATTTATAACAATTCCTACGTCAATGTCAAATTGCCGGATTTGAAGCAGGAACTGGTTCGTGCTTTGACAGATTCCGGATTTGTTTTGTTGCGCGACAGCAATCCTGCTCCTGATGCGTCTGATTCTGTTCTTGCCTTTTCATTTCCAATTGGCAGCGACAAACCTGATGGTGTGGTTTATTCAATTCAATTTGCAAGCCAGTTTGATACCGATGGTCTTTGTTTTCCTTGCGAGTCACGAGTTTGGTATGACCCTCATCAGACACTGCCGCCTGCTGGGTTGTCTGGGATGTCCAGCAGGCTGACATTGGCTTCACGGTTTGAGGCCAGTCTCAACAAGGCCTACGATCAAATCAAGGCATCAACGGAGCGGTATCTCCGGCCTAGAACGCAGTTCATCCGACCACCAAAGTCAGCTCCATTGGGCTCTCCGCGTCCCGCTCCTCCTCCCGTTGTTGTGACATGAGTCTGCCGCTGCCGCTTAGCACTGGAACTCACAGCCCGTATCTCTGCGGGCCGTGGTTTGACGGCTTGTTTCTCTTTGGCACAGTCGCTGCCGCGCTGATTCTGGGTGCCCTGGCGACCATCTCGCCAGCGATGTTTGTGGCAGTGGTGCTGGTGGATATCTGGCTGTTTGCCAATCCTCATGTCATTGCCACTTATACGCGGATGGCGTCTGACAAAAACCATATAAAAAAACACTGGTTCCTGATCTTCTGTTTGCCGCTTATTGTGTTTGTACTGGTCACCATGGTGGCGCTGGCCTATGAACTGGGTGGCCTGTTCACCTTGTATTTCATTGCCCAGACCTACCATGTCACCCGGCAATCATTCGGCATTTCAAGGGCTTACAGAAGAGCTGACCCGCAAGCCGTGGGGCCAGATCGTTTGTCGGAGAGCCTGATTTACCTTTTTCCACTCTGGGGCTTGCTGCACAGGTGCGCTACGGCTCCCGACACTTTTTATGCTTATCCGATTCATCTGCCGCCTGTTTCCTCTGCACTGCCAGACGCAACTGGCCTTGTCGCTGTTGTGTTGTTGGCCTGGTGGGTGTATCTGCAGATAGGCCTGTGGCTGGCTGGGCGACTCAATGCAGGCCACAGCCTGTTTGTGGCATCCCATCTGCTCGTCACCAGCGTCGCCTACCTGTGGGTGACTGACATCACATCCGGATGGCTGGTACTCAATATGTGGCACAACCTGCAATACCTGCTGTTTGTATGGCTGCAGAACGTCCGCCGTGATGCACAACTTCCGGGCGCAGCTGCCAAACAGTCCATCAACACTCCAAACCTCAGGGGCCTGATGAACCCGCTGAAAAATGCGGGCAAATACCTTGCCGTTTGTTTGGTGCTGGGTGCGGCGATGTACCAGGCACTGACCATGGCTGGCGAGCAATTGATATGGCTTGGCTTGCCAGCCGTGTTTATTTTGCATTTCACAGTCAATTTCCATCACTATCTGGTCGATGGTGTGATCTGGAAAAGGCGTAAAACCGTCGCGTGAGCAGTGAATGGGGTTGCCAGGCAAACTGTGTTTGCCTGGCCGTACCGCTGTGTCAGCTTCAAAACCGGTAAATCACACCCAGACCTATGGTTTTTGTTTCGCTGGTCACCGTACCCGCAGCGTTTTTGCCTGTGGCCTTTCTGTAGCCCGCATACAAGCGTGTGCGTTTGGAAAAGTCATAAGTGCCCAGCAGTGCAAAACCTCTGCCCTTGTTGCCTGTGGCACCGCCCACGTTATTGCCTTTGGTGTTGCCATAACCTGCCGCCACTGAGGCGGCACCGAACGGCACACTCACGCCCATCTGCCATTCGGTGTCCTTGAGGTTGGCACGTTGTGCGGTGTTGAAGTCTGCGACCACTTTGGCGACGCCAAAATCGTAACTTCCGCCCATCAGCTTGTATTTGATGTCCTGCGCACCGCCAGTGCCGCCCTGTTTCTGAAAGCTGTAACCCAGCACGGCCGGGCCTTGTGCATATTTGATGTTCAGGCTGATGTTTTTTGACGCTGAAACGGCCGCCGTTTTGTCTTCACCAAAACCCATGGCCAGTTTGCCGCTGATGCCGCTGAAAACGGGAGATTCGTAGCTGATGGCGTTGTCAAAACGGCCTACGTAGTTGGGCAGGTTGCCCAGACCCCAGACTGTGCCGGTGGTTGAAAAAGCCGTGGCATCGTACAGATTGTTGGTCAAACCGACAAATGAATGAAAGGGCGACACCTGGCGGCCCAGCTTCAGGTTGCCAAAATCACCGGCCAGCCCGACCCAGGCCTGGCTGCTGAACAGCTGTGATGCGGGTGCCGATGCCGGGACGGTGGTGACCTGCGTCGTTGCGCCGTTGCTGATGTCAATCAGGCTTTCGAACTGAAACTCGGCTTTCAGGCCGCCACCAAGGTTTTCAGTGCCTCTCAGGCCCCAGCGTGAGTTGGCCATGCCATCACTGTCCACCACGGTGCGGCTGACTTTTGCTGCGCCTGTGCCCGTGGTCTTTTGGCCGAAATAGGCATCGGCAATGCCGTAAAGCGTCACGCTTGACTGTGCCATGGCGGTGCTTGACGCGGCCAGCAGGACCAGTGCGCTCAGGGGGAATTTGAATTGCATCTTTTGTCTCCGGGTTAAAAATGAAGTTTAAATTTGATTTTGTATATTTTATAAAATCCAGTAAATTAAAACAGAAAGATTTTGGACGCGCAAGCAGACAATCCTTGATCAAGAGCTGATGGGCAAAAAAGCAGGGCAGTCTTGCCTCGCATGACTGTCAGACGCCAAACCCCGGGTCAGATCGGAATGCCGCCTGCCTCGGTTAACCACGCAGGGGCATCCTGCAGCGCCAGCGGACGCAAGAAGCGGTCGCAGGCGGTGAAGCCGACCGAGGTAAACAGGGGCTGTGTAGAGGCTGGCCAGGGGCCACCGTGATGCTGGGCATGGGTGACTGCCACGCCTGTGGGCACCCCCTTGAACAATATCCGACCCGCCATGGACTGTGCGGACCGGAACAGCTCGCGCTTGTTTTTGGTGTCTGTATCTGCACCCCAGATCGTGACCGTCAATGAGCCGCCAAGCGCCAGCAACACTGCCTGAATCTGCTCCATGGAATCTGCCAGAACACACAGGCAACTGGCACCAAACACCTCGTGGCGCAGGTCCTGGTGTGCCAGAAAAGCTGTGGCTGAAGTCAGTCCGACAAATCCGTGCACCCGCTGTTTCAGCTCAGCCGCAGGCTGCCCGCCCGTCAGTACCTCAACATCTGCATGGCTGGCCAACCGGGCTACGCCGGTATTAAAACCCTCATGGATACGGGCTGACAGCATGGGGTGGAGCTTGATCTGGTCGACCTCCCGGGCCAACCGGTGGGCAAAAGTCCGTGCTCCAGGCGTGTTGAGCATCAGCACCAGGCCGGGGCAGGTGCAAAACTGCCCTGCGCCCTGGGTGATGGACTGTGCGAGCAAACGCGCCTGGTCTTCAATCGAATTTTGCAGCGCATCAGGCAAGACAATGACCGGGTTGACCGAGCCCAGCTCGCCATAAAACGGAATCGGTTGCGCACGGCTTTGTATTTGCCGGGCCAGGGCCTGACCACCGGCCAGTGAGCCGGTAAACGCCACGGCCTGAATGCCGGGGTGCGCCACCAGTTGAAGACCAGCTTCGTAACTGTCCATATCAATATGCGTCATAAGGCCTGCGGGCAGCTCAAGCCCGGCCAGCACATCCTGCGCCAGGCTGAATACAGCGCGTGAAAGTGCAGGGTGGGCCGGATGTGCCTTGACCACCACCGGGCAACCGGCAGCCAGTGCAGATGCGGTGTCGCCACCCAGCACTGAAAAGGCAAACGGAAAGTTGCTGGCCGAAAACATGGCAACCGGCCCCAGCGGAACACGTACCCTTGTGATTTGGGGCTTCCCTTGTGGTGGCGGCCCGGCCACGGCGGCGTCGGTGATGCTGCTGAATGGCAAACCCAGGCGAGCGTGGTCGGCAAAACCGCGCAGCTGAAAGGCGGTTCTGTCGAGTTCACCGTTCAGGCGCGGCGCACCGAGCCGGGTTTCGGCATCGGCCAGATTCACCAGCCCGGCGCGGTTTTGCTCCAGCGTGTGCGCCAGGCTTTCCAGCAGGCTGGCTCTCATGGGGCCGTCGGACCGTGCCCAGGCCGCAGCGGCCTGGCAGGCGGAAGAAACGGCCTGATCTATCTCTGTGTAAAGGTTCATTGAAGTCTTGAGGGGTGTTGGGTCTGGGGCAAGCAGTCAAGCCGCTGAATCAAGCAGAAAGACTGAAAAAATTAGATTCATAAAAATTATTAAATATTTTATAAAATCTTGTTTTAGTATAAACTGCAGCCATGCCAGCCATAAACACCCCCACTTACATGCGTCTGCGCGATCAGGTTCGTGCAGATATCGTCTCCGGCGTCTGGGCTTTGGGCAGCCACGTGACGCTGGCGGAGTTGTCCAGTCATTACGAGGTCAGCGCCAACCCGGTGCGCGAGGCGCTGCTTCAACTGCAGGGCGAAGGCGTCATCGAGATGCGCATGAACCGCGGGGCCGTCATTCCGCTGGTTGATGCCAGATACATAGACAACCTGTACCGCCTGCGCGGCGCCGTACAGTCCATGCTGGTGCGTGGTGCGGCCCGTATGGCGATTCCCGCGCAGGTCAACCGCATGATGGAGCTGGCTTCGGTTTACGAACAAGCCGCTCAGTCCAGCGATATTTCGGCCTGTGTTGAAGCCAACCGCAGCTTGCACCGCCATATCGACGTGATTGGTGACAACCCGCTTGCAGTTGATTTGCTGCAAGGTCGCTCAACCCTGGTCGATGCCTACCGCCGGTCTGTCGGATACGGAACCGGCAGGCTGGAACTGGTGGTGCAGCAGCACCGCAAGATCGTTCGCGCCATTGCCGCTGGTGACGAAGAAAAAGCCGCACAGGCCATGCTGGAACACACGGATTCATCGCGGCTGGACTTGCTGGCGATGTGCAGCCAGCTTTCGGGATAAACCGAAAGCAGATTGAAGCGCAGGCCGGATTTTCGGCGGGCGGCCCGGGCCGGGCAGCCCAATTTATTAAAAAAATCGGAGACAGTTCATGAAACAGTGCAACCCTGGCAGCCACAGCCTTGCCCAGATTATTTCGCGGCGTTTGTTGCTGCTTGCCTCGGCGGCGTCAGCCCTCACGGCTGCCGTACCGCATACGGTATACGCGCAGTCGGCCTATCCCAACAAGCCCATACGTTTTGTGGTCGGTTTTGCGCCCGGCGGCGCTGCTGACGTGGTTGCCCGTGCGGTGGCGCAGGAACTGAGCAAAACCCTGGGGCAACCCGTTGTGGTTGACAACAAACCCGGAGCTGGCGCGCATATCGCCACCCAGTCGCTGCTTGCCGCCCCGGCTGACGGCTACACCATTTTGTTTGCCGGGCTGACGCTGGCCACCAACCCTGCCTTGTTGGGCAATATCGGTTATGACCCCGAAAAAGACATCGTCATGGTGTCGCAGATGACCGCCATGCCGATTGTGGTTTTTGTGCCTGCAAATTCACCCATCAACAGCCTGCGTGACCTGATAAACGCTTCAAAGGCCAAACCCGGTGGCCTGAATTTTGGCTCGGGCGGCACTGGCACATCGTCCCATCTTGGCCCCGAGCTGCTGTCGCGCACAGTTGGGTTCAAGTACACCCATGTCCCCTATCGTGGTGGCGCACCCGCCCTGCAGGGTTTGCTGGCCGGTGAGACAGACGCCATGTTTGACACGGCGGTCACACCGCTGCACCGGGCCAATGTGGAAGCCGGCCGGATCAAATTTATCGGAGTCATGCAAAAAGACCCGATTTCGACCTACAACTCCATCAAGCCTGCAGGGCAGCAGGGCATTCCACCCGCAGCCTTCATGCGAAGCTGGCAGGGCGTGGCAGTCAAAAAAGGCACACCGCCTGAAATCGTCGCCAAACTGCACAGCAGCATTTCCGCTGTCCTGAAAAACAGGGAGGTGATAGACCGCCTCACCGGTGCAGGCACCGAGGTGCAGGACAGCGACAGCCCGCAGGAGTTCCAGCAGCTTTACCACGATGAACTGCTGCGCTGGACTGCGCTGATCAAGACAGCAGGCATCAAGGTTGAATGATTGGACTGCCATGCTCTGGTACGGAAAAATCCGTGTCCTGCGCATGGCACGCACGCCAGGAAAGTTTCATGAAAATCAAAACCATACAAACCCATTTGATGCAGGCCGGCGCACCAGGCCATACCGGCTGGTCTTCAACCGGCAAAAGTTCACTGGCCACCGGACGCAACTGGTTTTTTGTCACCATTGAAACCGACACCGGCCTCGTCGGTACGGGTGAAGGTTCAGGCTGGCCGCGTGTAGTGGCCGCTGCGGTAGAAGATTTGAGCCGAATCCTGATCGGTGAAACCGTGCGTGACGTGGAGCGCATCAGCCAGAAAATCAGGGTCTCCCTGATGGGCCACGGCCAGACCGGTGTGGTGGGCATGGGCGCGCTGGCTGCCATCGACATGGCGCTTTGGGACCTGAATGCACAGTCACTCGGTGTGCCGGTGTCTGCCTTGCTGGGCGGCACCGTCAGGTCAGCCGTACCCTATTACGTACATGCATCGGATGTGGCAACAGCCCAGGCTGCTGTGGCTGATGGCGTGCGGGCCATCAAGGTGGGTGGAACCAAAAACATTGTCGATCGGGCTTTTGCGATCAGGGCGGCTGTGGGGGATGACATTGACCTGATGGTTGACCTGCACGGCCCACCCTGGCTGACCGCCGCTGATGCGGTGTCCATTGGCCGTGCGCTGGAGCCGCTGCATCTGCTGTTTCTTGAAGAAGCGCTTGCGCCCGACGACCTGGCAGGCTGGAAGCGGGTACGTGACAAGGTCGCTTTGCCACTGGCAGGTGGTGAGCGCCTGGCCACCCTGGCCGACATGCGGCCTTTTCTTGAAAATGGCCTGCTCGACGTGGTGCAGCCCGACACAGGGCGTTTTGGCGGCCTGACACAGATGAAAAAGCTCGCTGCCATGGCCGAGGCCTGCAATGTGATGGTGGCACCGCATTCAGGTTCGCTGGGCCCGGTGGCCGAATTTGCAGCAGTCCATTTGTTGTCGGCCATTCCCAACGGCCTGATTCTGGAGCGGCTGCACCCTGACTGGGCAGGCCGCACCAGCACCATCGAGGGTGAACTGCCCGGCCAGAACGGCCTGATTGCCGTGCCACAAGGCCCCGGCCTTGGCGTGCGGCTGAACCTCGACTTCATCACCCGGCACCCGAGTGAAAAAAACATAGCCATTGCCACAGGCGGCTGGAACGCCGGCACCGAAACAGAAACCGTGCTGACACAGGCCAGAAGGCCTCGTGCAGCGCAGTTTCCAAAACCTTGAACATCAAAACCACGACCACCCGCACCATGAACGACAACATGAACGAAACCACACGCGCCCGCCTGATGCGGGTCTCCACCGCCACCCTGACCACCGTGCTGTTCAAACGCGGTTTTCACAACACCTTTCTGCAAAACCTCAGGCTGGTCGGCGGTGCCAGCGCCAACATGGTTGGCCAGGCTTTTACCCTGCGTTACATCCCGGCGCGTGAAGACCTGGACGGTATCTCCGCCTTTAATGACCGTGCGCACCCGCAGCGTGTTGCCATCGAGCAATGCCCGGCCGGGCAGGTGCTGGTGATGGACAGCCGGGGTGACCCGTCAGCAGCATCCAGCGGCGGCCTGCTGCTGACACGGCTGATGAAACGTGGTGCCGCCGGTGTCGTGACAGATGGCGGCTTCAGGGACACGCCGGAAATTGCCGCCATGAACTTCGCCGCCTACCACCAGCGCCCGTCAGCACCCACCAACCTCATCAAACACCACGCGATGGACCTGCAACTGCCTATCGCCTGTGGTGGCGTGGCGGTTTACCCCGGTGACGTCATGGTGGGTGATGCGGAAGGTGTGGTTTGCATCCCCGCACATATCGCCGACGACGTGGCGGCCGAAGCTTATGAGCAGACCATTTATGAAGACTGGGTAGCCAAACGGATTGATGAAGGCGCAGGCCTTTTTGGCGTTTACCCCATGACGGACAGTGCAGAGCGCTCGGCCTTTGTCCTGTGGAAACAGGAGAAAAGCGCCGCCTACCCACTGGCCACCGGGCCTGTTACGGCATGTGTGCAGCATGATTGATTGCCTGGTTTTGACCGGCGCCGCTGGTCGGCTGGGCCGCAGCCTCAGGCCCGGTCTGTCTGCTTTGTGCAGGGAACTGCGCGTGATTGACCAGGCACCGGTGCAGGCCGAGCACAGCAAGGAAAGCGCATTCCAGCTTGACCTGAATGACCAGCCAGCGCTGGCCGCTGTTTTGAGCGGGGCGTCCGCCGTGGTGCACTTTGCCGGTTATCCGCGCGAGGCCGCCTGGGCCACCCTGCTGGCCGCCAATGTGGCCGGGGTCACTTCCCTGTGGGAAGCTGCGCGTCAAGCGGGCGTCGGGCGAATCATTTATGCCAGCTCCAACCATGCGGTAGGCATGTATGCCAGAACAGAAACGCTGTCCGCTGATGCTTTGCCCAGACCCGACTCGCGTTATGGTGTGACCAAGGTGTTCATGGAAAGTGTGGCCAGCCTGTATGCCGCCAAATATGGACTGCGTGGTTTTGGCATCCGCATCGGCCACTGCGCACCCCAGCCGTCTGACGCCCGCATGCTGTCGCACTGGATTCACCCCGAAGACCTGCTTTCGCTGGTAAAAGTCGGGCTGCAGGCCGACTATGAGAACGAAATTGTCTACGGCGCATCGGCCAATGCCCGCTCGTGGTGGGCCAACTCGCGTGCCGAGGCACTCGGGTATCGCCCGGCTTACAGTGCCGACTCA
>JAZKIK010000529.1:3481-49258 GCA_040384925.1 Pseudomonadota bacterium | reverse complement strand
CGCAGCGGCCCCCTCGGGGGGCAGGGAGCTACACGCAGTGAGCGACCGTGGGGGCCATACTCCATCGCGGCTTTACGTCAAAGGTATAGCCCCGCTGCAAGGTTTCCAAGCCCGCCTGCAGGCGCATGCCGGCGGCCAGCGCAATCATGGCGCCGTTGTCGGTACACAAATGAAGTTCCGGGTAATGCACACGTATGCCGCGCTGTTTGCAAACTGCGTTGAGCTGGCTTCGCAGCATGGCATTGGCCCCCACACCTCCGGCCACCACGAGGCGCTTCAACCCAGTCTGGGCCATGGCGCTCATTGATTTTTTTACCAGCACCTCAACAATCGCCGCCTGGGTTGATGCAGCCAGGTCGGCCTTGCGGTTTTCCAGTTCGACACCTAATTTTTTTGCCTGGGTCAGCACTGCTGTCTTCAGGCCGGCAAATGAAAAGTCCAGGTCACCGCTGTGCAACAAGGGTCTGGGCAGTTTAAAAGCCGTGGCATCACCCTTCTCCGCCAGTTTTGATAGATGCGGGCCGCCTGGATAAGGCAAACCCATCAGTTTGGCCGATTTGTCAAACGCTTCGCCAGCGGCATCATCAATCGATTCGCCCAGCAATTCATAACTGCCAACCCGGTCAACCCGCATCAGCTGGGTATGGCCGCCAGACACCAGCAGCGCAACAAACGGAAATTCAGGCGGGTCAGCACTCAAAAAAGGCGACAGCAAATGCCCTTCGAGGTGATGTACACCCATCACTGGTTTGCCCAGCGCCGCCGCCAGCGAACAGGCCACACCGGCCCCCACCAGCAAGGCACCAGCCAGGCCTGGCCCACGCGTGTAGGCAATCACATCCACCTGCGCAAGCGAGCGCTGCGCTTCATTCATGACCTGACGGGTCAGGGGCAGCACACGCTGAATATGGTCACGGCTGGCCAACTCGGGCACCACACCGCCATAGGCCTGGTGCATGTCGATCTGGCTGAACAAGGCATGTGCCAGCAAACGCGGCACACCCTCACCTGCAGCGTCAACCAGCGCCACACCCGTTTCATCACAACTGGATTCAAATCCCAATACAAGCATGTACCGAGTGTAAGGTTTGGCTTGCACCCCGGCTTTTCAGGCCCTGATGAGCACAATTTCAGGCTCATGCTTTTTTGCGGCTCGATTCTTGCAGAATCGGGGCATGACAACGCCCCACTCCTTGCGTCTGGTTGTGATTGCGCCGGACTTGTCCACCTCCGAGGTCGAGGACGAAAATGCGCTGGCGCTGATCGAACGTTCACGCCAGTTGCGTATTGGCCTGCTGGAAGGCGGCTTTAACCTGATTGCCACCTTGCCGGCCGATACCTTCCTGCGTGAAAGGCTGTCGCAACTGCAGCCCGACATGATCATTGTGGATGCCGAAAGCGAAGCCAGGGATTCGCTCGAACATGTAGTGATGGCGACCCGCGACGAGCGGCGTCCGATTGTGCTGTTTACCAATGACAATGACACCAGCAACGTCAAGTACGCGGTAGCCGCTGGCGTGTCGGCCTATATCGTGGCCGGACTGGAACCCTCACGCATACGGCCGATTCTCGATGTGGCGATGGCCCGCTTCGAGCACGAACAGGGTTTGCGCCGCGAACTGGCCGATGCCAAAACCGAGTTGCAGGACCGCAAGGTCATTGACCGCGCCAAAGGCATGCTGATGGCGCGCCAGAACCTGACAGAAAAAGCGGCTTATGAAAAGCTGCGCAAGGCCGCCATGGACAAGGGCTTGCGCATCGGTGAAGTGGCGCAGCGCATGCTGGACGTGGCAGAACTGCTCGGTTAGGCATTTTGTGGGGCGCGCGCCTCCAAAACTGGCCAGCAGACACCAGACTCAACCCCAAATGGTGCGACGCACAAATTAGGTGCAAACTCACCAAAAATCAAAAAGCACCGGATCAACGCCACATCTAGCTATACAAAATATAGCAACAAATCCATACATACATTGCATTTAACTGTTATACACTTAAAATTCACGTAAATCAGCCGCTTGCTGATCACAAGACAAAACCTGCTGGCACAGCTTTTGCATGAGTGACATTAATTAGCCAACGATGGCTAGCGTCAGACAGCTTCAACGGCGAGGCATGTCTGGCCCAAAGAACAAAGGCGTTCGTACCTTGCACCCACCTCAAACGTGGCTGCATCGGTCGAACGCCTTTTTGCATTTTTGGTCCGGTTTTTATCTTGTTTTTTACCTTCTGGAGTGACTCAAACATGACTGAATTGCTGAAATCTTCCCTGACACGCCGCGCCGTGCTGCAGGCCGCCGCAGTAGGCGCTGTCGGTATAGACCCTGCCCTGCGCGCTGCCGTCTATGCCCAGGGCTCGGATGCTCCCGAAAAAAAGGAAGTCAAGATTGGTTTTATCCCGCTGACTGACTGCGCTTCGGTGGTGATGGCCTCGGTGCTCGGTATCGACAAAAAATACGGCGTCACCATCATCCCGAGCAAGGAAGCCAGCTGGGCTGGTGTGCGTGACAAGCTGGTCAACGGTGAACTTGACTTTGCCCACGTTCTGTACGGCCTGATTTACGGCGTACACATGGGCACAGCCGGTCCCAAAAAGGACATGGCCGTCCTCATGACACTCAATAACAACGGCCAGGCCATCACCCTGAGCAAAAAACTGGCCGACAAGGGCGCGGTTGATGGAGCCGGTCTGGCCAAGCTGATGGCGGCTGAAAAGCGTGAATACACATTTGCGCAAACCTTTCCCACCGGCACCCACGCCATGTGGCTGTATTACTGGATGGCTGCCAACGGCATCAATCCAATGAGCGACGCCAAGGTCATCACCGTGCCGCCGCCACAAATGGTGGCCAATATGCGTGTTGGCAACATGGACGGTTTCTGTGTCGGCGAACCCTGGGGCCACCGCGCCATCATTGACGGCATAGGCGTGACTGCCACTACCACCCAGGACATCTGGAAAGACCACCCCGAAAAAGTGCTGGGCACCACAGCCGACTTCACAAAAAAATACCCCAACACAGCCCGTGCCGTGACGGCCGCGATTCTGGAGGCCGGCAAATGGATTGACGCCAGTTTGGCCAACAAACAGAAGATGGCTGAAACCATTGCCGACAAGAGTTATGTCAACACCAGCGTGGACGCCATCAACCAGCGCATTCTGGGCCGCTACCAGAACGGCATGGGCAAGACCTGGGACGACCCCAATTACATGAAGTTTTCTGGCGACGGCGCGGTCAACTTCCCTTACCTGTCGGACGGCATGTGGTTTATTACCCAGCACAAACGCTGGGGCCTGATCAAGGAACACCCGGACTACCTGGCTGTGGCCAAACAGATCAACCAGATCGACATCTACAAACAGGCTGCAGCCGCCGCCAAGGTAGCTGTACCCAAAGACGTGATGCGTACCAGCAAGCTGATGGACGGTGTGGTCTGGGACGGCAAAGACCCGAAAAAGTACGCAGACAGCTTCAAGGTTCGCGCCTGAAGCGCGGGACCGCCCTGAAACAAGCCCCCGCTTAAAAACCTGTTCAAAGAGGTAACACCATGGTCAGTGCCGTATTTCACAACCCCGCAGGCCCGGCAGCACAAGCTGCCAGCGCCAAAACAGCGAACCGTGGCGCCGACCGTGGCGCTGCAAGCTCCATAGCCAACAGCGCCCACGAAAAGGGCGCTACAGCCACAAACGATATGAACAAACCTGTCTTGGCCACGGCCAGCGCGCCAGCAGCCCCTGTCAGCAAACCAGCGCGGGACTTTTCCTTTATCTGGCTGACGATACTGCCTCCAGTGCTGGGCCTGTGCCTGCTGGCCCTGGTCTGGGAGATGGTTTCGCTGGGCACAGGTGCCAGCATTCCTTCACCCAAAGACACCTTTATCCAGGCCGTCACAATCTTCAGCGACCCGTTCTACAGCAAGGGCCCCAACGACCAGGGGGTGGGCTGGAATGTGCTGTCCTCACTCAAACGTGTGGCCCTTGGTTTTGGCCTGGCTGCAGTGGTTGGCATACCGGTTGGTTTCCTGATTGGCCGTTTCAAGTTTTTGAGCAGCATGTTCAACCCGCTGATCAGCCTGATGCGCCCGGTGTCACCACTGGCCTGGCTGCCGATTGGCCTGCTGGTCTTCAAGGGTGCGAACCCGGCAGCCATCTGGACAATCTTTATCTGCTCGATCTGGCCCATGATCATCAACACCGCCGTTGGCGTGCAGCGTGTGCCGCAGGACTACATGAACGTTGCCCGTGTGCTGAACCTCAGCGAATGGAAGATCGTGACCAAAATTCTTTTCCCGGCCGTGCTGCCCTACATGCTGACTGGCGTGCGTCTTGCTGTAGGTACAGCATGGTTGGTGATTGTGGCGGCCGAAATGTTGACCGGTGGTGTCGGCATCGGTTTCTGGGTCTGGGACGAGTGGAACAACCTGAACGTCAAAAACATCATCATCGCGATTTTTGTGATTGGCATCGTCGGTTTGATGCTTGAGTTTTTGCTCATCAAACTCGCCACCGCATTCACGTTTGAAGAAGTGAAGAACTGAGTAAATGTTTCCCCCGAAGCCCCCTCAAGGGGGCCTTGCCAGCAGCCCGGCAAAGCCGGTTCTGCGGTGATCCCCGCCAACGCAACGGAGCCACATCATGAATGAATCGTTTTCCACCAAATACATCGAAATCCAGGGCGTCAACCAGACCTTCAAGACCAAAAAAGGCCCGTTTTGTGCGCTGCAAAACGTCAACCTGACGGTTGCCAAAGGCGAGTTTGTGGCACTGATTGGCCACTCCGGCTGCGGCAAATCAACGCTGCTGAACCTGATCGCCGGCCTGACCACACCTACCGGCGGCAGCCTGCTGTGCGCCAACCGCGAAATCGCCGGCCCCGGCCCAGAGCGTGCCGTGGTGTTTCAGAACCATTCGCTGTTGCCCTGGCTGACCTGTTTTGAAAACGTTTACCTGGCCGTGGAGCGGGTCTTTTCAGCCACAGAAACAAGGGCCCAGCTCAAGGCACGCACCGACGCGGTGCTGGCCATGGTGGGCCTGACGGCAGCGGCGCAAAAACGCCCTGGTGAAATATCAGGCGGTATGAAACAGCGTGTCGGTATTGCCCGCGCCCTGTCCATGGAACCCAAGGTCTTGCTGCTTGACGAGCCGTTTGGCGCACTTGACGCCCTGACCCGCGCAAAACTGCAGGACGAGCTGCTGCAGATCGTGGCCAACACGCATAGCACCGTGGTGATGGTGACCCACGATGTGGACGAAGCCGTGCTGCTGTCCGACAAGATTGTGATGATGACCAACGGCCCTTCAGCCACGATTGGTGAAGTGCTCGCCATTGACCTGGCTCGCCCGCGCAATCGGGTTGAACTGGCCGAAAGCACAGACTACCTGCATTACCGCAAGGCCGTGATCGACTTTTTGTACACACGCCAGGCGCATGTGGAAAAAATGACTGCCTGAACGCAGACCAGGACCTTGACCTGCTGGGGCCCTTATCCTCAAACGGGCGTCAGTGGCTGCGCCCTGCCCCGGTTGATAAAAATGGAGGAACCTCACCATGAGTGCCGTACTTGCCCCTGACCCTCGCATGACCAGGCGTGCTTCAGCACCTGGCAAACCCCAACCCAGGACCGCTACCAAAAAGAGCTTTTCTTTTGGCAAATACCGCGAAATCATCATTGCGGTTGCACTGTTCTTGATATTTGACCTGGGTGTGCTGGTTCTGAACTTTTATACCTCTTTCAAGATTGACCAGGACACCGTTGCCATCAATCTGGCCGGTCGCCAGCGTTATGTATCGCAGCGTATTGCCCGCACCCTGCTGGAGCTGGATGCCGCGCGCGCTTCCGGCAAGGCCTTCAAACCCGAAACCCTGGCCGAATTGCGCAATGGCACCAATATCTGGCAGGTTTCACACCAGGCTTTCCGCCAGGGTGGGCTGATTCCCGGCGGTGATGGCAAACCGGTTTATCTGGAAGCAGTGACATCACCACGCGGACGCGAACTGGAAGCGGCCATGGAAACCCTGTGGCGGCCATATTACGACAAGCTGCAACTTCTGGCGCACGACAACTTTTCAGCCGAACACCTTGCAGATGCACTGGCCTACAGCCAGGAAAACAACATCAAACTGCTGAACACCGCCAACGAATTTGTGACTGAAACCCAGCAAATCGGTGCCTCGCGGGCCAGCGTGCTGCGTATGGTGCAAACCGGTGGCATTGTGCTGGCGCTGCTCAACTTTGCTTTTATTTTGTTCAAGTTCCTGCGCCGCCTGAGCACATCAGACGCCGCAATTGAAGCCGCCACCGAAGAAAACCGCGAAATCCTGACCAGTGTGCGTGAGGGGCTTTTTTTGCTCACACCCGACAAACAGCTGGGCTCACAACTTTCACGCTCGGCACATGAGCTGTTTGGCCGTCAGTTGATGCCGGGCCAGGACTTTTTTGATGTGCTGGGTTCGCTGGTGTCGGGCAAGGTGCTGGACGATGGCCGCGATTATGTGGACTTGCTGTTTTCACCGCACGTCAAGGAACAGCTGGTGCAAGGCATCAACCCGCTGTCTGAAGTGCAGGTCACGGTCAAAAACCGGCTGGGGCAAGACAGTACCCGCTTTCTGTCCTTCCACTTCAACCGCGTCATGGACGCAGGCAGCGTGCGCCATTTGCTGGTCACGGTGCAGGACATCTCACAAAAAGTCGAACTTGAAACCCGCCTGAACAAGGAGCGCCAGCGTTCGCAAAAAGAGTTTTCAATGCTGCTCAAGGCGTTTGAAACCGAACCCGCCATGATGCGCAGTTTTGTTGAACGGTCTGAAGCCAGCCTGCTGGAAATCAATGATCTGCTGCGCAGCACCTCGTCAGCATCGTCGGAAGCGCAGGTTCTGAAGGCGGTTGATGGGGCATTCCGCCGGATTCACTCTTTCAAGGGTGATGCAGCCTCGCTCGGTCTGGACGTACTGGCCACACTGGCCCACCAGTTTGAAAACGAGTTGCAAAAACTCAAGGACACTGGTGCCACCTCAGGCGATGCCTTGCTGGCCCTGCCCCTGCCGCTTGAAGACCTGCTGACCAAAGTGGGCAGCTTCAAAGCCATAGGCGCACGCAAGTCCGCGCCGGGCACGCCCAATTCATCCACTTCACCAGACGCGCTGAACAAGGTTCTGACCCAGCTCGCCAGCGATGTGGGCACCGATTGCGGCAAACGCATCAAGGCCGAAATACGTATGGGCAGCCTGCTTGACATGCCAGCCGACATGGTGGACAAGGTGCGCGACATCGCCATCCAGCTGGTGCGTAACGCCGTTGTTCATGGGGTAGAGGCACCACCCATACGCCAGGCTTTGGGCAAAACGCTTGAAGGCCAGTTGCAGGTCAACCTGACACGCGACGAAAACAATGAATGGCAACTCAGTGTGCGTGACGACGGTGCCGGACTGAACGCCGAGAGGATTCGCCGCAAACTCGTCGAGCTGAATTGGTACAGCCCCGAGCAGCTTGAAAACTTCAGTGACAAACAGATCGTGGCGCACATCTTCAAACCAGGGTTTTCAACCGCCAGCGAGGCCAACGCCCACGCTGGGCGTGGTGTCGGGCTGGACCTGGTGCAGGTCACGGTGCAAAGCCTCGGTGCCCGCCTGCTGCTGTCCAGCGTGTCTGGCCAGTACACCGAATTCAAGGTGCGTTTTGCGATTTGAGTTTTACACCACAAAAACAACTTCAACCAGGAACGCAAGATGCGCTTATTGATAGTTGACGATTCCAACATGATACGCACCCGCATCTCGCGGGTGGTGCAAAACGGTGGTCTGACAAATGTCGTGATTGCCGGACTGGCCCGCAACGGCAGTGAAGCCGTTCGGATCGCCCGCGCCGCAAAACCCGACGTGGTGACCATGGATTTGACCATGCCCGAGATGGATGGCATTGAATGCATACAGGCACTGCTCAAGCTGGACCCAGCCATCAATATTCTGGTCGTCAGCGCCCTGAGCGACAAATCCACCGCCATCCAGGCACTCAAACTGGGTGCACGTGGTTTTGTGGCCAAACCATTTTCAGACGAAGAACTGCAACTGGCGCTGCTGGATGTCTCGGACTCACGTTAATTTGTGCTTGCAGCACAGAGGCCAGATCATAAAAATTATTTCAAAACAAGGAGAGCAGGATGCCCAATCTCAGTGAAGACGACCTCAAACTGTTTGTCGATTCCATCAAGCGTTACCTGCTGGTCACCACCAAACAGGAGCCGCAACTGACCTCGGCCTTTCTGGGCACCGCTGATGTGGAGGGTTTTGAGTTCAACGGCCTGGTGACTTTTTCAGGCAGCTACAACGGCCATGTTGTTGTCTCCATGCCAGGCAAACTGCTGCGTGAATTGCTGTTGCTGCAACGCGAAACAGACCTCAGCGATGGCAACCTGCTGGATGCCGTTGGGGAGATTGCCAACACCCTGGCCGGTAACGCCAGAAAAACCCTGGGTTCAGGTCTGCAGATTTCAGTGCCTGTGAAACTGCAAGGTGCCCACGGCATCAAGGCCAGAGTCCGCCAGCGCCCCTATGTCATCACCTTGCGCTGGGGTCACCACAGTGCAATGGTGTGTGTGGACATGGAGCGCAAGCATTGATGGCGCATTGATGCCAGGTTTTGCAAGGATGCTTTGCACCGCAGGCCGAGTCCAAACACCCGGCCGCTGCGTATGATTCTGGAGCGCCTGACCGCATCACTGCGCCATCACTTCAAACTGACTGGCACTACCCTCAATCATTCAGAGCAAAGCTACAAATCATGAGCCCATTCACCCCGAACCGGCCCACTGCCCAGCGCAGCAAACAAATCCTGACCGGCATGCTGCTGCTTTGCTGCACGGCGCTGGCCCAGGCGCATACAGGTGGCGCAGTTGTGGGTGGTTTCATGTCGGGTTTTATGCACCCCTTGTCTGGCCTTGACCATCTTCTGGCCATGGTGGCGGTGGGTATCTGGGGTGCCACGCTGGGTCGGCCACTGCTGATCGCTCTGCCGATTGTGTTTCCGATGTTGATGGTGGTGGGCGGTGTGCTGGGTATTTCAGAAGTGCCTCTGCCTTATGTGGAACCCGGCATTGCCATGTCAGTCGTCGTTCTGGGCCTGGCGATTGCAGTGGCCTGGCGCGCGCCGGTAGCGCTTGCCATCGCGATTGTTGCGGTATTTGGTGTGTTTCACGGTTATGCGCATGGTCAGGAATTGCCCGAATCTGCCGCACCCGCTGCCTACGCGGCTGGTTTTGTGCTTTCCACAGGTTTGCTGCATCTGGCAGGCATTGCGATTGGTGCGCTTAAAGCACTGCCACGCGGCACCCAGTTGCTGCGCGCCAGCGGCGCGCTGATTGCCGCAACCGGCGTATGGATTCTGGTCGGCATGCCCGGTGTTGCGTAAGCCGCAAGCCACGCTGGCGCTGCTGGCCATCAGCCTTTTTTGCTGCAGTCCGGCCTGGGCACACGATGCTTTTGGCAATGGCAAATCGGTATTGACCGGTGCCCTGCATCTGCTGACCTCGCCACTTTCCATTGCTGCACTGCTGGGGCTGATTCTGGCGCTTGTGGGCATCCCGGAGCGCCTGTCATTCATTGCTGGCGGGCTTGCTGCGGCGGCTTCTGCAGCAGCGGCTGCCGCACCGGCGTTTTCTGCCAACCTGGCAGCCTCCACCGCACCTGCAGCCGTGGTGGTGATTGGACTGACTTCGGTTTTTGCAATCAAACCTTCAGCCACCGGAGTGATTGTGCTGTCGCTGCTGGCCGGCACAGCCGCTGGTCAGGCTGCTGACCTCGACACCCCAAGCTGGCAAGGCGTGATCGGCGTCGCCGGAGTCATGCTGTTCATCACCATCAGCGCACTGGCTGCCAGTGAAGACCTGAGCAGGCTGGTGCAGTCAAAACCGCCCTGGCTAAAAGCCGCCCTGCCGATTGCCCGTCGTGTTGTTGGCTCCTGGCTGGCTGCGATAGGACTGTTGCTGGCGGCTTTGGCGCTGCACGCCAAACCGGTGTGATTTGGCAGCACCGCACCAAAAAAAATACAACAAAACACTTAGCTGGTGCAACGCACCAATAAAACCCAAATTCTCGATTGTTTTGCACCGATAAATAGCCATATTCGCCCCAAAATCTGGCACGAGTTTCGCAACAGTGCATATGCTTTTTAAAATTAAAAGGGTTTGCACCATGTCGGGTTTTTTTCGCAGTTTTTTGAAGAGTGGGCATTCGCCCACGCTGTTTGCCGCCTTTCTGTATTTTTCGTTTTCGTGTTGTATCTGGGTTTTGAACGGTGCCATGGCACCTTTCATTTCAGAAACCTTCAACCTCAGCCCGGCCCAAAAAGGGCTGATGTTGTCAGTTCCCATCATTGCCGGTGCGCTGATGCGCTTTCCGCTTGGCCTCTTGTCACAATACATTGGTCGTAAAAACGCCACCCTGGTGGAAATGGCACTGATTGCAGTCGCCATGCTGTTCGGTTTTTTCTTTGTCGAAAGTTTTAACGATCTGCTGGCCATGGGCGTGCTGCTGGGCATTGCCGGTGCCAGTTTTGGTGTCGCGCTGTCGCTGGGTTCAGGCTCTTTTCCGCCGCGCCACAAGGGTCTGGCCATGGGTCTTGTGGGGGCCGGCAATGTCGGCACTGCTGTATCGGTGCTGATTGCTCCGCCGCTGGCCCAGGCTTTTGGCTGGGTCACTGTCTACGGCATTGCAGCTGCGGCCATCAGCATTCCGATGGTGGTGATGATTGTGTTTGCCAAGGAACCACCCGATCTGGACAAACACGCCAGCTTCAAGGAACACATTGCCTGCCTGTTTGAAAAAGACGGCTGGGCTTTCAGCCTGATCTACGCCGTGACCTTTGGCGGGTTTATCGGCCTGGCGACCTTTTTGCCGACCTATTACTACGACCAGTTTGCAGTCAGCAAGGTACAGGCCGGCCAGCTGACCATGCTCGCCGCCTTCATGGGCGCAGCCCTGCGCATTTTTGGCGGCTGGATTTCCGACCGCCTGGGCGGCGTCAACACCCTGACAGCCGTGCTGGTCATCATTGCCCTGACGCTGGTGGCCTGCGGTTTTGCAGGCAAATCGTTGGCCGCCACCACACTGCTTGTGATGTTGTGTTTTTCAGCGCTGGGTGCAGGCAATGGCGCCGTGTTTCAGTTGGTGCCCTTGCGCTGGCCGCTGGCAACAGCGGTTGCCGGCTCCATGATTGGCGAGATCGGCGCGCTGGGCGGCGGCCTGGTGCCCAACGCCATGGGTTTGTCAAAGCAGTACGCTGGCAGTTATATGTGGGGCTTTTTCTTCTTTGCCGGGCTGGCCCTGGCCATGCTGGTGATGCTGCGGGTGATGCAGTTGCGCTGGACTCGAACCTGGGCTGAAAAAGGCGGTAGAGCGCGAAGCACTCATTGAGCAAAGCGCTTATATCCGACTTTTCTGCAAAGCTAAATGGGCGGTCGCGCACGTAGTGCGTGACCAGCGCAGCTGATAAAGCTGCATAGCGCTTGGCCTCAGTTTCTGCAAAGCTAAAAAGGTGGACGCACGCGCAGCGCCGGGTTCACTATATTTTTATAGCTTCTCATGCCCGCTGCGCCTGCGCAAACGGGCTATTTGACCTGAAAACTGCCTTCAGGCACTCATCTGGATGCTGCAGAAATACAAGGAACTCCGCATTTCTGCAAGGCTTCACTCCCAGCAGGGGCCGGCTCTACACTCACCCGGAGGAGATATTGCCGGTTTCGGCTTCCTGAGAAAAAACCGCTCACCAGAAAATGCCCGCCACCCCCATCACCCTTGATGCCCTGCGCCACTACGCCATAGCGCGCACCCTGTTTGCGCCAACCAGCCTGCCGGCGGCCATAACCCGGCTGGGTTTTGTACAGGCAGATCCCATCCGCGCACCAGCACGGGCACAAGACCTGACTTTGCGACATCGCGTCAAGGCGTATCGCGCAGGCGATCTGGAGCGGCGTTATGCGGCACTGGGCGTGGAAGAGGATTTTTTTGTCAACTACGGTTTTTTGCCGCGCAGCACACAGGCGCTGATGCATCCGCGCACGCCACAAGCAGCCTGGCCAGCAGCGCGCCTGGAGCAGGCGCAGGCCGTGCTGGCTTTTGTGCAGGAGCGCGGACTGGTGCATCCGCGCGAGGTGGATCTGCATTTTGCGCATGGCCGTGTGAGCAACTGGTTCGGCGGCTCAACCAACGCCAGCACGCAGTTGCTTGACGACATGCATTACCGCGGCCTGCTACGTATTGCGGCACGCGCGGGCGGCGTACGAACCTACGCCGTCGCCACACATCTGCCGCCAGCTGACGATGCAGATCCTGTCAGGGTGATGGACGCGCTGGTCGATGTCATCGTGCACAAATACGCACCCTTGCCCGAGCGCTCCCTGCGTGAGCTGATTGGCATGCTGCGCGGCGGCGCACCCCAGTGGCAGGCACATCGCCCGGCAGCCTTTGCCAGCGCCAGGGCGCGCTTGGCAAACGCCACAGTGGACGGCAACACATGGTACTGGCCCGCAGGCGAATCGCCCACAGCCAAACGCCACGCCGCAGCACAAACCGACACCGTGCGCCTGCTCACCCCGTTTGATCCCGTCGTCTGGGATCGCCGCCGGTTTGAGATGTTCTGGGGCTGGGCCTACCGTTTTGAAGCCTACACACCCGCACCCAAACGCATTCGCGGTTATTACGCATTGCCCCTGCTCTGGCGCGACCAGGTCATCGGCTGGGGAAATCTATCCGTCAAGGACGGTTTGCTGCAAACCGAACTGGGTTATGTGTCAGGCCAGGCACCGCAAGACAAGGCATTTGGCGCGGCGCTGGAGGATGAGCTGTACCGCATGGAAATTTTCCTGAAACTGGACAGAAAGAAGAATGAGCAGAGTTAATGGGGCTCTGGTTTCTTGAAGCCAGCCGCAGCTTGTGTTACCCAGCGGGACGTAAACCCACTTCTTGCTGCAGGTCGGCGATGACAGACTCCAAAAAACGGCGTGCTTGCATCGGCGTGAACAGCTGCATTTCGTAGCGCGCAAGGGCCTCGTGCAAATGCAGCGACACGAGGCTGTCCTTCGCGGCGTTGCCCAGCAGGGCTGGATGCGGCAGCACGCATAACAAGTCGCTATGGACGATCAATTGCAGCAGGCTGGCGTAGTCCGGGCACGACACGGCTACATGAGGCGGTGGCATCTGCCTGACGGCAAAGGTTTCCTGCAGCACGTCCACAGGCCCACTGACGCTGGGCCCAACGATTGCCCACGACGCTGTTTGAAGTTCTGCCAGTGATTTCGCTTTTGCCAAAGGGTGAGCGCGGCGAGCGTACGCCAAGGGTGTGATCTGATAGAGCAAGCGATTGACCAGACCGGTGACCGGGTAGCTGCGGGGCATGGGTGAAATCACCAGATCAAGTTCTCCGCCCTGAAGTCTGCTCAGCATGCGACCTTCATCAGCACTCGACATGTCCAGGCTACCGCGGGGGTGACTCTGGCACCAGAGCCTGTGCAAGGCTGGCCCGCAAACCAGGGCGGCAGACGGGGTCAGGCCAACACGCAGCGTGCCACTGTCCACCAGAGCGGCGTTTCCTGCCGCCAGTGCATCGAAGCGCTCGGCAAGATCCTGGCCCCTCAGCGAAGCTTTTAATGCTGCCTCGGTCGGCAACATCCTGCGTCCAGACGGCACAAAAAGTGGTGTGCCGAACTGCCGCTGAAGCTGCCTCATGCCGTGGCTTATCGCCGGTTGAGAGACACCACCGGCCCGCGCGGCAGCGGCAAAACTGCCATGCTCAATCACCAATCTGAGGTAATGCAGGTAGCGCAGATTCATAAACAACCTTTATGGATTGACCTCCATTCTGGCTTGTTGTCCGAGCTGTGGCCTGCAATGATGCTAACCATCAATTGACAAGGAAACAATCCATGAATGACCAACAGCAACTCGATACCGTGCGCACTTACCTGCGGCATCTGCATGCCAGCGACACCGCGAGCCTTATTTCCACTTTCGAGAACGACGGTCTTGTGCATTCCCCCTTCCTCGGAACCATGAAGGCACTAGACTTTTTCCCCAGGCTGGCGCAGGCGTCCAGCCAGAGTGTCATCACCTTGATTGACCTGTTCGCGTCCGTGCAGCCTGTGGATGACGCTGTTCGTGTAGCGGCCTACTTCCGTTATGACTGGACCTTGAAGGACGGAAGGCTGGTCAATTTCACCTGCGTAGACGTTTTCGGATTCCGGCCAGGCAGCGCCCTCATCGCCAGCATGCATATCGTTTACGACACACATCCACTGCGGGAGCAGGTAGGTGACAAGTACGCTCCAAACACCGTACTGGAGGTTTAAGCCCCTCTGGACAGTCTACATTTCACTATATTTTTAACAGCTACTTGTGCCCGCAGTACCTGCGCAAACAGGCTATTTGTCTCAAGAACCATCACTGCGGTCCTCATTTTGGCAAAAACAGCAGCCAGTACACCAGCAAAACGTTAAACAGCAGGCTGACAGCAAAAGCCATCTTCCACAACACGGTGGGGTCGCGTTCTATCAAGGGGGTGGCGGGGGCTGCTGTCAGCGGTCTTGAAGCGCCGCGCTCCAGGGCCAGCAGAAATTCTTCAGCAGTTTCAAACCGTCGTTTTTTGTCTCGTGATACGGCCTTGAGCACCACGTGATCCAGCCAGATTGGCACTTCCGGGTTGTGGCGGCTCGGGGCTACCGGGTCACGAAAGTAGCGGCCCATCTGGTAGGGCAGGACCTGGCCATAGGGAAGTTTGCCGGTCAGCAACTGGTAAAGCGTGACGCCCAGCGCAAACAGGTCGCTTTGTTCGTCGGGCAGTTCATGTGGCGCGTCATTGCCCGAGCTGCCGGGTTTGAGGCTGAAGCCCCATTGCTCGGGATTGATGTAACTCGGTGTGCCGGCGTGCAGGGTGCGCATGGCCGTGGGTTCGCGGCCTGACAGGGCCACACCAAGGTCCAGTACACGCAAGACACCGTCTTCACCCTGGTGCAGATTGGCGGGTTTGATGTCACGATGAATCACACTTTGCCGATGCAGCCGCCCCAGAGCTTTTGTGACCTGCACGGCGGCGGCCAGGACTTGCGACAGGCCAAACTTGTGTTTTCGCTCCAGCAGCTGATGCAGGGTTTCACCGGCGTGCCAGTCATACAGCAGATAAAAGGCCGTGGGCTCCAGGCCGCTGGGCAAACGGTCGTGGATGTTGACAAAAAAATCCGCTGCGCGTGATGACTGCATGCGTTTGGCCAGCCAGGCCTCGTGCGCGAGCATGGCGCGTTCTGCAGGGTCGTGGGCGCGGGCAGGATGCAGGGTCTTGAGAGCGTAGAGCTTCTGGGTATGCACGTCGCGTATCTGGTACAGCACATTCACACCGTTGTCTGCCACGGGTGCTGTCACGGTAAAACCATCGAGCATGTCGCCAACCTTGAGGCGAGGTGGAATCGGCAGGGCCAGAGCGCGGCGATTTTCATCCTGCAGACTGGCGTCAAGCAAGCCCAGCACCCGTACCACCAGCGCTGTCACGTTGTCACGGGTGCCAGCATCCATGGCGGCATCCACCAGTTGCCGGCACAGGGTTTTGGCATCGACGGCCGCAGCCGGTTCACCCGTCTCGCCTGACCCGGCTGCCGGTGCTGCCGCCAGCCGGGTCCTTGCCAGCATGGCACCCAGGCGTTTGTCGGCCAGCACATTGTGTATACCGTCAGACAGCAGCATGAAAACGTCGCCCACATGCAGGTCGCCCTGCGAATAATCCACAATCAGGGTGTTCTCGGCACCCACACAACGCAGCAACTGGTGGCGCATGTCGGGGTGATCCACCACATGGTCCGCAGTCAGCTGGGTCATGCGGCCATCACGCAGCAGATAGGCTCTTGTGTCACCGACATGCGCCAGTGCATACGACTGTCCGCGCAAGACCAGCGCCGTCAGCGTCGTCAGGCCAATGCTTGGATGGCGGCGCTGGTTGATACCAGCCAGCCAGGTATTCTGGGCGCTGATGATGCGGTCCAGCGCCACCGTGGTTTCCCAGGTTTCCGGCGTGCCGTAATAATCACGCACCAGACTGGTGACTGTGGTTTGTGCGGCCTCCTTGCCCATGCCACCGGTGCTGACGCCATCGGCAATCGCCACAATGGAACCCATGGCCTCATGGCCGGGTTCAGGCAGCATGGCTGCGCAAAAGTCTTCATTGATGTCCTTGCGGCCCGCAATGGAAGCAAAACCGATGTCTATTTCAAATGCCATGCACCAAAGCAAGCAAGTTTTGCGCCTTTTTTTGGTGCAATGCAACAAAACACAGTCTTACCCCATCAGCATTTGCATGCTGCTTTCATATGCTGCAGACAGGTTTTCAAAGATATCGAGCAACTCTTCACTCGCCTGGGCCAATTGCAATTGACCATCTGGCGTGCGGGCGCTGCCTGCGCCCAACTGCATCTGCTGCCAGCTTTTAATACCGCTGTCGAGCAGCTTGCGAATGTCAGGCGTGCTGAGTGGAATGCTGCCCAGGTAGCGCAATGCCTGTTCAAAGGCGTTGCGGCTTTGTTGCACCGCGGCTTCGCTGCGCTGGGCCAGGACGGGGTCGCCCAGCACGCCAAGCAAGGCATATTTGGCGAACCGCTGCGACAACATGCGTTGCCGGCCGGCCGTGTTCAGCACATGCAGCTGCGCTTTCAAGACTGGCGGTCAGACGTTCGGCGTCTTCGAGCAGCTGTTCGGCCAGTGCATCAACTGCGGCCATCTCCGCTGCCTGCGGGCCCATTTGCAGGGCGTTTTTAAGCCCACTCCAGTTGGTTTTGACGCGGCCTGTCAGGTCACCAAACGTGGGTTCTGAAAATCCCTTGCCCAAAAACGCCAGGTTGGCGTCGATACGCTGCACGGAGTCCTTGAGTTGCTGCCTGTGGGCTGACGCGAGCACAGCACTACCCGATGGCTCCAGCAGATGCAATGCATACAGCTTGACCAGGCGCTGCGACAACATGCGCAACTGCCCTGCCCGGTTCACACCTTCAGCAAAATGCGCCGAATGAATGATGTGTTCCGACACCTGGCCCAGGCGCTGATTGCTGTGCATGGACGCGGTGCGCAGCACCCTGAATGCATCGTCGTCTGACAGCTGGCGTGCGCGCATCAATATCAGTTTGGCCCGATCCACCACCTTGCGCTCTTCAAACCGGGTCGTGACGTCATCGAGCGCCTTGCGCAGCGTGCATTCATGCCTGAACCGGGCCTGCGCCAGCTGTACCAGCGCGCGCAGGCGGTCTTTGCCGTAGCCATTGATGACGTAGGCATGCACACCGGCATCAAGCGCCTGGGTGATGCGTTCCGCGTCCGGCTCGCTGGTAAACACCATCACCGGGCAGGGAGCAGTTTCGGCAACAGTCTTGATGGCCTTGAAAAATGCATCATCTGGCCGGGCAAGTTCACAAATCACCAGATCTGGTGCATGGCGCACCACCTCCTGCACCAGTTTGTTGTGCTCGTCGAGCGTGGCCAGTGCTACCAGCCCGGCGGCCTGCAGGTCAGCCATCCGCAACACCGGAGCACTCGGCCCCCTGAGGTAAACCAGCACAGAAGTCATTTAAATCAGCTACTTATAAGGTTACACGAGGGTAAATCAAGCACATCAACCGCCACAACTCCCGTCAATTTACTGGCTTGCGGCACCGGCCAATCGGCGTTTCAAGGTTTCCCATCATATGGCACAGGTTTTGCATAGCTAGTTGCGGACGTAACGGAGCGTCCAACCGCAGCCAAAGCGCAGCGGATTCTGCATGCAATGACGCGTGCATGGCTATTTTCAGGGTGTGTGAAACAACACGCCTACTTTGACCAGCCTGGTCAGGGTCTCTGTTTTCAACCCTCTAATTTTGGTGCGCGTGCATCTTGTCGGCCTGCTGCCGTCACAAGGCTTGCGTTCTGGAATTCATGCAATTCATATTCCGGAGTAATAACGATGAAAAAATCTAAACTGGTGATGGTCGGCAACGGCATGGCAGGTGTTCGCACCATTGAGGAATTGCTCAAGGTTGCGCCGGATCTGTATGACATTACCGTGTTTGGCGCGGAGCCGCACCCCAACTACAACCGCATTTTGCTCAGCCCGGTGCTGGCTGGTGAACAAACCCTCGACGAGATCGTGCTGAACAGCTGGGAGTGGTACAGCGACAACCACATCACCCTGCACGCAGGCAAAAAAGTGGTTGAAGTCGATCGTGTCAAACGCATCGTGCGCGCTGTGGATTCAGCCGGTGCCGTGACTGAAGTTGAATACGACCGCCTGCTGATGTGTACCGGTTCCAACCCCTTTATCCTGCCTGTGCCCGGCAAGAACCTGGAAGGTGTGATTGCCTACCGCGACATCGCCGACACCAACGCCATGATTGACGCGTCCACAAAATACAAAAAAGCCGTGGTGATTGGTGGCGGCCTGCTCGGCCTGGAAGCTGCCAACGGCCTGATGCTGCGCGGCATGGAAGTGTCGGTGGTCCACGTCATGCCCACCCTGATGGAACGCCAGCTTGACAGCGTGGCCGGCAAACTGCTGCAAAAATCGCTCGAAGACCGTGGCCTGAAGTTCCTCATGGGCGCACAGACGCAGGAGCTGGTCGGCGGCCCTGATGGACGGGTCACGTCCATCAGGTTCAAGGACGGCACCGAGCTGGCAACTGACCTGGTGGTGATGGCGGTCGGTATTCGCCCCAACACCACCCTGGCCGAATCCATGCGCCTTCACTGCAACAAGGGCATTGTGGTCAACGACACCATGCAGACCATCACCGATGCGCGTATCTATTCAGTTGGTGAATGTGCAGCGCACCGCGGTATTGCCTACGGCCTGGTGGCACCGCTGTTTGAGCAGGCCAAGGTGGCTGCCAACCATCTGGCGCAGTTTGGCATTGGCCGGTACATGGGCTCTTTGACCTCCACCAAACTCAAGGTCACGGGTATTGACCTGTTCAGCGCCGGTGAATTCATGGGTGGCGAAGGCACTGAAGAAATCATCATGAGCGACCCGTTTGGCGGGGTCTACAAAAAGCTGGTGCTCAAAAATGACAAGCTGGTGGGTGCCTGCCTGTACGGCGACACGGTGGACGGCAGTTATTACTTCAAGCTGCTGCGTGATGGCCGCAGCGTGGCCGACATCCGCGACAAGCTGATGTTTGGCGAATCGAATATTGGCGATACCGGCCACGAAGGTCACAGCAAAGCCGCCAGCATGCCAGACACGGCCGAAGTCTGCGGCTGCAACGGTGTCAACAAGGGCACGATCTGCAAGGCCATCAAGGAAAAAGGCCTGTTCACGCTTGACGAAGTGCGCAAACACACCAAGGCCAGTGCGTCCTGTGGTTCCTGCACCGGGCTGGTCGAGCAGATTTTGATGTTCACAGCGGGTGGTGACTATTCAGCCACGCCAAAACTCAAGGCCATGTGCAGTTGCACCGAACACGGTCACCAGGCGGTGCGTGACACGATTCGCGCCAACAAGCTGCTGACGATTTCCGACGTGTACAAATCCATGGGCTGGAAAACACCGAATGGCTGCGCCAGCTGCCGCCCGGCCATCAACTACTACGTTACCAGCACCTGGCCGAAAGAAGCGAAAGACGACCCGCAGAGCCGCTTCATCAATGAACGCAGCCATGCCAATATCCAGAAGGACGGTACTTACAGCGTGATTCCGCGCATGTGGGGCGGTGAAACCACGGCCAGCGAACTGCGCCGCATTGCTGACGCCGTGGACAAATACAAGATCCCCACCGTCAAGGTCACGGGTGGCCAGCGCATTGACTTGCTGGGTGTGAAAAAAGAAGACCTGGTCAATGTCTGGAAAGACATAGGCATGCCTTCTGGCCACGCCTACGCCAAGGCGCTGCGCACCGTCAAGACCTGCGTTGGCAGCGAATGGTGCCGCATGGGCACGCAGGACTCAACCCAGATGGGCAAGGACCTGGAGCGCGCGATGTGGCGCATGTACGCCCCGCACAAGGTCAAGTTTGCCGTCAGCGGCTGCCCGCGCAACTGTGCCGAATCCGGCATCAAGGACGTGGGTGTGATTGGTGTTGATTCGGGCTGGGAGATGTATATCGCCGGCAACGGCGGCATCAAGACCGAAGTGGCGCACTTTCTGGTCAAGGTCAAGACCGCTGCCGAAGTGCTGGAATACACAGGTGCTTTCTGCGAGCTGTACCGGCAGGAAGGCTGGTATCTTGAGCGCACGGTGCATTACGTCAACCGCGTTGGCCTGGAGCATGTCAAAAAACGCATCCTCGAAGACCACGAAGGCCGCAAGGCGCTGTGGGAGCGCCTGCAGTTTGCACTGGATGGTGAACCCGACCCCTGGTTTGACTTCAAGGAAGCGGCCGTTGATACCCGGCAGTTTGCGAAGTTGTCGGCATGATTTTGTCGTGATTTTCTGCAATTCATGACCCAACAAGGCTCTTGCGCCCTGTCAGGTGCAAGTGGCTACCAATTCGATAGCAATTCAAATAACAAGACTGGCTGGACACGATGACTGAATGGAAAAAAATCTGCCTGGTAACTGATATTCCGGTACTTGGCTCGCGCCGCGTTGCCCGCCCTGTGGGGCTGGACGTCGCCGTATTTCGCAATGATGAAGACAAGGTGTTTGCCCTGCTCGATCGCTGCCCGCACAAGGGTGGCCCGCTGAGCCAGGGCATTGTGTTTGGCACCAGCGTGGCTTGCCCGCTGCACAACTGGACGATTGACATGGAAGGCGGCTGTGCCAGGGCACCTGACGAGGGCTGTACACCCCGGTTCAGCGTCAAGGTGGAAAGTGGTGAAGTTCACCTCGACACCAGCGAGTTGGCCACGCTGGCAATTGACCTGCTGCGGCCGCGTGCCGGTCCCGGTGCGTCCAGTGGTGCCGTGGGTGACCAGAGCTTCGATGTGCAGGCCCCTCACAGTTCGTGAACCCTTCGACCCAATTCACGCTTTTCCGGAGCCGCAAACATGACTGAAACACGATCCACCTGTCCCTATTGCGGCGTCGGCTGCGGTGTGATCATCGAGTCGCACGGCGCGCAGATCACCGGCGTGAAGGGTGACCCGAATCACCCCGCAAATTTCGGGCGGCTATGCACCAAGGGTTCCACGCTTGCGCTCACGGCCACGGCGGCAGTTACACGCCAGACCCGGCTGCTGTACCCGATGCGGCGTGAGCACCGTCACGAAGCGCCCAAACAGCTGTCATGGGACAGCGCGCTCGACTTTGCCGCCACCAGTTTTGCGCAGATCATCCGGGACCATGGGCCGGACGCCGTGGGTTTTTACATCTCGGGCCAGTTGCTGACGGAGGACTATTACGTCTTCAACAAACTGGCCAAAGGCCTGATTGGCACCAACAACGTCGATACCAACTCGCGCCTGTGCATGAGCAGTGCCGTCGCCGGCTACAAACAGACGCTGGGTGCCGATGCCCCACCGTCCTGTTATGACGATGTCAACCATGCCGACTGCATGTTTATCGTCGGCAGCAACACGGCTTACGCGCACCCGATCCTGTTCAGGCGCATTGAAGACGCCAAAGCAGCCAACCCGGCGCTGAAAATCATTTTTTGCGACCCACGCCGTACCGACACCGCAGAAATTGCCGACCTGTACCTGCCGATCCAACCCGGCACCGATGTATCGCTGTTCAACGGCATGCTGCACATCATGTTGTGGGAGGGCTGGACTGACAAGGCCTGGATCGCCGCCCATACCAGCGGCTTTGAAGCGCTTAAAAGCACGGTGCGCGACTACACACCCGACATCGTGGCCGAAACCTGCGGCATCAAAAAAGATGAGCTGTTTGCGGCCGCCAAACTGTTTGCGACCTCCAAAGCCACCTTGAGCCTGTATTGCCAGGGCCTGAACCAGTCGAGCAGCGGCACGGCCAAAAACGCCGCGCTGATCAATCTGCACCTGGCCACGCGCCAGATTGGAAAACCGGGTGCTGGCCCTTTCTCATTGACCGGCCAGCCCAATGCCATGGGTGGCCGTGAAGTTGGCGGACTGGCCAATCTGCTCAGTGCCCACCGCGACCTGGCCAACGCTGAGCACCGCGCCGAAGTTGCCGCCTTGTGGGGCGTGCCATCGGTGCCTTCAATGCCGGGCAAAACTGCGGTCGAGATGTTTCAGGCAGCGGCTGACGGTGAAATCAAGGCCTTGTGGATAGCCTGCACCAACCCGGCACAGTCCATGCCCGACCAGAAAACCGTGCGCCGTGCACTCGAACGCGCCGAAATCGTCATCGTGCAGGAAGCCTTTGCCACACCTTCAAGCTGCGACTACGCCGACCTGCTGCTGCCCGCCAGCACCTGGGGCGAAAAGATGGGCACCGTGACCAATAGCGAACGCCGCATCAGCCGCGTGAGGCCCGCAGTGGCTGCACCGGGTGAAGCACGCCATGACTGGGCGATTGCAGTGGAGTTTGCGCAGCGGCTGGAAAAGCTGCTTGAAAGCCCGCGCCCTGGGCTTTTCCCCTACTCCCTCGACAATCCGGCCGAAGGCACCGAAGCCATCTGGAACGAACACCGCGAATCCACCCGTGGCCGCGACCTTGACATCACGGGCATGAGTTACGCCATGCTTGATGCCGCACCTCAGCAGTGGCCCTTGCGTGAAGGTGAAAAAACCGGCAAGGTACGGCTTTATGAAGACGGCATCTTCCCAACTGCCGACGGCAGGGCAAGATTTGTCAACACCGTCTACAAACCGGTGGCCGAGCCACGTGAATCACGTTATCCGTTTTCATTGACCACCGGCCGCCTGCGCGACCACTGGCACGGCATGAGCCGCACCGGCACCCTGGGCCGGCTGTTCGGCCATGTGGCCGAACCTTCAGTACAGATGAATGCCAGCGACATGGCTCGCAGGCTGCTGAAGGATGGTGACCTGGTTCACGTCACGTCCAAACGAGGCTCCATCGTGCTGCCGCTGCAGGCCTCGACCGAAGTCGCAGCCAGCCAGGCTTTTATTGCCATGCACTGGGGTGAGGAATATTTAAGCGGGCTCTCGACCACAGGCGAGCCGCTGGCCGGTGTCAATGCACTGACCACTTCAGCTTATTGCCCCTCGTCAAAACAGCCTGAACTCAAACACGCTGCAGTCAAGATCCTCAAGGCCGAACTGCCCTGGACCTTGCTGGCCATGGCTTGGTTGCCCTATGGTGAGTCACTGGCAGCGCGTGAGCAGCTCAAACCGCTGATGAAGGCCTTTGCCTTCACCAGTTGTGTGCCTTTCTCAAACAATACACCACTGGTCGTGCAGGCTGGCAGCACTGCGCCCGACGAACGCACCGGCGTCCTGTTTCGCGCTGCTGGTCATGAAGCACCATCCGAAGAAGTTTTGATGCAGATCGAAAGCATTCTGGGCCTGGACGGTGCGGATTCCCTGCATTACATGGACCGCAAAAAAGGCCAGCGCCGCGCCGCCCGCCTGCAACGTATTGGCGAAAACGCCGAGCTGCTGGGTTTTGTGCTGGCTGGCGACACCAGCGCCGAAGCCTGGATCAAAACCCTGCTGCAGGACGAATTGCCCGCACAGGCTTATGGCCGGCTGCTGCTGCTGCCAGGTGCCAAGGCACCAGTGGCCGTGCAGTCACGCGGCAAACTGGTGTGTACCTGCCTGAATGTGACCGACGCTGCGATTGAAGCACATCTGGCCAGCCTGAGCCAGGGTGTGGCACTGGGCGGCGATGGGGCGGGTTTCCTGGCCACCGATGAAGAACGCCTGGCATCACTGCAAAACACGCTCAAATGCGGTACCAATTGTGGCTCCTGTGTACCCGAGCTGAAACGGCTGGTGCGCTCGGCACGCAGCGACACGGCACCCGGCGACGGCGGCCCGCAACGCACTGTCATACCTATCAAACGAGTCGCCTGAGTCACGCAAGATACCCATAAAAACCATCGCCAGAAGCGAATTGTTTGTTCACAGACAATCGCCGCATGGAAAAAACTCATGCCTATTAATCACTACATCAAGGAAATCGGTCGTGGCAAGGACGGTGCCCGAGCGCTGACACGCGAGCAGGCGGCCGATCTGCTGGGCCAGGTGCTGGACGGCACGGTGACGGATCTGGAAATCGGCGCTTTTTGCCTGGCAATGCGCATCAAGGGCGAAACACCTGAAGAAATGGCCGGCTTTCTGGACGCCACGCATCAGCGCCTGCAGCATTTGCCCGTCAACACCGGCAACACACCCACGGTGGTGCTGCCAAGCTATAACGGTGCACGCAAACTGCCGGTACTGACTCCACTTTTGGGCCTGCTGCTGGCACGTGAGGGCCTGGCGGTGCTGATTCATGGCACACCGACCGAATCAAGCCGTGTTTTTGTATCAGAAGTGCTGCTTGCGCTTGACATGCCAGCACAGACGGCTATCAAGCCCATAGCGGCGGGCGAACTGGCCTTTGTACCCACCGAGCTGCTTTGCCCGGCCATCAAGCGCCTGCTGGACGTGCGCCGTGTGGTGGGGCTGCGCAATCCGGCGCACAGCCTGGTCAAGATCATGAACCCCTGCCTCGGCAAAAGCCTGGTTGTCAGCAGCTACACCCATCCCGAATATGCGTTGTCAATGGCGCAGACTTTTGAACTCGTCAAGGCCAACGCCCTGCTGCTGCGCGGCACCGAAGGCGAAGTGGTGGCCGACGCCCGCCGCATGCCGCAGATGGAGGCCTTTGTCGCCGGACAAAGGCGGCTTTTACAGGAAAGCCAGGGCGGCACCCTGGCCAGCCTGCCCGATTTACCCAAAACCACCGATGCCGCCAGTACCGCAAGCTACATACGGGACGTGATGGCCGGGCGGCAACCCGTGCCCGCATCCATTGCCAGGCAGGTGGAACACATCTTGCACACAGCCACATTACTATGACTCAAAACTTACACACCGTTCTGCATGGCAAATGCACCTTGGTAGGCGCGGGCCCGGGCGACCCGGAACTGCTGACGCTGAAAGCCGTCAAGGCGATTCAGCGCGCTACCGTGCTGTTTGTCGATGATCTGGTCAGCGACGAAATCGTGGCTTTTGCCCGACCGGGCGCACGTATTGTTTATGTCGGCAAACGCGGCGGCTGCAAGTCAACTCCGCAGGCATTCATTGAAAAGCTGATGCTGATGGCGGTGCGTGAAGGTGACAATGTGGTCCGCCTCAAGGGTGGTGACCCGTTTATTTTTGGCCGTGGTGGTGAAGAAGTCGAGCACCTTCGCGCCGCCGGCGTACAGGTTGAAGTCATCAACGGCATCACCGCCGGCCTGGCGGCAGTCACTTCACTTGGTGTGCCGCTGACACATCGCCTGCACGCCCACGGCGTGGTGTTTGTCACTGGCCACGCTAAACCCGGCGACGAAGGTTGTGACTGGGCTTCTTTGGCCACCGCCGCAGCCCTGGCCAGACTGACACTGGTCATTTACATGGGTGTGTCAGGTTCGCAACACATACAGGACCAACTGCTGCTGGGCCTGCCGCCACAAACCCCGGTAGCCATCATCCAGAACGCCAGCCTGCCAAACCAGCGCCACGCCGTGACCACACTGTCAGAAATGCGTACCACCATAGAACGTGAAGAGCTGGCGAGCCCCAGCGTGATTGTGGTCGGCGACGTGCTGCAGGGGCTGGTGGCTGTCAGCGTTGATGTACCTGCCGCAAGCCAGCGCTGCTTCGGTTAATCTTGGCCGTTGCGCGCCACCGCTGTCGACGGACAAGGGGTCATTACACTTGGCTGCCCAAAAACAGCAAGAAAGAAGCCTACCTGTGCAGCCCAGCCACCACCCTGAAATTGCCAATGCTTCAATAGTCAAAAACTCCAGCAACACCTGCGCAGGAGCCTGACTTGGCCCATAAATTCGACGTTGTGGTGATTGGCGCGGGTGCAGCCGGTCTTTTTTGCGCCGGGCTGGCAGGTCAGCGTGGCTATACCTCCTTTGGTAAGGAACATGCCAAGGGTAGTGATGCACCCGATCTGAAAGAGTTTTTCCAATATGGCCAGATCGTGGAAGACAATGATCCGGTGAAAAGTGGGGGGCGCTGTAACTTCACCAATATTGGCACCACACCCGCCAACTTTTTAAGTGACAACCCGCACTTTTGCCGTTCGGCCCTGTCACGCTACACACCGCAGGACTTCCTTGCCCTGCTGCAAAAACATGGCGTGCCTTTTCATGAAAAACACAAGGGCCAGCTGTTTTGTGACCGTTCTGCCGAAGACATCATCGATCTGCTGCTCGCCGAATGCGAAACCGGCCATGTCACCCGCTGGCAGCCCTGCAGCATCAAAAGCATAAGCAGATCTGCGCCCCACGCAGAGGCTGGGGACGCAGGCAGCTATCAAATTGACAGCGACCGGGGTTTGATTGACAGCCCACAAATCGTGATTGCCACTGGCGGTCTGTCGATTCCCAAAATCGGCGCGACCGATTTTGGCTACCGTATCGCCAGACAGTTCGGCCTGCGCATCGTCGAACCTCGCGCAGCGCTGGTGCCTTTGACCTTTGACGGCGCCGACTGGGCACCTTTTGCGCAGCTGGCCGGGCTGGCCTTGCCGGTGCTGATCGAGGCCGGCGCGCCGGACGCCACACCCAAACAACGCAAAAAAGCCACTGTTTTTTCAGAAGACCTGCTGTTTACCCATCGCGGCCTGAGCGGCCCGGCGGTGCTGCAAATATCCAGTTATTGGCAATCAGGCCAGTCCATACGCATCAACCTCGCACCTGGCATCGATCTGCCCGAAAAACTTCTGCGCGCAAAAGCCACGTCAAAAAAGCTGATCAGCAACGAATTAAGCAGCCTGGTACCCAGCCGCCTGGCCGAAGCCTGGGTCAGTGCCGATGCAGCCCTGCAGCGCCCGATTGTTGACGCCACCGACAAATCCCTGCAAAACCTGGCCCAGCGCCTGGCCGACTGGCAACTGATACCCAACGGCACCGAAGGTTATAAAAAGGCCGAGGTCACCACCGGTGGCGTGGACACCCGCGACCTCTCATCCCAGACCATGGAGTCAAAACAGCCCGGCCTGTATTTCATTGGCGAGGTGGTCGACGTGACCGGCTGGCTGGGCGGCTACAACTTCCAGTGGGCCTGGGCCAGTGCTTTTGCATGCGCGCAAGCGCTTCAGAGCGACAATAGGACTGTTGACAATTGATCAGCCCTCATTCCATGGGCTATAATCCAAGGCTTTGCTAGCAAACCTGCGCTTGGCCTGATTCTGATCAGATCACTAAAAGCGCCAATTTTTGGATCAATTCATCAATGACGACCATTCGTGTAAAAGACAACGAGCCCTTCGACGTAGCTCTTCGCCGCTTCAAGCGCACTATTGAAAAACTCGGCCTGTTGACCGACCTGCGCGCGCGCGAATTTTACGAAAAGCCAACGGCTGAGCGTAAACGCAAGAAGGCTGCTGCTGTCAAGCGCAACTACAAACGCATTCGCTCCATGCAGTTGCCTAAAAAGCTGTACTAATCCCTGATTGGTATTGCCTTACGGCAACCCAAAGCCCGCCACAGGACGCTCTGGCGGGCTTTTTGTATTTTTGCCCCTTGTTTATCTGATTTTTTCACCTGCTTTTTCTGGAGACTCCATGGCACTCAAAGACCAAATCACCGAAGACATGAAAACCGCCATGCGCGCCAAGGACAGCGAGCGCCTGGGCACCATCCGTTTGCTGTTGTCTGCGATGAAACAAAAAGAAGTCGATGAACGTGTGGCGCTGGACGATACAGCAGTCATCGCCATCGTTGACAAGCTGATCAAGCAGCGCAAGGACTCGATTGAAGCTTTCCAGAAGGCCGAGCGCAAGGATCTGGCCGACAAGGAAGCCGCCGAGCTGGTGGTGCTGCAGGCCTACCTGCCCGCCCGCCTGAGCGCAGATGAAGTCTTGGCTGCGGTAAAAGCCATTGTGGCCGAGCTGGGTGCCAGTGGCCCTGGCGACATGGGCAAGGTCATGGGCGCAGCCAAGGCCAGACTGGCTGGCAAGGCTGACATGGGCCAGGTGTCGGCAGCGGTCAAGGCAGCGCTGGCCTGAGTTCAGTCACCAAAGGCAGCACTCTCATGGTGCCTGTACACGCACCTGCGCAGAAACCGCATCGGCCAGCGTTTTGCCGGGATTGACGTTGTCCACCAACTCAAGCTTCAGCGTATAGGCACCTGGCGGCGGCGACAGCCAGACCTCGGTCTGGCCATTCACAAAATCCAGTTCAGCCGGTTTTCCACCCGCCTGGGGGCTGATGGTCAGCTTGAAATGGCCGCTGTCTTTTTCAGCCTGGCTCAAATGCGCCACATTCAGGCCCGAGGCATGAAACTGCACTTTGAACAGGGCCCCGAGTTTTCCATCGGCAGGCACATTTTTCAGAGTAATCCCTTTTTTGACCAGCGTGAGCGGATCAACACCCTTGTTTTTGCCTGTCACCGTGATCTTGACGGGTTTGCTGTAAACAAAATGCGGCAGGTGTTTGTCATCAGCAAGCAGCAGGCGCAACTGGTATTCGCCCGGCTCCAGCGTCAGGGCCGACTCCATCTGGCCCTTGCCAAAGTGGATGTATTGATCGTTGAAAGGCAAGGCCTTTTTGAAGTCCAGCGGCAAGTCGCGATTCACCAGCAGATGATGATGGCCACCCTTGCCGGTAACGGGTTTGGCAATTGGTGCAAGACCCCAGCCACCGGTCAGGCCAAAAGTCGCCAGGTAGGGGGTTTCAATCCTTGCACCGTCCTGCAGGTTGGTGAAATAGGCTTCTGCAGTGCTTTGTGGCGGCACGGCCTGCCAAGGGTGAAGTGAGCCTGTCGTGGCCGCAGAGGCAGCGGGCACAGGGGCAGACGCCCTGGCCTGCGCAGGTGGGCTAACCTGGCTATGGCCCATCAATGGCAATACGGCCATCACGCTGAACAGGAGTTGTTGACAAGTTTTCATGGAGCGGGTCAGGTACCAGGGTTTAAAAGCGCCAAGGTTACGTCTTATTACCTACAAACGACTGCACCGCCCAAAATAACACCCAGCTTGTGCGGGGCTTACGCACAAGGCCGGTTTGCGCTCAGGCCTAGACCATGAATATGTTCTTAGCTGCCAGCGACCTTCATGCGGTTGACCAGAATGGAGCCCACGGTTTTGGCACCGTAGTTATAGGCGTCAGCACCCACGGCCTGAATGCCCATCAACATGTCTTTCAGATTACCGGCAATCGTGATTTCCTCGACGGGAAAAGCGATTTCACCATTTTCAACCCAAAAACCTGCTGCGCCGCGTGAATAGTCACCTGTCACGTAGTTCACGCCCTGCCCCATCAGCTCGGTGACAAACAGACCGGTGCCCAGCTTGCGCAGCATTTCGTCAAGGTCGTCGCCCGCAGCCGTCTGGCGGCTGCTCATGACCAGGTTGTGTGAACCACCGGCATTGCCGGTGGTGCGCATGCCCAGTTTGCGGGCTGAATAGGTGCTTAAAAAGTAGCCTCGCACAATGCCGGCATCAACCACAGTACGGGCGCGAGTCTTGACACCTTCCTCGTCAAATGGCGCGCTGCCCTTGCCTTTTTTGAGATGCGGGTCTTCAGTGATGTCTATATGGTCGGGAAACGCCGCCTTGCCCAGGCTGTTGAGCAAAAACGTGCTTTTGCGATACATCGCACCGCCGCTGATGGCCTGCACAAAACCGCCCAGCAGGCCGGCTGCCACGGGTGACTCAAACAAAACCGGGCACTCACAGGTTTTGACCTTGCGGCTTTTAAGGCGCGACAAGGCGCGTTCGGCGGCATAACGGCCTACCGCCTCGGGGCTGGCCAGCTCTGCCGCGTCACGCATGGAGCTGTACCAGGCGTCACGCTGCATGTCGCCTTTTTTTCCGGGTGACGAGGCAATCGGCGCAACTGAAAGGCTGTGCCGCGAGCTGGCATACCCGCCCCTGAATCCGCGGGTATGGGCGCTGAAAAAATGTGACTGCTGGGCCGACACACCAGCACCTTCACTGTTGGTGATGCGGCGCGAGGTTGACAGGGCTGCAGCTTCGCATTTGAGTGCCAGAACCGCTGCTTCTTCAGATGTCAGTGCCCAGGGATGAAACAGGTCGAGCGCCGGGTGAACCCGTGCGATGTCACGGTCTGCCGGCAGGCCGGATGACTTGTCTTCGGCGGTAAAACGGGCGATGTCGTAGGCCGCCTTGACGGTCTGTTTGATGGCTGCGGTTGAAAAGTCACTGGTAGCGGCGTTGCCGCGCTTCTGGCCAACATAAACGGTGATGCCAAGTGACTTGTCACGGTTGCGTTCAACGTTTTCAAGCTCGCCCTTGCGAACACTGACCGACAGGCCGCAGCCTTCGGAGGCTTCGGCGGCCGAATCGGTGGCGCCCAGTTTTTTGGCATGTGCCAGTGCGGTGTCAACCAGGCCTTCAAAAAAATCACGGCTGTAACTGAAGCCTTGTTCGGGCTGATTTTGAAGGTTTGCGGGTGCTTTGCTGCGGGAAGTGCGGGAGGGGGTCTTTAAGGTCATATGGGTAGCTATGATACTGACTGCCATGAATACCAAAATTACAAAGACCTCCAGCAAGGCCGCACCCAAGGCCATCAAGGGCTACTGGTCGAACGGCCGCTTCGTCAAACCTGAAGAAATTGCGCTTGAAGAAGTTGGCCCGCCCAGTAAAACCCAGCTCAAGGCTGAGGCCGATGAAAAGCAGGCGCTGGGTGAAGCCCTGCTGACCCTGCGTGCCGATCTGATGGCCAAACTTGATTTGCCCGACAAACTGCGCGACGCGATTGCCGAGGCCAAAAAGATCACCAATTTCGAGGGCAAACGCCGCCAGATGCAGTTCATCGGCAAGCTGATGCGCCCGCTTGACCCGGACCCGATTCGTGATGCCATCAACGAACAGCTCAACGGCTCGGCACAGCTGACCCTGCAATTGCACCTGGCCGAACAGTGGCGCGACAAGCTGGTGGCCGACGACGAGGCCCTGAGCGCCTGGCTGACCGAGTACCCGGCCACCGATGCACAGCAGTTGCGCGCCATGATTCGCCAGGCCCGCAAGGACTACAAACCAGAAAAACCTGGTGAAGCACCTCGCCACGGCAAGTCTTACCGCGAAATTTTCCAGCTCGTCAAGGAGCAGATGAAAAAAGCAGACGAGGAGCCCGAGGCATGAGTGAGGCAACAGAGCCGTCATTCGACATCGTCAGGATTGGCATCGTCTCGGTCAGTGACCGCGCCTCAAGTGGTGTGTATGTTGACAAAGGCCTGCCAGCCCTGAAGGAATGGCTGACCCGCGCCCTGCTCAACCCCATTGTTTTTGAAGAACGCCTGATTCCCGATGAACAGGCCGGCATCAGCGCCGCGCTGATCAGTCTGGTGGATGCCGGTTGTTCACTGGTCTTGACCACAGGCGGTACTGGCCCCGCGTTACGTGATGTGACACCTGAGGCCACTTTGGCCGTGGCGCACAAGGAAATGCCAGGTTTTGGCGAGCAGATGCGCCAGATCAGCCTGAAGTTTGTACCAACAGCCATTTTGTCGCGTCAATGTGCAGTGATTCGTGACAAAAGCCTCATTATCAATCTGCCAGGCCAGCCAAAATCTATCGCTGAAACGCTGGAAGGCTTACAAACAGATACAGGCGAACAAATAGTGCCCGGCATTTTTTCTGCCGTCCCCTATTGCGTTGACCTGATAGGCGGGCCTTACATCGAAACCCGGCCAGAGGTTTGCAAGGCCTTCAGGCCAAAGTCTGCACTGCGTCCACCGCGCGCCTGATTTTGTGCGGGGGTTGCGGCAGATTTGAAGTCCCTGAATTTTTAAGCGCAGCAACCCGACAGAATCCAAGTGAACAGGCAGCCATGAAAAACCTGACAACTCCCGACTTCAACCAAAAGCGGCCCATTGAACAGGCCGTACAGGTGCTTGCCGCTACTTTTTTTGCAGCAAATTTCAGTCTGGGCTATGTCGCCGCGCAGGCCCAGACGGTAGCCCCGACACGCACCCAGGCCAGGCAGGCAGTGCAGCCAGCAACACCGGCAAATCCCAACGAACCCAGCCTGTCCTACACCGTCAAACCGTCTGACAAGCTGATTCGCATAAGCCGCGAAATGCTGCTCAGCCAGCAAGCCTGGAATGAGGTGGCGAGATACAACGGCCTGAAAAATCCGGATGTGATTTTTCCGGGTCAAAAACTGAACATTCCGCTGCGTTACCTCAAATTTCAGCCCGTGAATGGAAAGATCATCAGCGCTGAAGGCGATGTGACACTGGGTGGCCAGCCCATGCAGGCAGGTCAGGCCATAGGGGACGGCAGCCAGATCAAGACCGGCAGCAACAGCTCGGCCGTGTTGGAGCTGGGAGACGGCAGCCGCATCAAACTGCTGCCGGGCAGCCTGGCGGAAGTCATCACCAGCCGCAACTACGCCATGCGTGACACATCCAGCAGTGGCTCAACCACCTGGTTTTCAGGGCTGATGCGGCTGACTTCGGGTGCGCTGGAAGCGCTGGCTTCGAAAAACTCCTTGCGCGCCACACCGCTGCAGATTGAAACCCCGACATCGCTGGTCGGTGTGCGCGGAACGGAATTCCGCGTCGCTTTTGAAGACCCGGCCAGTGGCAGTGCACGTACCGAGGTGATTGAAGGCCTGGTCAGGGCCGACAACCCGGCACAGAAAAGTGGCGCTGACCTGCCTCTGGGCACCGGTGCCGTGATCAAACCGGCTGAACGGGAAGTCAATGTTGTCAAGCTGCTGCCAGCCCCTGACCTTGCCGCCATTTCTGCCGACGTCATGCGGCCGCTGGGTGCCTGGCCCATGCCGGTGCTGGCAGGTGCATCAGCCTACCGTGTGCAAGTCGCCAGTGACGATAAATTCGACCGGATTGTGCGTGACCTCAAGGTCAGCGGCAACAGCGTCGAGCTGTCCAGCCTGGCCAACGGCAACTGGTTTGCGCGTGTACGCGGCATTGACCCAAATGGCCTGGAAGGCTTTAACAGCGTCAAGCTGATTGCCGTCAAGGACGCACCGCCCAGCCAGTGGCGCGTAAGTTATTCCAGCCTGGGTATTGTTGATGGCAAGACCGTGCTGAGCTGGATTGGCCTGTTGCCAAACGGGCAGCCCATGATTGCAAGCGGCTACTCGGTCGTGCTGGCAAAAGACGCAGCCCTGACACAGACCGTGGCTACTTCCGAAGGCAGCGGCCCAAGGCTGGAACTCGGCGATCTCAAACCCGGTGTGTATTTTCTGCGCCTGCGCAGCAAACCCGTTGCAGGCACCGCAGACGCAGCAGCAGACAGCGAAACCTATCGTTTTGAACTCTCCGGCAACTGGGGCCAGAGTGTGTTTGACCAGACATCTGCATTGCAGGCCGTCAAATAACTTACTTGCCAATCAGCTGAGTAAGCTTTTCAGCTTCAAAAGTCTCCTGACGCGCTGCATCAACCGGCACACAGTCGCGGCTCAAGGCGGTTTGTGATCTGGAGAGTTTTTCAATCGCCTGCCAGAGCAATGCAACCTGATGCTCCTGGCTGGCGGCGTTGTCTATCAGGCCGCGCATGGCTTGTGAAACGGGATCATCGGCCTGGGTAATTCCGTAGGCCGAAAAACCCATCTGGCTGGCGACCTGCTCCCGCCGCACATCGCCATCAGCCTGAATAATCCGCGCCGGATTGCCAACAGCAGTTGCACCGGCTGGCACAGGTTTGACAACCACGGCGCTGGACCCAATCCGCGCCCCTTCACCCACCGTGAACCCACCCAAAACCTGCGCACCCGCCCCGACCACCACGTTTTTGCCCAAGGTCGGGTGGCGTTTGGAGCCTTTGTACAAGGAAGTACCACCCAGTGTCACACCCTGGTAAATCGTGCAGCCGTCGCCGATTTCTGCGGTTTCACCCACCACAACACCCATGGCGTGGTCAAAAAACACTCTTTCGCCGATTTTTGCACCGGGGTGAATCTCGATACCGGTCAAAAACCGCGTGATGTGCGAGATAAACCGGCCCAGCCATTTAAAACCATGGCTCCAGCACCAGTGTGCACGCCGGTGCAGCACAACAGCGTGCAGGCCGGGGTAACAGGTCAGCACCTCCCATGCCGTGCGGGCGGCTGGGTCGCGGTCAAGAATGCACTGGATATCGGAGCGTAGTCTGGAAAACATGCGTGGAGTTTATATGTCGCTGGCGGAATTTGCCGGCAAACCGTCTGGGGCCACCATTTTGCTGCCTCTGGACGCCAGCGGTTTAAGCATGGCCTTGGCAACACCACGCAGAATGTGGATTTCTTCAGTGCTGAGTTGTGAGCGGTTAAAGAGCTGGTTGAGTCTTGGCATCAGCTTTTTGGGTGACGCCGGATCAAGAAAACCAATTTCAACCAGCGCTTCTTCCCAATGTCCGAGCATGCCAGCCACCTCAGCCGCATCGGCCAGTTTGCGTTCGGCCGTGGCCGCTTCAACCGCAAAACCGCCCAGGGCCTGCCGCCAGTCATAGGCAATCAATTGCACAGCTGCGCCCAGGTTGAGCGAGCCAAAGTTCGGGTCTGTCGGAATGCTCAGCGCCACATGGCAGCGGTACACATCTTCGTTTTGCATGCCAAAACGCTCCGAACCAAACAGGAATGCCACACCTTCGGGCCTTGACGGTGTTTTTGACGCCAGATCGCCCTCATGCGCAGTTGCTGCGGGTGCAGTCAGCCCTGGATCTGACAAGGACTGACCAGCGCCGCCTGCAGCGCCCAGCAGCGCGGCAAAGTGTTCACGCGGTGCCAGTGTGGGTGGTCCAAAGTCGCGGGGTGTCATGGCCGTGGCACAGAGGTGCGTGATGCCATCCAGCGCTTCATCCAGCGTGTCGACGATGCGGGCATTTTTAAGGATATCCAGCGCGCCGCTGGCCCGCTGTATGGTTTCTTCACGGCGCAGCACGTTGGCCCAGCGCGGTGCCACCAGCACCAGGTCATCAAAACCCATGACTTTCATGGCTCGGGCGGCGGCACCCACATTGCCGGCGTGGCTGGTCTGGATCAGGATAAATCGGGTTTTCATTCGTGGAGCGGATCTGGCGACGGTCGGCCCAGAGCAGATTCAGGCCCAATCAGGCAAGAAAATCAGGCCAGGGGCAGGCAGAGTCGGTAAAATGCTGACATTGTCGCCTGCGCCGGTCACCGGTTTCAGGTTTGGTTGTGGCCTCCACACGCTCTTTCTTACAATTTATGTCCAGCAATCTACACCCCATGCTCAACGTGGCCATCAAGGCTGCGCGCGCCGCAGGCGCCATCATCAACCGTGCAGCCCTTGACGTTGAGGCCGTTCGGGTTTCAGCCAAGCAAACCAACGACTTTGTGACCGAAGTTGACCATGCAGCCGAAACCGCCATCATCGAAACCCTGCTGACCGCCTTTCCAACCCACGGCATTCTTGCCGAAGAATCGGGCAGCGAGCATGGTGCCAAAGACTCCGACTTTGTGTGGATCATTGACCCGCTGGACGGCACCACCAACTTTATCCACGGTTTTCCGGTCTATTGCGTCAGCATCGCGCTGGCCGTCAAGGGCAAGGTTGAGCAGGCTGTGGTTTACGACCCGACCCGCAACGACATTTTTTGCGCCACCAAGGGCCGCGGTGCCTACATGAACGACAGGCGCATACGCGTTGGCAAACGCAGCCGCCTGCAGGAATGCCTGATTTCAACCGGCTTTCCCTACCGCCCCGGCGACAAACTGAAAACCTACCTCAACATGCTAGGCGAAGTCATGAGCCAGTGCGCCGGTGTGCGCCGCCCTGGTGCAGCAGCGCTGGACCTGGCTTATGTGGCCGCAGGTTTCAGCGACGGCTTTTTTGAGACCGGGCTGAAAGCCTGGGACATGGCGGCTGGCTCGCTGCTGGTCACAGAAGCCGGCGGCCTGGTCGGCAACTTCACTGGTGAATCCGAGTTTTTGCACGAAGGCGAATGTGTCGCCGGGAACCCGCGCATTTATGGCCAGCTGGTCACGACACTGTCCCGTTACAGCAAGTTTGCCGGTGCCGGAGACAAGGCCACGCTGCGCCAGGCAGTACGTGAATCAGCAGTCCTGGCCAGCGACACTGCAGCCGCAGCCGATGACACCGTGGCCAACGCTTTTACAGAAGCCGTCAAAAGTACCGAAAAAGTCACCCTGACAGCCAAACCACGACGCATCAGGCCCCTGGCCAGCCAGCCCAGCCCCCAACAGGCAGCGCAGGTGATTGAACCCGCAGCCATGCCGGACTCTTCAGTAGCTGCGGATGATGCAGCTGGCCAGAAAGACGCACCCTTCTGAGGTTTTGCCGAGGTTTAAAAGTACCGTCAGGCGCATCAAAACCTTTCGGCCTGGCCAGGCAGCCGAATCGCCCCCGCTGCCTCTGTATGGCAATCGGCGGGGCCACCAAAGCCACTGCCGCAGCACCCTCATTTATGAGCCATCCAACCCGCTGGCGCAACGCCAGCGGCCATTTTTAGCTGTAAATATGGCAGCCAGCCATTCCGCATGCAGCCCTCATGGCAGCACTCCCGGACTCCCAGGCAATACGCCGGGGCAGCAAAACCCAGGCACCAGTTGCAGCTAGCCCTTAAGGATGTTCCGCATCCTTAGACCGTGAACACGTTCTTAAACGCCAATATCGCCGTTTTATCAATTTCAGAATCCCGATCAGGATTTTTCACCTCACAAAATGGCACCAAAACACAAGGTTCAGCAACACCTTGATTTGCGACAAGCGCCGATCACAAGCACCTCTATTGAATGTGATTTACATCAAAAAAATTAATAAATATGATTTATTAATGGTTTACTCTATCAAGTTATCGCATTAATTGATGAAAACTGTAACATCTGCAGCAAAAAGCTTGTTTTAAGCATTTTTAATCAATTCAAGGAAAAGAACATGCGCTCCATCAAATTGGTAGCGGTCACCGCTGCAATGCCTGCAGCCGGTCTCGTTTACACACCATTCAGTTCTGCCGCCACGGCCACCTCCACACTGGCAGTCGCCGCTGCGGTGTTGCAAACCTGCATCGCAGCAGCGACCACGGTCGTGTTTGGCACCTTTACCGTGTATGGCCGTTTGCCTGGTGCGCAGGCGCTTGGCATTGGTGCTTACGCCGACCTGGTGCAGCTTACGGTCAACCACTGAATCGACAAGTCAAGGGGTTGAATAATTGCTCTCAAATCGTCATCACTGGTTTATTTCGGCTGCTTTTATAGGTTTTACCGTTTTTGCACTGGCATCCGCTCCAAAAGCCTCAACGACCGCTGCCAGCGACGCGATACCGATTGCCGTGTCGCCTGTGATGGTCAAATGGACGTGGCCACCGAGTTTTCTGCAGTTGAAGTCAGCAACCGGGGTGAGAGGGCTACCGATGTCGAACTCGAAGTCCTAAGGCCAGCCGGTTGACGGCAAGGAAACCTATGCGCCCACACAGAACTCCATCGTCTCGCCACCGGCTATTCGTATCCAGCCCGGGGAGGGCCGTATGGTTTGTTTCAGGTACCGCAGCACGCCAGCCCACTGAAGGTTTTTTACAACGCCAACGGCTCGGCCAGCATCACCTGCCGGGTGCTGGGCATCACCCCGCAAACCGTGTTCTACACGATACAGCTTGAACTCAAGGCCCAGTCCCAGCTGACACAGCGCCGCATGGCTTTTGGTGCCACCTAGCTCCACTACAAGCTGTTTTCCGACGGGGGCTACAGCCAGATCCGGGTAGATGGCAGCGGCTTGAGCTGCGCAGCCACAGGTGGCCAGACCGGCCTGCCGGGCAATCTGCTGCAGGTGCTCCCGGCATACGGACGAATACCCGGTGGGCAGGTTATCACTCGGGCCTTACACCGACAACATCCGGTCAAGGTGCTGTAGTAGCGTCAGATCAACTTCAAAACATCAATCACATCAAACAATTCATCATTTTTAGCAATTAATAGTCAAAAACCTCAAAAGCTCGCCGTATAAATCACTTTTATCGATTAAATTAACAACAATGTTTTTTAAATCGATAAATTCAGCAAAAACCATAGAGCACAAAGCTTCATGACAAGGCTGGCAGATCAAAAGGTAGAGGTTTTATGCAAGGCAAACCATCACGGGTGCTCATGCTGGTCTTACTGGCCCTGGCTGCCAGTTCAGGCGTCCTGGCTGGCCCACCCTTGCAGCATCAGGGCGTCATGATGGTCAGCGCCACCGTGGTGGCCAGTTGCATGCACACCAGCCGCAACCTGCCACTGGCCGAGACACAGACCAGCTCAGACCCATCGCCATCGACCTTCACCATCAGCTGCACACCAGGCAGTGGCAAGATGTACACCGCCAGAATTGAACCCAGCAGCAAAAACGCTGGCCAGGGTCAGCTCACAGCCACAACTGCGTCACTTGGTACCACAGATACCGATACCAGTACCCGGGTATACACAATTTCAGCCATCAAAACAGCCAGCCATCTCGCACAAAGAAGCCAGACCAGCAGCGCTGACGGTGAATTCATCAAACTCAGCTTGAATTACTGAACCAGGCGTCATCGAAGCCAGGCCCCTCGGCCGCATTGGATAATGCAGGTCTTTGCCCACACCCGGCGCGCCGCTGCCCGGTGTACAAAACCGCATCCCCAAGCAAGAGGTATTGATGGCCGCCAAGCCGAGTAAATTGACCGAACCTGCTGGCCAGGAAAAGCACACACCCATGATGACCCAGTACCTGGGCCTCAAGGCAGACTACCCCGAAACCCTGCTGCTCTATCGCATGGGGGATTTTTACGAGCTGTTTTATGCCGATGCCGAAAAAGCCGCGCGCCTTCTCGACATCACGCTGACCCGGCGTGGCCAGTCGGCCGGTGAACCGGTGGTGATGGCTGGTGTGCCTTTTCATTCTCTGGAAGGCTACCTGGCCAAACTCATCAAGCTGGGTGAATCGGTGGCGATTTGTGAGCAGGTGGGTGATGTCGCCACAGCCAAAGGCCCGGTTGAACGCAAGGTGGTGCGCGTGGTCACGCCCGGTACGCTGACCGATACCGAACTGCTCAGCGACAAGACCGAGTCGATTCTGCTGGCCGTGCATCAGGGCACGCGCAACAGCTGCGGGCTGGCCTGGCTCAGTGTGACGCAGGGTGAGGTTCATCTGGCGCAATGTGCCAATGACGAACTCGAAGCCTGGGTGGCCCACATCGCACCAAGCGAGCTGATTTACAACGTGGATGTCAGCAGCGCCTTTGAAGACCGCCTGAAAAGCCAGAAAACCCTGCGCTGCGCCATCAGCGCTCGCCCGGCCTGGCAGTTTGATGCAGCGCTGGGTGCACGCAGGCTGCTGGAACAGCTCAAGGTCGCCTCCCTCGCCTCATGGAATGCCGAGGAACTCAAGGAGGCGCATGCCGCCGCTTCTGCCCTGCTCGGTTACGCCGAACACACCCAGGGCCGGGCCTTGTCGCACATCCAGGGGCTGGTGGTGGTGCGTTCAGGTGAGCTGATTGACTTGCCGCTCAGCACCCGGCGCAATCTTGAACTGACCCAAACCCTGCGCGGTGAAGATTCACCCACGCTGTTTTCATTGCTCGACACCTGCACCACCGGCATGGGCAGCCGGGCGCTTAAAAGCTGGCTGCTCAGCCCCAGGCGTGACCGTGCGCAAGCCTCCAGCCGCCTGGCGGCGATTGCCTACCTGCGCGAGGGTTTGCAGCAGACCCTGCGCGCAAAACTCAAGGGCAGCAGTGATGTGGAACGCATCACCGCCCGTATTGCGCTGCGCCAGGTCAAACCAAGAGAGCTGGTGGCACTGCAGCTGACCTTGCAAAAAGCCGAGCTTCTCAAGCCTGCTGCTCTGGCGCTGCCTGCGCTTCTGGCTAGCATTTTTGAAGATTTGCAGCCACCAGCCGGCTGTGAGGCACTGCTGCGCCGTTATGTGCTGGACGAACCGGCGGCGCTGATTCGTGATGGTGGTGTCATCAACCACGGCTGTGATGCCGACCTGGACGAGTTGCGCGGCATACAGACCAACTGCGATGCCTTTTTGCTGGACCTCGAAGGCCGTGAAAAAGCCAGAACCGGCATCGCCAACCTGCGTGTGCAGTTCAACCGGGTGCATGGTTTTTATATTGAGGTGACGCAGGGTCAGCTTGACAAGGTGCCCGACGACTACCGCCGCCGCCAGACCCTGAAAAACGCCGAGCGCTACATCACACCCGAACTCAAGGCCTTTGAAGACAAGGCCCTGTCAGCGCAAGAGCGCGCCCTGGCGCGTGAAAAGTGGCTGTACGAACAGTTGCTCGACCAGTTGCAGGACTTTGTTCCGGCCCTGAGCCGCCTGGCCCGCGCCATTGCCAACCTGGATGCACTGTGTACGCTGGCCGAACGGTCTTTAACCCTGAACTGGGCCGCACCTGTATTTGCCAAGGAGCCATGCATAGACATCAAACAAGGCAGGCACCCTGTTGTCGAGGCGCGGCTGCTGGAAACCGGCAACGGCTCTTTTATTGCCAATGACTGCAGCATGACGGGCAAACACCGCATGCAGCTCATCACCGGCCCCAATATGGGCGGCAAGTCAACCTATATGCGGCAGGTGGCGCTGATTGTGCTGCTGGCCAGCATTGGTTCCTATGTGCCCGCCGCCGCGCTGCGCCTGGGGCCGATTGACGCGATTCATACCCGCATCGGCGCGGCTGACGATGTGGCCAACGCGCAGTCAACCTTTATGCTGGAGATGACCGAAGCCGCGCAGATCCTGCATACCGCGTCGCCCCACTCTCTGGTGCTGATGGACGAAATTGGCCGTGGCACATCAACCTTTGACGGCCTGGCGCTGGCGGGCGGCATTGCAGCCTATCTGCACAACAAGACCCAGGCTTTCACACTGTTTGCCACACACTATTTCGAGCTGACCGAGTTTCCGGCCCAGCACCACGGTGCCATCAATGTGCATGTCAGCGCGGTGGAATCAGGCGCAGACATCGTGTTTTTGCACCATATCGAACCCGGCCCGGCCAGCAAGAGTTACGGTATTGCCGTGGCCAAACTGGCCGGTGTGCCGACGGCTGTTGTCAACCACGCCCGCCACGCCCTGGCTGCGCTTGAAAACCAGCAGAACGAATCACGCGCCCAGGTTGACCTGTTTCAGGCACCGCCTGAAGCTCTTTCAGCAGAAAAAAGCGCCGTTGACAAGGCATTGGGTACCATTGACCCTGACGCGCTGACCCCGCGCGAGGCGCTGGACGCGCTCTACCGGCTGAAAAAGATAGCCAGCCTGAGCTAAGTCCCTGCCGCACACCCTCTATTCTTCTATTCCCTTTTTGAGCTTTTTATGACTTATTGCGTTGCCATCAAACTGAATGCCGGACTGGTGTTTCTCTCGGACTCGCGTACCAACGCCGGTCTGGACCACATCAGCACCTTCCGCAAAATGATTGTTTATGAAAAAACCGGCGACCGTTTCATGGTGCTGCTGTCGGCGGGCAATCTGTCGATTTCACAATCGGTGCGCGAGATCTTGCAGGTCGAGCAACTGAAAGATCATGAAAACGGCGAAGCCATCACGATCTGGAACGCCAAAAGCATGTTTGACGCCGCCCGCGTGCTGGGCTCGGCGATTCGCCGGGTTTATGACCGTGATGCGTCGGCGCTTAAAAACGCCGATGTGGACTTCAATGTCTCGCTGGTGTTTGGCGGCCAGGTGCGTGGCGAAGGCATGCGTTTGTTCCAGATGTATTCAGCCGGCAACTTTATTGAAGCCACCAGCGAAACGCCCTACTTTCAGGTTGGTGAGTCGAAATACGGCAAACCCGTGCTGGACCGCGTCATCACGCCCGACACACCACTGGCAGAAGCCGCCAAATGTGCGCTGGTGTCCATGGACTCCACCATGAAGTCCAACCTGTCGGTTGGCATGCCGCTGGATCTGGTGGTGTATGAAGCCGACAGCTTCACCAGCGACAAGGTGGTGTGCATAGACAGCGACAACCCCTACTACGCCATGATGCACAACAACTGGGGCCGCAAGCTGCGCGAAGTGTTTGACAGCATTGAAGACCCGGTGTGGGATGACGCCCACACCGATGTACCGCTCAAGATGCCGGCGGTTCGCCACGAAACGCTTAAAAAAATCAGCAATCCAAACGAAAAACTGATCTGAACGAGCTGGTTTCAACCCGTGAGCACCAAACCACTGATCATCTTCTCGCACGGCAACAGCTTTCCGGCCAGCACCTACCGCGTGCTGTTTGCCAGCCTGGAGTCACGCGGCTTTCAGCTCGCATCCATTGAAAAGTTTGGTCACGACCCGGCCTACCCCGTCACCAGCAACTGGCCCCATCTGGTGCAGCAACTGGCCGACTTCACGGCGGACCAGGTCAAAAAAACCGGCCAGGCGGCTTTTCTGGTGGGCCATTCACTGGGCGGTTTTTTAAGCCTGATGTGTGCGGCCAATCACCCCACTCCTGGCGAAAAGGCCTTGCGTGGTGTAGTGCTGCTTGATTCACCCCTGCTGGGTGGCTGGCGCGCCGCTGCCCTGAGTGTGGCCAAACGTGCACGTCTGGTGGGTTCAATCTCGCCAGGTGCCATCAGCCGCAGGCGCAAGAACCAGTGGCTTGGCAAGGACGAGGTTTTTGAGCACTTTCGCAGCAAAAAAGCCTTTGCCCAGTGGAACGAGGATGTGCTGCGTGACTACATTGAGCACGGCACACACGATGCACCAGACGGCACAGAAAACCAGCGCCTGCTGAGTTTTGACCGTGATGTGGAAACCAGCATCTACAACACCCTGCCGCACAACCTTGATCAGCTCATCAAAACCCGTCCGCCGCAATGCCCGGTTTCTTTTATTGGCGGGCGCAGCTCAGTCGAGATGAAGCAGGTAGGCATGGCACTGACCACAAAAGTCACCAAAGGCCGCATCATGATGCTGGACGGCAGCCACCTTTTTCCAATGGAAAAACCACTGGCAACAGCTGCGGCGATAGAGGCCGCCTTGCTCAACGTGATGGTTTAATAACCAAAATCAAAACTGTTTCTTGACAGTCCTTTCTGGAGGTTTTTTGATGCCGGTTTCTTTTTTCACCACCACGCTGCTGGTATTTTTTCCTGGTTTGCTGCCGCCCTGCTGTCACAGGGCATCAGTGATTCAGTGACACAAAGTTCGGCCGTCTGGCTGGCGACCGGCATCACTTTTGGCGCGCTGCTGATCGCCAGAACGAAAACATGGCCGGCCATCACACTGGGTGCAGCACTGGCAACCGCCGTGCTGGGCCTGATCGACGGACAGGCGTTTCTGCCGTCTGTGGCCTTTGGCATCAATGAAGCCCTGTCTGCCGCCCTGGGTGCATGGGTGGCAAAAATATTGCGCATGCCGTCTGCCAGCGCCCATGTTGACCCGGTCAAGGCCTACGCAGCCCTGTTGCTGGGCGCACTGATTACATCGGCGCTCGGTGCCAGCGTGGCAATTGGCATCTGGTCCATCACGCTGCCTGAGCTGGTGTTGTCAATTGAATGGCGGGTGTGGCTTTGCACCACTTTTGTCGGCATTTTGCTGGTGACGCCGCTGATCACCTCGTTTGCAGATTTCAGACCCAAACGATCTGGCGGCATGCCCATGGCGCGTTTTGTCACGGGTGCGGTGGTCTATCTGCTGTTTTTTGTCGTTGCGGCGTTGATATTTTCAAACGATGTGTCTGACCGTTTTGGTGCCGCGCTTGGACCCACCCTGACCTATCTGCCACTGCCCTTTATGGTCATGACAGCCATGTTGTGGAAAGACAAGGGCGGCAGCCTGGCCACGCTGGTCGGTGCGCTGGCCCTCATCATCTGGACCAATGCCGGCGGTGGCCCGTTTGCCGAACTTGAAGGTTTCCGCGGTGAAGCCGTGCTGGAAGTGCAGGGTTATGTGGCCGCCATGGCCTTGCTGGTGGGTTTTGTCACCGCGCTGGGTACGCTGGGCGAGCAGGCCCTGGCGCAGGCCCAGGCCTGGCGCACCCGCTACCGCCAGGTGCTGGAGTCAACCCGCACCGTGGTCGTCAACTTTGACGCACACACCGGCCTGGCCCAGTGGGGCGATGGCGCAAGCGAATTGTTGCGCACCGACACCAGCACCCTGCCAGGCATCAAAAATCTGATCGACCATGCCGAACTGCAGGACCAGGCTGCACTGCAGGCCGACTGGCAGGACCTGATTCAAGGACAGCGCAACCATGTGCTGTGGAAAACCACCATGCGCTGGAGCAATGGCAACCTTGCCAGCGTGACCGCCCGCCTGTCAAGCGTGCAGGGTGGCGATGGCCAGATCGAACAGGTCGCAGCCCTGCTGGAAGTCGAGGCCTGAGATGGCAGACAGTGAAGTTGCAAGCCTTGGCGCAGTCAAGGCACCGGAAAACCCCTTGAAAGACAGCCCGCCCGCCGTATTTTTGATCCACGGCCTGGGCGGCACCCAGTACGACCTGGGCTCCATGCACAAGCGCCTGAAGAACGCCGGTTTTGTCACCCACTCACTGACTCTGCCCGGCCACGGCACCACACCTGAAGACCTGGCAGGCATAGTCGCCGAGCAGTGGATGGAAGCCGTCACCGCCAAATACCACGAGGTGGCAGCCCAGCACGAGACTTTTCACATCATGGGCATGTGCATGGGTTCATTGCTGGCGATCGAGCTGACCAAACGCCAGCGCCACACCTGCGGCAAACTGATTGCACTGGCACCGCCCATTTACATTGACGGCTGGGCCACCGCCTGGTACACCCCGCTGCGCCACCTGATCTATTTTGTGCCCGGCGTGCAGGCACGCATGAAGATTGAGGAAGAAGACCCGTTTGGTATCAAAAACGAGCAGTTGCGCGCCATCGTCAAGGCCAAGTTTGCCCGTGGTGAAAATTTTCATTACCGCTGGGTTCCGCTGGCCTGCGTTCGCCAGGTAGACCGGCTGCGCGGCTGGGTCATGACGGGGCTGAAAAACATGGTCACTGACACCCTGGTGATACACGCGCGGGAAGACGAGCTGACCAGCCTGAATTCAGCCAACTACCTGGTTGAGCAGATTGGCGGTGCCAGAGCCCGCATGGTGGTGCTTGAAAACAGCTACCACATGATTTGTGTGGACAACGACCGCGAGCAGGTTGCGCGATGTGTACTGGAGTTTTTTGGTGCCAGCAGCGCCGCATCACTGGGCATGGCGGTGGACGACGCCAAAATGAGCCCCGAGGCCCTGCTGGCTTTTGCCCAGGAGCTGCGTAGCGCACTTGAAGCCGGTGACTTTGCGGGCCTGTTTGCCAAGGGTTCATCAGACATGGCCTGGTTTCAGCCCGGAGCCAACCGGGCAAGCGGTATTTACCGTGGCCACAAGGGCTTGCAAAACCTGCAAACCTGGGCAAACAACCAGCTCAGGTTTACCGCCTTTGGCCAGCCGGTGTTCAATGCAGGCATCGCCGTGTGGCCGGCCACGCTGGCGGCAGGCAGCCTGCTGTCACAAGGCGTGCTGGCTTTTGCCGTGCGATCTGGCCGTTTGCTCGATGCACGCTGGTTTCCCGACGATGTGTCGCTGGAAGACGCACATTTTGGTGCCCCCGTGGCGGCAGCAGGCCCCAGCGAGGCAGAACGCGCTTTTGAAGCCGCAGGCATCGCCGTCAAGACACTGGCCAAACCACCAGACAACGATGCACTGCTGGAGCTGTACGCCCTGTTCAAACAGGCAACGCTTGGTGATGTGACCGGCGAGCGACCCGGCATGATGGACATGGTGGGCCGCTCAAAATATGACGCCTGGGCCAAACGCAAGGGCGAGTCGCGGGAAAGCGCGATGGCGGCCTACACGGAGCTGGTGCAAAAACTGCAACAAGCCTGAAAG
>JAZKIK010000529.1:1390-3381 GCA_040384925.1 Pseudomonadota bacterium | reverse complement strand
GGCACAAAGTCATGCGTGCTGATGTAACGCAGCAGCCAGCGCACACAGAACCAGGCGCTGAAAAATGAAAAAACCAGCCCTACAAAAAACATCGGAATGTCATGCACAGTCAGCAGCGCACGCTCCTTGTAGAGGCTGTAGGCACCGGCGCCTATCAGGGTCGGAATTGCCAGAAAAAATGAAAAATCTGTCGCCGCCTTGCGCGACAGGCCCAGCAACATGCCGCCAATAATGGTCGCCCCACTGCGGCTGGTGCCAGGAATCATCGCCAGGCATTGCACCAGACCAACTTTCAACGCATCCATGGCCGTCATGTCGTCCACATGAATCACCCGCACCGAACCCGGCGGCCTTTTTTCAGCCCACAAAATGATGAAGCCACCAATGATGAAGGTGCTGGCCACCACCGTGGGTATAAAAAGATGCGCCTTGATGAATTTGCCAAACAGCAGGCCCAGCACCACGGCTGGCAAAAAGCCAATCAAGATGTTCAGCGCCAGCCGCTGTGCCTTGGGCTGTCGTGGCAGCGCGACGATGGTGGAATGAATTTTTTGCCAATAAACCAGAATCACCGCAAAAATCGCCCCGGTCTGGATGGCGATATCAAACACCTTGGCTTTTTCGTCATCAAAACCCAGCAGTGCGCCCGCCAGAATCAGGTGGCCGGTTGAAGAAATCGGCAAAAACTCCGTCAGCCCCTCTACGATGCCCATGATGGCGGCTTTGATCAGCAATGCAATGTCCACAGATAACTTTCATGAATTTGCGCATCGGCCGAAAGCCAGGCCTGGCAAACGCTGTCGCAAGCTAAAAAGCTGAATTATCGCTTTGCAGCAACGGCTGCCAGATCACCGGCTGCTGGCTCAAGGCTCAATAAATCGCCCAAACAATTTTATGGAGCGCTCATGATCTCCCCCCAGCCATTCAAAAGCCTGCTGGCCAGTCTTTTGGTTGCACTGACCTGCAGTTGCAGCGTCGGGCCCGACACACGCCCAGTGCAAGGCAATGACAAGGACAGCCCGCTGCCCACCGCAAGCTTTGAATCAATGACGCTGGATCCAGCCATGTGGGCCTCTGCCATGCAAGACCTTGACGCCCAAGGCATGCAGGTAGATCAGATCGCATTGATGGTGGATGGGCGTCTGCTGGCCGCCCGCCACAACGGCCAGCACAGCGAAACCACTTTGCACGATATCCGTTCAGCCACCAAATCAGTCACGGGCCTGTTGCTCGGCATCGCCATTGACCGCGGACTCATAAGCAGCGCAGACCAGCCAGTGGACAGTTTTTTCCCTGAACTTGCGCCACACCCCAGCCGGGCCGCCTGGCGCGCCTTGACGCTGCGTGACCTGCTGACCATGCGCTCGGGGCTGGATTGTGACGACTGGCGCAACTCAGAGGGAAATGAAGAACGCATGTACCGCACATCAGACTGGGTACGCTTTTTCTACACCATCCCCGCCGTAGCCGCGCCCGGCAGCGTTTTTTCATACTGCACGGCAGGTGCTGTGGTGCTGGGTGAGGTGATTGCACGGGCTGCACGTCAGCCACTGCCTGAATTTGCGCAGACAGCCCTGTTTGAACCGCTGGGCATACACAACGCCATCTGGGCTGGCGCAGGCTCGGGTATCACCGATGCGGGTGGTCACCTGAAACTGTCGTTGACCTCCCTGCTCAAGCTTGGCGAGCTGATGCGTACAGGCGGCAACTGGCAAGGCCAACGTGTGCTGAGCCAGGGCTGGGTGAGCCAAAGCCTGCGCAGCAGCGGCGCCATGTGGCCAGACAACCCAGGCTTCAAGGCGCACATGGGCCAGCTCTGGTGGCTGGAGCCGGTACGTGATGGCGCTGGCCAGTCCTACCAGGCACGCGGAAACGGCGGGCAACTCATCATTGTGGTGCCGGAGTTCAAACTGGTCATGGCCGTTACAGGGCACGCATGGAACGCGCCCCCACAAGTTCAGTGGGCCCCCTTCGGGCTGCTGGAACGATGG
>JAZKIK010000529.1:0-1290 GCA_040384925.1 Pseudomonadota bacterium | reverse complement strand
CTGTTGCCGCATCTGGCGCACCAAAACCTGCAGTTCGTCGCAAAAGGCTTTAAAGCTGGCGGGGCATTTGGCAAAGTCCATGCAAGTCCAGCAAACCTTGAGGCAGCGCACCATGCAACTGACACCACTTATCGCCATTCACATGTCCGCAGCGATTGCGGCCATTGCCATCGGCCCTCTTGCCTTGTGGGCACGCAAAGGCAGTCAACAGCGGCCCCGACTGCACCGCGCTTTTGGTTATGCCTGGGTCACGCTGATGCTGGTGACGGCTGTTTCGGCCATTTTTATACGTGACTTTCGCCTGCCCAATATTGCGGGTTACACACCGATTCATCTGCTGATTCCGCTGACGCTGTTTGGGCTGTTTGGTGCCTTCGTGGCGCTGGCACGGGGTCAGATCGCGCGGCACAAAAAGATCATGACCGGCACCTACATCGGTGCCTGCCTGGTGGCCGGGGCTTTTACCCTGCAGCCTGATCGTTATCTGGGCCAGTTGCTCTGGTCAAATTTTGTTTAAACCTGAATAAACACGAAAGGGACTTCCATGAAAACCTCCATCCACACAACTGACACCACAGAACTGCACCGCCTGGCCCGCCGCAGGGCCGGGGCCAAACTGGGCTGGCTGATGCACGCACTGATTTACATACTTTTTAACGGCGGCATGGTGCTGCTGTCTGCCCTGGCGCTTTACAACACCCGCCATGGCGCGCTGGCCACGGCACTGGCATGGGGCCTGGGTTTGTTGATTCATGGGCTGGTGGTGTTTGGTGCCGGGCCAGGCAGCCGTTTGCGTGAATGGCTGGTGCAGGCCGAAGTCAAAAACCTGCAAGGCCAGCGCGACCCGTGGTGATGATTCAGCTTTAAAAGCACTCATGACTCGGCTGCTCTACCCAAACACTTACCAAACCGACAATCAACAAATGAACAGCAGTATTTCACCAACAGCGCCACTTGCCGGGGCAACACAGCCCGGTCTGTGGGCGCGTGTACGGCCCTGCCTGCCAGAGATGGCCAGGCACGGCCTGATCGTCAGCGCGTTTTGTCTACTGATTGCCGCCTGGTTGTGGTTGGCCAAGGCTGGGCAGCGCTTTGATGTACAACTGGTGTATTCATCTGCCACCGGCCTCTGTGCCTGGCTGGTAATTGACGGTGGGCGGTTTTTTGTGGACCGTCACTCGCCCTTTGGTTTTCCCAGGGGTTGGCGTGCTGTGGCGCTGATTGTCGCCGGTGTCTGCATAGGTTTTGTGGTGGGCACCTTCACTGGCGACTGGTTCAGCGGCCGTGCGA
>JAZKIK010000528.1:6499-7145 GCA_040384925.1 Pseudomonadota bacterium | reverse complement strand
CCACGCACCCGCCGATTGAAGAGCGTATTGCGGCGCTGCAGGCTGCGCAGCCTGGGCAAGTTTGATTTTTAAAGTGGTCCAAGAATCTCTCAGGATTCTTGTCCAGTGAAAACGGGCAAGAGTAGACGGGCTTGATAGCCCCTCATGCCCGAAAAAGAGCGGCAAAAAACCGGTTGCTGGGCAAGAACCCACAACCGGTTTTTCTATTCCTGGACCGGCGTCTCTATTGCTTGAGTTGCAGGCGCGTTGGCTTCCTGGTCACGCTTGACTCGCTCGACCACAGCCGTCACCTGCGCAGCGTCCATGCCGTACATCTCTGCAAATTCGGCTGCTGAACGGCCACTGGCGGCAAATGCGCGGGCCAGGGCTTCACGTTTGGCGGCTTCCAGGCCCAATTCGGCCATGGCGTCGTCCAGCAGCGCGTTGGTGGCTTCGTCCTGCACGCGCACCAGTTCGGCATAGGCCTCGCGGCTCAAGCCTGAGTTTTCAATCGCTTCCATCAAACGCACACGCAGGAAGGGGCGCAGGTCGTCGCGTGAACGGGCCTGACGGCGGCGGAATATTTCGAGGATGGCGTGATGTACGTGCTCGGGTGCCACGGGTTCGACCGCATTACCGTCGAGGTCATGGCGCTGATGGCCGGCGG
>JAZKIK010000528.1:0-6479 GCA_040384925.1 Pseudomonadota bacterium | reverse complement strand
CAGTTTGAGTTCGTCTTTTTTGAAGTCTTCGGGGTGTTTGGCCATCAGCTCATGAAAAACACCCAATTTGAGCGGCAGGAACTGCGCACCAAACAGATGCGGATACAGTTCAAACAAACGTTCCAGCACCGGGTTGACCTGGCGTGGCGGGTGTTTTGCCGCGTTCTGGGCCGGCTGGTTTTGCGGCTGGCGTGGTTTGTTGCCACCTTGTGGGCGGTTGCGGCCTGCGTTGCGCTGATGGCGCGGGGCGCGTGGTTCGCGTGCCTGGGCTGCCTCACCAGCTTCGCCAGTTGAAGTGGCCAGTGTTTCCAGAGCGGTTTCGGGCCTGAATTCAGAGTTGTTTTCTGGTGCCTGGGCGGCGATGGCGTCTGGCAGTGTTTCTGTCGTCATAAATTCGGTTCTGGTAAAAATAAGGCTTGCGAGGACTGTAGGAAAGCGCAAAAAAAGCGAAAAAAGCGCGAAGGCTCGCAGATGGGCAGGCCGGAAATTGGCCTGTGCAGAAAAAGAGATGGCCGCATGTTAGCGTGAAAGCAGATACGCACCGATTTTGTGCCTCTTTGGATGTGGCAGCAAAAAGTCAGCGCGGCCTGTACATTTTGAAAAGATTGTCCTTGCTGATTTCAAAATAGTCCGCCGGGCCGCCGCCACGCAAAATCGGCTGGGCGGCTGCGGTGTCGTAGATTCCCTGGTTCAGCAGATGGCGGGCGATGTGGATGCCTACCACTTCGCCAAGCACCAGCCAGGTTGACACCTTGTTTCCGTCAGCGCCCTGCAACTGCAGAATCTGCGTCAGCCTGCATTCAAACGATACGGGGCTTTCAAGCACACGGGGCACGCTGATCTGGCGTGAGGCCACAGGGGTCAGGCCACTCAGTTCAAACTCGCTGACTTCTGGCCCCACTGCGGCGCAGGACTGGTTCATTTTTTCGGCCAGCGGACGTGTTGCCAGATTCCAGCCAAATTCACGCGTCTGCTCGATATTGCGCAGGCTGTCCTTGGTGCCAATGCTGGCAAAACCGATGATGGGCGGTATGTAGTTAAAGGCGTTAAAAAAGCTGTAGGGGGCCAGGTTCAGACGCCCATGGTCGTCATGTGAGGAAATCCAGCCAATCGGACGCGGCCCGACGATGGCGTTGAACGGGTCATGCGGCAGGCCGTGGCCTTTGGACGGTTCATAAAAATGTATGTCATCGCTCATGGATTGAGTCCTCTATGCGGTTTGGGTGATGCAACGCGCTACTGCCTCGGCGACTTCAATGCCATCCACACCGGCTGACAAAATGCCGCCGGCATAACTGGCACCTTCACCGGCCGGAAACAGGCCTTTGACGTTGAGGCTTTGAAAGTCATCACCGCGCGTCATTTTGAGTGGAGAGGACGTGCGGGTTTCAACACCGGTCAGCACCGCATCATGCATGTCAAAACCACGGATTTTTTTGCCAAAGGCCGGAATCGCCTCACGCATGGCGCTGATTGCATAGGCGGGCAGGGCGCTGGCCAGGTCTGTCATCAACACGCCGGGTTTGTAGGATGGCTCCACGCTGCCCAACTGGGTCGAGGCCTTGCCCGCCACAAAATCACCGACCAGTTGACCGGGTGCCTCGTAGTTGCTGCCGCCCAGGGTGAAAGCATGGGATTCAAGCTGGCGCTGAAACTCGATTCCGGCCAGTGGCCCACCGGGATAGTCGTCGGGCGAAATGCCAACGACAATGCCTGCGTTGGCATTACGTTCATTGCGTGAATACTGGCTCATGCCATTGGTGACCACACGGTTGACTTCGGACGTAGCGGCGACCACCGTGCCGCCGGGGCACATGCAAAAGCTGTAAACCGACCTTCCATTGGCAGCGTGATGCACCAGTTTGTAGTCTGCTGCGCCCAGCAGCGGGTGGCCGGCATGCTGACCCAGCCGCGCCCGGTCGATCAGCCCTTGGGGGTGTTCGATACGAAAACCGACCGAAAACGGCTTGGCTTCCATATACACACCACGCTCATGCAGCATGGTCACGGTGTCTCGCGAGCTGTGGCCGAGTGCCAGTACCACCTGGTCTGCGCGCAGCTCGTAACTGGTGTTGTCGTCCAGCTTGTGTACGGTCAGGCCACGAATCTGGCCGTTTTCGATCAGCACATCTTTCACGCGCTGCTCAAATCGCACCTCGCCACCCAGGGCGATAATCTGCTCACGCATGTTTTCAACCACCTTGACAAGCTTGAAGGTGCCGATATGCGGTTTGCTGACCAGCAGAATTTCGGCGGGGGCACCTGCCTTGACAAATTCGTTCATGACCTTGCGGCCCAGATGGCGCGGGTCTTTGATCTGGCTGTAGAGTTTGCCGTCTGAAAAGGTGCCGGCACCACCTTCACCAAACTGCACGTTTGATTCAGGGTTGAGCACCTTTTTGCGCCACAGGCCCCAGGTGTCCTTGGTGCGTTCACGGACTTTTTTGCCGCGCTCCAGGACAATGGGTTTAAAACCCATTTGCGCCAGAACCAGCGCCGCAAAAATGCCGCATGGGCCAAAACCCACGACCACGGGCCGCACGGCGGGTGCCGTATCTACATGGGCAACCGGGTAATAGTTCTGGTCGGGTGTGGGACGAATGTGCGGGTTGCCCGCAAACCTGGTCAATAAGGTGGCCTCAAGCGCCTCACTGGCAAGCTGCACATCCACGATATAGACCAGCAAAAGCTTTTGTTTGCGGGCGTCGTAGCTGCGTTTGTAGATCGTGTGGCTGATGAGTTCAGCGGGTTTGAGGCCCAGGGTCTGGGCAATCAGCTGGGGCAGGGCGCTCTCTGCATGGTCCAGCGGGAGCTTGAGTTCTGTCAGGCGAATCATGAGGTCTGGGGCTTTCTTCGTGGATCTGTTTTTCGGATCTGGTCCGGATTTTAAGCGTTTTGTGCCCGGTCAGTGGGCGCAATCAGCTATTGTTTTGGTAGCGATTCCGGACGCTTCAAAAAGCCGCGATAATCACCCGTGTGAAGCCTGCCAGACCGCCGCTGGTGCAATTTCCGAAAGGAAGCACTGGAGGAACGTCCGGACTGCACAGGACAGCGTAGGAGGTAACACCTCTCCACCGCAAGGTGAGGATCAGAGCAACAGAGACGAGCCGGTTGAGTCCGGGTGAAACGGGCAATCTCTACGCGCAGCAATACCAAATAGGCCAGCATTGAAGCGGTTCGCTGAGCTGGCGGGTAGGTAGCACCGAGCCGGGTGGGTGACCCCCGGCCCAGATTAATGGCGGTCACATTTTGTTGTCGCAAGACGGCAGGATGCACAAAATCCGGCTTATCGGCGGGCTTCACACTTTATTTGCAGACATTTTTCTGATGACTGCTTCAGTCTCCGGCGGGGCAGGCTTATGCAGGCTTGCATCATCTGTCACAAAACAACTTAAAACCTGCCGATGTAAACGCGGCCATGACCTACCGCGTTTTCGGGTTAACACTTGCGTTCAGGCAGGGTTGCCCGGTTAAATTGGCTCAAAGAGGTACTGCTGTGAAAAAACTTTTCTGCTTGTGGTTTGTTGTTTTTGGTTTTTTAACCGGCTGCGCGCCAAAACTTGCCGATGCCGATATTGCAGCGGTGCTGGCTCAAAATTTGCCGGAGAACCTGCGGGGCAAGGCAACGGTGGAGTCGGTGCAGAGCGAAATAGCGTCGTCAGGGGATGAACTGCAGATCAAGTTCAAGTCAAATCTCAAGCTGACGGAAGCCTTGTTTGAAAAGACCGAGTTTGACGCAGCGGCCCAGGCTGCCGGTTTTGACACCTCGTCCTACCAGGCGATTGACAAGGGCATGGGCGGCCTGTCTGCTGCCGCACGCGACTCGCTGAGCCCGGCTGCCAAACAGGCGACCGCGCGTCCCTTGATGATCAGGGAGACGGCTGCAGCGGGTTCGCTCGGTGAATGGTACGGCTCTTTCCGGGCCAAAAAGTTTGTCGATAAATGGGTTGCCAGCGACTTCAAGACCGATATTGCACCGAAGTTTGTGGGGCTCCCGCGCGCTAGTTTTGCCGCCTCGGCAATTGACAGCGCCGCATCCAAAGCCTGGTTTGCCGATATCCAGACCCAGCAAAAAGTGCTGCTGGAAAAAATTGCCAACTCTGGTCATCTGGACAAAAAAGACGCCGAAATAGCAAGTGTCAAGGAAAACGCACGACGCGAACTTTTGCAGAAAGAAGCCAATCTGGCAGCCGCCAAGGAAAACGCCAATCGCCAGCTCGCGCAAAAAGAGGCTGATATTGCCAGGGCACGTGAAAATGCGCGGCGCGAACATGAAGCCAGGGCCGCCCAGGCTGCGGCAGGACGCAACAACCAGCCACCTGCCAACGTCAGGCAGATGCCGGTCAGCGTGAAGTTTCGGCAGGCATTTAACGGCGGCGGTGTGCTGGTGATGCAGCTCCAGGCAAATCAGGATATGAAAGTGCGGGTGCATGTCACACGCGGCCCGCAGAAAAACACGACAGTCGTGAGCCTGCAAGCTGGCCGTTTGCATGAATTTGGGCAGGCCGAAGGATGGGGTTTCAGGTCGGGCGATGTCGTGGTGCTGGCCAACCGCCTGTATGACCCGATCAATTTTACGGTTCGTTAAGCTTTTTTCCTGAACTGGCTGCGTGTGCTGCAGCCAGTTTTACATCATTTCAACGTCCGCGCAGGTGTTTTGGCGCTTCCAGCCGTTTGGCCAGCAGGGTCAGCGTCATGGTCAGAATCAGGTACACCACCGAAATGGCAATGTAGGGTTCCCAATAACGTGAATAAGCTCCGGCCACTGTGCGTGCTGCCAGGGCCAGCTCGGCAAGGCCAATGGCTGAGACCAGCGACGAATCCTTGATCAGCGTCACACCTTCATTGACCAGTGCGGGCATCATGCGGCGAAAAGCCTGTGGCAGCACCACATAACGCATGGCTTGCGGGTGGGTCAGGCCTACGCTGTAGGCTGCCTGGCTCTGGCCGTTGTGGATGCTCTGGATGCCGGCGCGGAAAATTTCCGAAATGTAGGCGCCTGCATTCAGGGTCAGGGCCAGGGCACCCGAGAAAAACGCGCCGTGGTTCTGGCGGAAGTCTCGTGCCATGTCGCCACTCAGAAAAAGTCCGCCATCGGGGTGAATCAGCAGTGGCATCAACGCAAAGTGAACCAGCAGAATCTGTACAAAAAGCGGCGTACCGCGAAAAAACGTGACGTAGGCAGTGGTGAAGGCGCGCAGCACTCGCAGTGCAATGCGCCAGACCAGTACCCGCGGTTGTGGTGCGTCGCGCGAACTGCTGACCAGCCCGAAAAATACACCCAGCACCAGGCCGCAGGAAATGGCCACCAGCGTCAGCTGAATCGTCATCCACAAGCCGCTGACGAACAGCGGCATATAGCCCGTGAGAATGCCCCAGCGTAAATCCATATGCAGGTACCGGGTGAAAAAGGTTGTTGGGAAGGGCGTGTTGGGAAGAAGTTGTCCGAAACGGCGACCCGCCGGAGCAGGCCGCCAGGGACACTATTTATTTGGACGCGGCAGGCGCTGGAGCGGACGCTGCGGGAGCAGCTGCGGCAGCGGGCGCGGCAGCAGAGGCTGCAGGTGGGGCACCAAAGTACTGGGTGTAAATCTTGTCGTAGCTACCGTCAGCCTTGATGTCGGCCAGGCCCTTGTTCAGCTTTTCAAGCAGTTCCGTGTTGCCCTTTTTGACAGGTATGCCGTATTGTTCAGGAACAAAAGTCGCGTCAGCCACGGTTTTGAACTTGGAGCCGGCATTGTTGTTGACGTAATGGATCACCACGCCGTTGTCGGCCACCACGGCGTCAACACCGCCAGCTTCGAGTTCTTTCAGGGCCAGTGGGGTGGACTCAAAACGCTTGATGTTGGCGCTGGTCTTGCCTTGCAGTTTGGTGACGGCTTCATCGCCGGTGGTGCCGGTCTGCACGCCAACCTTGAGTTTTTTCAGGTCGTCGAACTTGGCAACCTTGGAGGTGGTTTTGACGGCAATCAGCTGGGCTGCATCAAAGTAGGGGGCTGAAAAGTCCATGGTCTGCTTGCGTTCGTCGGTAATCGTCACGGCAGACACCAGCAGGTCACGGTCGCCCTGATTCAGTGCATTGAAGATGCCTTCCCATGGGGTGTTGACAAATTTGACTTCAATGCCGGCCTTGGCGGCTATGGCTTTGACCACGTCGATGTCAAAACCGACGATTTCGGCTTTTTCGTTCTGTGATTCAAACGGTGCATAAGCAGCGTCGGTGCCGACCACATAAACCTTGGCCGGTGCTGGAGCTGGTGCGGCTACCGGAGCGGCTGCCACCGGTGCGGGTGGAGGTGGTGGCTCGGTCTTGCTGCAAGCTGCCAGCACAACACCTGCAAACAGGGTGGCTGCAGTTTTGATAAAACGGCGGGTGGTAATCGGGGACATGGTGAACCTCAAAAGAAGGTGAAAAATGACTGGAAGTTGCCTGAAACAGCGGCTGCGGACATCGGCTTTGTGAGCCGCAGCCACGGCCG
>JAZKIK010000527.1:0-15264 GCA_040384925.1 Pseudomonadota bacterium | reverse complement strand
GGTGGCTGCGGGTTCGATGGCTGGCTGTCGGCATCGGACGCGTCAAAATCGTCGTCGGCTTCCAGTTCGGGCGCTACATCATCCGGCGTGGTTTTAGGCTTTTTGACCGGTTTTTCAGCCGGATGGGCCCAGTCCCACAGGTGTTGGGCAACTTCTTCAACCCCCTGTTTTTTGAGGGCTGAAAACAGTTTTACATCACCACCGCCGGCCTGCAGCCTGACTATTTGCAGGGCCTTGGCGGCTTCGGTCTTGTTGAGCTTGTCGGATTTGGTCAGCAGCACCAGAAACTTCAGGCCTTCTTCAACCCGTGGCCGGATCACGTCGAGCAGGATTTCGTCCAGCTCGGTCAGGCCCAGGCGCGGGTCACACATCAACACCACGGCCCTGAGGTTGTCGCGGGTCTGCAGGTAGTTGCCCATGACCTGTTGCCAGCGGTATTTGGCCTCTTTGGGTACGGCTGCATAACCGTAACCTGGCAAATCGGTCAGAACCGCGTCAGTCACGCCCTGTTTGCCCAGGGTGAACAAATTGATGCTCTGGGTGCGGCCCGGCGTTTTGGATGCATAAGCCAGCCGGTGCTGCTGTGTCAGGGTGTTGATGCAGGTGGATTTGCCCGCGTTGGAGCGGCCCACAAAGGCGATTTCAGGCACATCCAGCCGCGGCAGGTGTTTGAGTTCTGGTGCCGTGGTCAGGAATTTGGCGGTATGAAGCCAGCCCATGGCAATCTTGGGGTTGGGCCGTGGCGCCGGGGTCAATGATGAGGTGGAAGCAGTCATGGCAGTCTATACAGTATCGGAAACAGGGTGGCCTGGTCTGCATGGCAAACCCGAAGAAGCGGGAAATGCCCTGAAGCCATTGTAAAATCAGGCGGTTATAAGTTTTGTGCGCCAACCCATTAAAACATCCCCCGATATGAAGCTGTTTGTTACCTCCCTTCTGGCTGCCCTTCTGGCCTTGCCTGCCGCATCATCGTTTGCCGCTGGTGAAGCCGCTCCAGCAGCGCCGGCAGCTGCTCCCGCCAAGGTCAGCAAGCCTGATCTGGTCAAGGGTGAAGCCAGTTTTACAGCCGTTTGCGCCGCCTGCCACGCAGCTGACGGCAACTCGGGCACGCCGGTCAACCCCAAGCTGGCGCAACAACACCCTGAATATCTGGTCAAGCAGTTGCAGGAGTTCAAATCGGGCAAGCGTAAAAATGCCGTCATGGCAGGTTTTGCCGGTGCGCTGTCTGACGATGACATGAAAAACATCTCTTACTGGGTCACCTCCAAAAAAGCCAAGGCCGGGTTTGCCAAGGACAAGGAACTGGTCACCCTGGGCGAGCGCATTTACCGCGGCGGCATTTCTGACCGCCAGGTGCCGGCCTGCGCCGGTTGCCACAGCCCCAATGGTGCGGGCATTCCTTCCCAATATCCGCGTCTGGGTGGCCAGCATGCCGAGTACACCGCAGGCCAGCTGACGGCTTTTCGTGATGGCGTGCGCAACAACAGCCTGCAAATGAACCAGGTTGCCGCCAAACTGAATGACCGCGAAATTCGCGCCGTGGCTGACTACATTGCTGGTTTGCGCTGATCAAGGCGGCTGTGCGGCGCTGGATTGCTGGGCCTGATTCCGGATTTTTGTCAATTTTTGACTTGAACCGCAGCTATTTTTGAACCGAAACGCATAAAAACAGTCACAACAAAGCGGGTCTTTCAGATGAAAGCCCGCTTTTGTTTTTTTCGGCGCATGTACTGTTTATTGGATCGGGCCGCAGGCTCCGACACAAAACCTGTTTCAAAACCTATTTCACGATTCAAAGCATGACAGTTTCCACGCAAGGCCTGAAAGTCAACTGGGGTTCCCGCACGCTGCAGGCATCGGTGGAAGTGCTTTCGTCGATGCGGTTTTCAATTTCGTTGCTGACGGTGATCTGCATAGCCTCGGTGATAGGCACGGTGCTCAAGCAGGCCGAACCGCTGGGCAATTACGTCAACCAGTTTGGCCCGTTCTGGGCGCAGGTTTTCAGCCTGGTCAGCCTCAACACCGTTTACAGCGCCTGGTGGTTTTTGCTGATTCTGGCTTTTCTGGTGATTTCAACCAGCCTGTGCATTAGCCGCAACGCACCCAAGATCATCCGGGACCTGAACCAGCTCAAGGAGGATATACGCGAGCAAAGCCTCAAGGCATTTGGCCGTGACCACACGGCTGAAAACAGCCTGGCTGAATCGCCCGAAGTGGCAGCGCGGCGTATTGGCCAGACCCTGGTGCAAAGCGGCTGGAAGGTCAAATTGCAGCAAAGGGAGCGGCCAGGCGGAACGGGCTGGATGGTTGCGGCCAAAAAGGGTTCGGCCAGCAAACTGGGCTATATTGCGGCACACAGCGCGATTGTGCTGGTCTGTATTGGCGGCCTGCTGGACGGCGACCTGATTGTGCGAGCCCAGATGTGGCTGCACGACAAATCCACCTATACCGGCGGCGGGCTGATTGCCGATGTGCCGCAGCAGCATCGCCTGAGCAGCAACAACCCGACCTTTCGCGCCAATTTGCTGGTGGCCGAGGGTTCGCAGTCGAGTACGGCCATACTGAACCAGCCTGGCGGTGTGATGCTGCAGGACTTGCCGTTTTCAATCGAGCTCAAAAAATTCATCGTTGAGTACTACTCAACCGGCATGCCCAAGCTGTTTGCCAGCGACATCATCATTCACGACAAGGAAACCGGCGACAAAATTCCGGCCCGTGTTGAAGTCAATCACCCGGCGAGTTTCAAGGGCATTGAGATTTACCAGTCGAGTTTTGACGATGGCGGCTCCAGTGTCACCCTCAAATCGGTGCCCATGAACGCGTCAACCAAACCGTTTGAAGTGCAGGGCACGATTGGCAACAGCAGCCAGCTGACCAACGGGCAGGGCGAGGGTGCTGAAAAACTCACGCTGGAATACACCGCCCTGCGTGTCATCAATGTCGAGAATTTTGGTGCCGGGGCGAATGCCGGCGGCGTCAGTGGTTCGGGCGCTGATGTGCGCAAGGTTGATCTGCACCAGGCGATTGATTCACGGCTGGGTGCGGCCAACAAGACCGTGACCAAAAAAGAGCTGCGCAATATCGGCCCGAGTGTCAGCTACAAACTGCGTGATTCGGCTGGCCAGGCGCGTGAGTTCAACAACTACATGCTGCCGGTCAAGATGGATGCGGCGGCAGACAGCACGGCGGTTTACCTGCTGGGTGTGCGTGAAACGCCTGCCGCGCCGTTTCAGTACCTTCGTATTCCGGTTGATGAAGAGGGCGGCATGGACACCTTTTTGCGTGTGCGTGCAGCGCTGGCCGACCCGGTGCAGCGTGATCTGGCCGTCAGGCGTTATGCGGCGCAGGCCCTGGGCGGTGACCGGCCTGAACTGGTGCAGCAACTGGTGGCTTCGGCCTCCAAGGCGCTGGCGCTTTTTGCCGGTGCTGCTGCAGACGGCAAACCGGCTGAGGCCAAAAATACGGCTGGTCTGCAGGCGATTTCAGACTTCATGGAGGCCAATGTGCCGGAGTCCGAGCGCAATCGTGCGGGTGAGGTGTTGATACGCATACTCAATGGGGTGCTGTTCGACATGACGCAGGCAACGCGGGCTCAGGCGGGCCTCAAACCGCTGCTACAGGACGAAAAAACGCAGGGATTCATGTCGCAGATGGTGTTGAGCCTGTCTGACGCCTACCATTACCCGGCACCCATGGCGTTTCAGCTGAAGGACTTCACGCAGGTGCAGGCCAGTGTGTTTCAGGTGGCGCGTGCGCCTGGCAGAAACATTGTTTATCTGGGTTGTGCCTTGCTGATCATTGGTGTGTTTGCCATGCTTTATGTGCGCGAGCGCCGTGTCTGGGTCTGGCTGGCACCCCATGCAGAGGGTGATTTGGAGGGTGATGACGGGCGTAAGGATTCAGTGCCAGAATCCGGCGCAGGCAGCCACGCCACCATGGCCCTGTCAACCAACCGCAAAACCATGGATGGTGACAAGGAGTTTGAGATGTTGAAGACAAAATTGTTGCAGGCACCTGTATGAATACCACGACCATAAACACGCCGACCGCCAGTACCAGCACGAGCACCCTGACGGCCAATGGCAACAACAAGACCCTGAACCTGAACGAGGGGTATTTCGCCAAACGCAATCTGCTGGACTGGATTTTTGCGGTGCTGGTGGTGGTGGGCGCCCTGTACGCGTTTGTGCGTTACAACGCCTTTATGGATGTGTACGAAAAAGGCATTCTGCTGGCTGCGATTCCGGCGGCCATTTCCATGGGCTGGTTCTGGCGCCCCTTGCGAGTGCTGATGATGGTTTCAGCCGGTTTTGCGCTGCTGGGCATTGTTTCGTATCAGGGAGCCAGCGGTGGTGACCTGGCGCGTGCAGAGCAGGTTTTCTGGCTGAAATACTTTTTGTCCAGCCAGTCTGCCATCCTGTGGATGAGTGTGCTGTTTTTCATGAGCACGATTTTTTACTGGCTGGGCATGTTTGCCAGCCGTGACGGATCAGGCCAAAGCGCCACACTGGAATCCCTGGGTTCAAAAATCGCCTGGGTTGCGGTGGGCATGGCTTTGATTGGTACGCTGGTGCGCTGGTACGAAAGTTACCTGATTGGTGCCGATGTGGGGCACATTCCCGTCAGCAATCTGTATGAGGTGTTTGTACTGTTTTGCTGGATGACGGCGGCTTTTTACCTGTATTTTGAAGCACAGTACAACACCAGGGCGCTGGGTGCTTTTGTCATGCTGGTGGTCAGTGCGGCTGTAGGCTTTCTGCTCTGGTACACGGTGATACGCGAGGCGCATGAAATCCAGCCACTGGTGCCTGCACTTAAAAGCTGGTGGATGAAGCTGCATGTGCCAGCCAACTTTATTGGTTACGGCATGTTTGCCTTGTCGGCCATGGTGGCGCTGGCTTACCTGATCAAACAACAGGCCGATGAAACCCGCTGGTACAAACTCACGCCGCTCTGGATGCTGGGTGTGGTGATGTGTTTTGTTCCGGTTGTTTTTCGCACCAGGTCGCCGGTGGAAGCGGGTGGCAGCAATTACTGGATGGGTTATCTGCTGGTTTCGGGCCTGATCACGGCTGGCATTTTGCTGGGCCGCCAGCGTATTGCGGCACGCCTGCCAAGTTTCGAGGTGCTTGATGACGTGATGTACAAAGCCATTGCCGTTGGTTTTGCCTTTTTCACGATTGCCACGGTGCTGGGCGCGCTGTGGGCGGCTGAGGCCTGGGGTGGTTACTGGAGCTGGGACCCGAAAGAAACCTGGGCGCTGATTGTCTGGCTCAACTACGCAGCCTGGCTGCACATGCGGCTCATGAAAGGCCTGCGCGGTACCGTGGCCTCCTGGTGGGCGCTGGTCGGTCTGGCCGTGACCTCGTTTGCATTTCTCGGCGTGAACATGTTTTTGTCTGGACTGCACAGTTACGGAGAGTTGTAGCAGCAAGGAAAAGTCCTTGAAAAATCCATGTAAGAGTTGGCTGCGTACCCAGACTAATCATCAAACAACCGTCAAGGACTCAAAAAATGCTCATCAAGACCAACAACAGCGGATTTGACCACCCGGTTCCAAGCGAGATCACACCGCATGGCATTTATCATGGCCGCCGTGACCTGATCAAGCTGATGGCCACGGGCGCAGCAGGCGCTACGCTGGCCAGCTGGGCAGGGCGCCAGGCGCTGGCGCAAACGGTGCAGAAACCGGGCAAACTGGCCGCGCTGCCAGGCGCAAAGTCTGCAGTTGCCGGTGCGATGACCATGGAAAAAATCACCGACTACAAGGACGCGTCAACGTACAACAACTTTTACGAGTTTGGCGTTGACAAGGCCGACCCTGCAAAAAACGCCCATACGCTGGTGACCAAACCCTGGACAGTGGCGATTGAAGGCCTGGTCAAACAGCCCAAAACCTACACACTTGAAGACCTGATCAAACTCAGCCCGCAGGAAGAGCGCATTTACCGCCTGCGCTGTGTGGAGGGCTGGTCCATGGTGATTCCATGGGTGGGTTATTCCCTGTCGGAGCTGATCAAAAAGGTCGAACCTCTGGGCAGCGCCAAATATGTCGAGTTCATTACCCAGGCTGATCCAAAAACCATGCCTTTTGTCGGCTCGCGTGTGCTGGACTGGCCGTATGCAGAGGCCTTGCGCATGGACGAGGCCATGCATCCGCTGGCCTTGCTGACTTTTGGCATGTATGGCGAGGTGCTGCCAAACCAGAACGGCGCACCGGTCCGTATGGTCCTGCCCTGGAAATATGGCTTCAAAAGCGGCAAAAGCATTGTCAAGATCCGTTTTACCGACAAGGAGCCACGTACCGCCTGGAACAAGGCTGCATCGCAGGAATACGGCTTTTATTCCAATGTGAACCCGACAGTTGACCACCCGCGCTGGAGCCAGGAAACCGAACGCCGTATTGGTGAAGATGGCCTCTTTGCCAAAAAACGCAAAACCCTGATGTTCAACGGTTATGAAGCGCAGGTCGCGTCTTTGTATGCCGGCATGGACCTCAAGAAATACTTCTAGAGCGCCGCCATGATGTCCCGGCAGAAGCTTTTGCTGCACCCTGCAGCAAAACCGGTGCTTTTTATTGTTTGCCTGCTGCCTTTCATATGGCTGTTTTACGGTGCATTTGCCAACCAGCTGGGTGCCAATCCGGCTGAAGCGCTGATACGTTCCACTGGCGACTGGACCTTGCGGTTTATCTGCATTGTGCTGGCGGTTACACCCCTGCGTGTTATCAGCAGTACACCTGCGTTGGCGCGTTTCAGGCGCATGTTAGGCCTTTTTGCCTATTTTTATGTTGTCATCCATCTGCTCTGCTACAGCTGGTTTGACAAGGGTTTTGATGTACCAGACATTGCAAAGGACATTGCCAAACGGCCATTTATTCTGGTGGGTTTTGCGGCTTTTGTATTGCTCACACCACTGGCCCTGACTTCATTCAACGCCGCCATCAAGGCCATGGGTGCCAAACGCTGGCAACTGCTGCACAAACTGGTTTATGTGATTGCCGGTTTGGGCTTGTTGCATTTTTTCTGGATGCGGGCGGGCAAAAACAACTTTGCCGAAGTGTTTGTGTATGCCGCCATCGTTGCCTTGCTGCTGGGCTGGCGGCTGCAGCAATACATCAGGAAAAAGAGGCCGCAGCGCCTGGTTGAGGGGCGCAGGCCCTTGTCAAGGCAGTCGTGACTATTGATTTGCCGTCAAACCAGCCGTTCGTGACGCATCTGGTCCTGTGAGTTTTCACGCTGCCTGATCAGGTATGCCTGGTCGCCATCGACCAGAATTTCAGCTGCCCGCCCGCGTGTGTTGTAGTTGCTGGCCATGCTCATGCAATAAGCGCCGGCCGACAGCACCGCCAGACGGTCGCCTGAAGCTACTTGCAGGCTGCGGTCCCGGCCAATCCAGTCGCCGCTTTCACAGACCGGGCCAACCACGTCATAAACGGCCTCTGCAGTGCCGGTCGCACCAGCCTGCAGCGGAACAATGGTATGAAAAGCCTGGTACATCGCCGGTCTGGGCAGGTCGTTCATGGCTGCGTCAATGATGCAGAAGTTCTTCAACTCGCCTGGTTTGACATAAAGCACTTCAGTCAGACAGACACCGGCGTTGCCGACCAGCGAGCGGCCGGGCTCGATCATCAGTTTTTTGTTGCCAAAACCGCGCGCGTCAATTTTGGCCAGCAATTGTTGCCACAGGGCATCGGCTTCTGGCGGCACGTCATCCTTGTAATTGATGCCCAGCCCACCGCCAAAGTCTATGTGCTTGAGCACAATACCGGCCATTTCAATGGCTTCGACCAGGTCAAGCACACGGTCCATGGCATCCAGATAAGGGGTGCTGTCGGTGATCTGCGAGCCGATATGGCAATCAATGCCCACCACATTCAGGCCCTTGAGTGAGGCCGCATGCTGGTAAATGCGCAGCGCATCTTCGTGGGCCACACCAAACTTGTTGTCTTTCAGGCCGGTTGAAATGTAGGGGTGGGTTTTGGGGTCGACGTTCGGGTTGACGCGAATGCTGACAGGTGCGCACAAAGCCATGTCCAGCGCAACAGCGGACAACACGTCCAGCTCGGCTTCGCTTTCCACATTAAAACAGCCTATGCCAGCGGCCAAAGCCTGACGCATCTCGGCCCGGCTTTTGCCGACACCTGAAAAAATTACCTTTTTTGCATCGCCGCCAGCGGCCAGCACCCGATCAAGTTCACCACCTGAAACGATGTCGAAACCGCAGCCTGCATGGGCAAAAACCTGCAGCACACCCAAAGACGAATTGGCTTTCATGGCGTAGCAGATCTGCGCATCACGCCCGGCAAAACCGCGCTGATAGGCCGCCAGTGCGGCCAGCATGGAGGCTTTGGAATACACAAAAAGAGGAGTGCCATGCTGATTGGCGAGCAGGTTCAGCGCCACGTCTTCAACATGAAGGGCGTTGTCGCGGTAGGCTACAAAAGGGTGGCCGGGAAGTAGTGGGCTTGTCATGGTGAGCTATGGTCAGGAATCTGTCCTGTGAATCTTATGCAATAGCAGGGCAGGGCAACAGGGCAAATTCAAGCTTGTGTTTTGCTGCGGCTTTGAGTTTGAAGGTTTGACGTGCTTTTAACCTTCATCCCATGCCCGATAGGCCTGTTTGGCGGCAGGCATGGGATTTATCGGGTGGCTGATGCCGCTGGCAAAGGCTGGATGACGGCTGGTGCAGTCGAGGCCGCAGGGGCGGTTTGAACAACAGCGGGCGGAACCGGCATGTAAAGCGCACCTTTTTGCCCGCAGGCGGCCAGACCTGACAATGCGGGAATGCCGACAATCAGGGCGGCAACAAGTCCATGGCGCGAAGAGGCAATGCGCCTGCGACCTAAAATTTGTAGTGAAAAAACCATGATGGGATTGTAATGACCGAGCTTGAATACCTGGACCATGCTGAACTTGCCCTGAAGGCGGTTGAGCTGGCCTGTGACCGCATCAACGATGAAACCGATGCGGATATTGACAACCAGCGCACGGGCGGCATGATCACGCTGACTTTTTCAAACCGTACGCAGATCATCATCAACCTGCAAAAGCCGCTGCAGGAAATCTGGCTGGCTGCCAAGGCAGGCGGCTTTCACTACAGGTTTGATGGCAAGCAGTGGAGGGACAGCAAACGAGGCAGCGAGTTTTTCCTTGATCTTTCGCTTTATGCAAGCGAGCAGTCGGGTCAGGCGCTTGTTTTTACTGCCTGAAGCTTCAGTTTTTGAACAGATCCAGAATCCGCTTTTTCTCGTCAGCAGGCGGCAGCACTGAAATCGGTGCGCCAGCGGGTGCCGGTTCCTGGTGTGTACTGGAGGCAGCTGCCGGGTCCTGCAAACCCGCAGAGCTGACGCCCGAGCCTCTGGCGTATTCGTTGTAATACCATTCGCCGCCTACGTTGACGACGCCTTCAGGTACCGGCATTTCGACCACCGGGACCCCTTTGAGTGCGTAGGCCATGAAGTCGATCCAGATGGGCAAACTCAGGCCGCCGCCGGTTTCGCGGTCGCCGAGTTTTTTTGGTGTGTCGTAACCCATCCATACGGCTGCGGCCAAAGTAGGCTGGAAACCGACAAACCAGGTGTCGATGGAGTCATTGGTTGTGCCCGTCTTGCCATAAAGATCGGGTCTTTTCAGCATGGCCTGTGCCTTGGCGGCGGTGCCCGAGCGGGCAACCTCCTGCAGCAGGCTGTCCATGATGAAGGCGTTGCGTGCGTCTATGCCTCTGGACGATTCATCAAGCACCGGGGGCTGGATGTCCAGCAATACCTTGCCGCGCTGGTCGGTGATTTTTGTGATCAGGTAAGGATTGACGCGGTAACCACCGTTGGCAAAGACGGAATAGGCGGTGACCATCTGCATGGGGGTGACCGAGCCTGCGCCCAGGGCCATCGTCAGATAGGCTGGATGCTTTTCCGCTTCAAAACCGAAACGGGTGATCCAGTCCTGCGCATAAGTGGCACCTATGGACTGCAATATCCGGATGGAAACCATGTTTTTTGATTTTTTCAGGCCGGTTCGCAAACTCATCGGGCCATCAAAGGTGCCGTCGTAGTTTTTGGGCTCCCAGGGCTGGCCGCCTGTCACGCCAGCATCAAAAAACAGTGGCGCGTCGTTGACCACGGTGGCCGGCGTGAATCCTTTTTCAAGAGCGGCTGAATAGATAAAGGGCTTGAAGCTTGAGCCGGGCTGGCGCCAGGCCTGGGTGACGTGGTTGAACTTGTTTTTTTCAAAGTCAAACCCGCCGACCAGTGCCCGGATGGCACCGTCACGCGGGTCGAGCGCCACAAATGCACCTTCGACTTCCGGGAGTTGTGTGATTTCCCAACTTCCCTTGGGGGTTTTTGCAACCCGGATCAAGGCACCCCGGCGAATCCTGATGTTGGGGGCGGCTTTGTCGGAAAGTCCGGACTGTGCGGGTTTAAGCCCTTCCCCGGTGATCTCGACACTTTCGCTGTTTTGCCGCATCGCCAGAATCCGTTTCGGGCCGGCCTCCAGCACCACGGCAGACATGACATCCCCATTGTCCGGGTTGTCATTCAATGCATCGTCAACAGCTTCTTCAGCTTCTTTCTGGTCTGAAGGAAGATCTATGAACTGTTCGGGACCACGGTAAATCTGCCTGCGCTCATAGTCCATGATGCCTTTTCGCAAGGCTTTGTAGGCAGCGGTCTGGTCGCTTGCGCGCATGGTGGTGTACACATTCAAACCCCGTGTGTAGGTTTGATCTCCGTACTGGTTAAAAACCAGCTGGCGTACGGTTTCTGCTATGTACTCGGCATGTACCCGCCCGGTATCGGGGCCATTTTTGATCTTCAGCTCTTCTGCCTTGGCAGCTGTCGCCTGCGCGCTGGTGATGAAGTTGTTTTCCTCCATGCGCTCGATGATGTACAGCTGGCGAGCCCTGGCCCGTTTGGGATTGACAATCGGGTTGTAAGCCGAGGGTGCCTTGGGCAGACCGGCAAGCATGGCGGCCTCTGCAATCGTGACATCCCTGAGTGGCTTGCCAAAGTAGGCTTCAGATGCAGCAGCGAAGCCGTAAGCCCGGTTTCCCAGAAAAATCTGGTTCATGTAAATCTCAAGAATCTGATCTTTTGTAAGCAGATGTTCAAGTTTGAAGGTCAGCAAAATCTCGTAAATCTTGCGGGTGTAGCTTTTTTCTGCTGAAAGATAGACATTGCGAGCCACCTGCATGGTGATGGTGGATGCCCCCTGGCTTTTTGCGCGCCCCATGTTGGCCAGGCCCGCACGCACCACACCCAGATAGTCCACGCCACCATGTGAGAAAAAACGTGCGTCCTCAATCGCCAGCACCGCATCTTTCATGACTTGCGGGATGTTTTTGATGGGTGTCAGATTGCGCCGTTCTTCGCCAAATTCACCAATGACAACACCGTCCGAGGAGTAAACCCTCATGGGCAGCTTGGGCCTGTAGTCGGAGAGGTCTGAAATATCCGGCAGGTTGGGATAGGCAACTGCCAGCGCCACAGCGACAACCAGCAACACGCTCAGCACGCCTGCAACAGCCAGACCTGCAGTCCACAGGCATAGTTTGAGCAGCCTTTTCAGCCAGACGGGCTGACCAGAAGACGGACCAGAAGAGCCAGCGTTTGAATCGGAGGGTGATGGAGTGGAGGAGTTGGACGGCATGTGTGCAATGGTGAAGTCGCTGCTATTATAAAAATCTGCAGTCCGGGAGCTGCGATACTTTACGCATGAGCATAAGCATAAGCCCTGGCTTTTGTCGCAGCACTCAGGTCGGCCGGTCAATCGAAGTCCTGGGCAGCGGGAAAACGTCTGCTTTTGGCAACGCTCGTGGTGGCGGGAACTGAAAAAACCCTTACCGTACAAAGAGCTTGCTGCTAGTATTCAAGTGATTTATTAAGAATGCAAGGCTACTCATTAGCCATAATCTGGGGCCACCGTGATCTCTTTGGGGTCTTTATTTAACCGTCAGGAACCACCGCTGCTGGGCCTTGACATCAGTTCTTCCAGTGTCAAGCTGGTTGAATTGAGCCGCGACAAGGCGGGCAATCTTGTGCTCGACCGCTGTGCGATAGAGCCGCTGGAGCGTGGCTGGATCACTGATGGCAATGTCGAAAAATTCGACGAAGTAGCTGAGGCTGTCCGGCGACTGGTCAAAAAAAGTGGCACCAGGACCCGTCAGGTCGCCATGGCTTTGCCTGCGTCTGCAGTCATCACCAAAAAAATCATTCTGCCTGGTGGTTTGAGCGAGGCAGAGCTGGAAATTCAGGTCGAGTCCGAGGCCAATCAGTACATCCCTTTTTCGCTTGATGAAGTCAGCCTTGATTTTTGTGTGGTGGGTCCCAGCACCTCGTCAAGTGGTGATGTTGAGGTGTTGATTGCCGCTTCACGCAAGGAAAAAGTTCAGGATCGCCAGGGTCTGGCTGAGGCTGCCGGTCTCAAGCCCATCGTTGTTGATGTGGAGTCTTACGCATCCCGACTTGCAACGGCCCGTTTGATCGAGAACCTGCCCAACAAGGGTCTTGATACCCTTGTTGCTCTGTTCGAGGTTGGTGCCTTGACGACCAGCATGCAGGTTCTTAAGAATGACGAAGTTCTTTATGAGCGGGACCAGGCCTTTGGTGGTGCCCAGCTGACCCAGTTGATTGTTCGCCAGTATGGATTTTCTCCGGAGGAAGCCGAGAGCAAAAAACGCAGTGGTGATTTGCCTGAGGACTATGATTCCGGCGTACTGAAACCTTTTGTTGAAAGCATGGCGCAGGAAATTGGCCGTGCGCTGCAGTTCTTCTTTACCAGCACGCCACACAACAAGGTTGACTATGTCATGCTTGCAGGGGGGTCTTCAGGCCTTCCTGGGTTGACGGAGTCAGTAACCCAGCAAACCTCATTTGCCTGTTTGCTCGCCGACCCATTTGATGGCATGACCATAGGCAGCAATATCCGTGAAAAGAAAATGCGCCGTGAAGCATCGTCTTACCTGACATCCTGCGGCCTGGCCCTGCGGAGGTTTTTGCAGTGATTCTTGTCAACCTGCTCCCTCATCGCGAAGCTGCGCGCAAACGCAAGCGTGAGCTATTTTTTACAACGCTTGGTGTTGCTGCTCTTGTGGGTGGACTCATTGGCGGCGGGGTCTTCTCCTGGTATCAGGCGCGTATTTCAGATCAGCAATATAAGAACACCCTTCTCAAAACTGAAATAACCAGACTTGAGGGGCAGATCAAGGACATTGCTGGTCTGCAGCAGGAAATTGCTGCACTGCGCGCAAGGCAGGCGGCAGTTGAGGATTTGCAGGGCAATCGTAATTTGCCTGTTTATTTGCTCGACGAACTCGTCAAACAGTTGCCCGATGGTGTGTATATCAACAGCATGAAGCAGGAAAACCAGACGGTGTTATTGACGGGTGTTGCCCAGTCCAATGAACGGGTTTCCGAATTGCTTCGAAATCTGGGAAACAACAGCCCGTGGCTGGCCCGCCCCGAGTTGATAGAAATTACGGCTTCGACAATAAACCTCAGTCCAAAAGAGCAGAGGCGGGTGTCCAACTTTTCCATGCGTCTGGCGCTCAAGCGCGCAAGTGACCAGGCAAAAAATGCAGCGTCTGGTGCCGCCATGTCGGGTGCGGCCGCATCAGCAAAGTCAGCTGTGCCTTCTGCGCCTGCAGTCAAGACGCCAACAGGCTCGCCTCCGGCCAAGATTTAGGTAAAAGTTGATCATGGCAAAACTTCCGAAATTAAACATCGATTTAGTGGGGCTTCAAAGCGGATTAAAAGCCCAGTTCACGGGGCTTAATCCAAATGATCCACCGTCCTGGCCGGCTCTGCCCAGGTATCTTCTTTGTCTGGCCGTGACTGCTTTGGTTGTGGTGGGATTATGGTTTCTGTGGATTAGTTCCTCGGATGAAGAACTGGTTGCCGAGCAGGCCAAAGAAGTGACACTGAGGGAGGACTACAAAAAGAAACTGGTGCAGGCTGCAAGTCTTGATGCCCTGCGCAAGCAACGGGAGCAGGTGCAGCAATACGTCACCCAGCTCGAAAAGCAGTTGCCGAGCAAGGCCGAGATGGACGCCTTGTTGTCCGATATCAATCAGGCCGGGCTCGGACGCAGTTTGCAGTTCGAGCTTTTTCGGCCAGGCCAGGTCAGTGTGAAGGAATATTATGCCGAGTTGCCCATTGCTGTCCGGGTGACTGGGCGGTATCACGATATGGGCGCTTTTGCTGCGGACATAGCAAATCTCTCCCGAATCGTCACGCTCAACAATCTCGCAATTGCTACTGGCAAGGATGGCATGCTGGTCATGGATACAACGGCCAAGACGTTTCGCTATCTTGACAGTGAAGAGGTCGAACTTCAGCGCAAAGCTGCAGCGCCTAAAGGTTCAGCGCCTGCGGGAGCGAAAAAATGAGCGCTCTACGTAGATCCTCGTTGGCTGTTGGGCTGATGTCTTTGACGGTACTCGCTGCTTGCGGTTCATCTGATGAAGATGAATTGCAGCAATGGATGGCAGAGCAAAAAACCCAGACCCGACCACGGGTTGATCGCCTTCCCGAACCTACAAAATTCCTGCCTCAAGCGTATACACAGGAAGGTGCGGTTGAGCCATTCAGCATTCAAAAACTGACTCAGGCATTAAAACGGGACTCCAGCCAGGCGACTTCGAATGCTGCCCTCATTGCGCCCGAGTTGTCCAGACGAAAGGAGCCGCTTGAAGCTTACCCGCTTGACGCTGTTGCGATGGTGGGCAGCCTGATGAAAGTAGGGCAACCTGTGGCCCTGGTGCGGGTTGATAATCTGTTGTATCAGATTCGGACAGGAAACTACCTTGGTCAAAATTACGGCCGCATCATCAAAATAACTGACGCCGGCCTGACCTTGCGCGAAATTGTGCAAGATGCCGCTGGTGAGTGGATTGAGCGAACTGCGACTTTACAGCTTCAAGAGGGAACAAAATGAATAAGCAGGCATTGGTTTTACAGGCAGGTAGTGTTGTAGCTACGCTGCAAAGCTTGCTTGGCCATGGGACATTGCGGGCTTGGCTTTGCCTTGTTTTTGCGGGGTTTTTTGCTGCATCGACGCAGGCTCAAACAACAAATTCCATTCAGTCCGTCACAGGCTCAGTGCAGGGTGGCTCTGAAATAATCCGGGTGGATCTGGCTGAGCCCCTGACCGTGCTACCTACGGGCTTCAGTATTCAGACACCGGCCAGAATTGCACTCGATTTTCCTGGTATTGGCAATTCAATGGGCAGATCAGCAGTTGATTTGAATCTGGGCAATCTGCGTTC
>JAZKIK010000526.1:0-6059 GCA_040384925.1 Pseudomonadota bacterium | reverse complement strand
TGTGGTTTGCTCAGCCCACCTCCTTTTTCATTGGCCGCTTAAGGTAGTGCCATGGAGGTCTGAAGATATCTTTGCCATGCCGGCATTCGCGCTTGCCCGCGAACATCAGACCTTTTTACTGAGGGCTCGGTGAAACTGCTGCTCGACAGGAAACTGTTGCGGCGACAAAACATGCAATCAGAAAAATAAAACCTGTAAGCAGCGTGCTATTAAATAGCACGCTATGCAATAATTCAAGCCATGACTACAAAACAGAGTGGCCCATTGCCCAAACCCAGCGCATCACTGTTACTGAGTGAGCAACTGTGCTTTGCGCTGTATTCGACCATGCTGGGCATGAACAAGGTTTATCGCAAGCTGTTGCGCGAACTGGGTGTGACCTATCCGCAGTACCTGGTGCTTCTGGTTTTGTGGGAACGCGATGCGCTGACAGTGTCCGAGATCGGCGAACGCCTCTTTCTGGATTCGGCAACCCTGACACCCCTGCTCAAGCGCATGGAAACCCTGGGCGTGCTGGAACGTGCCCGCGCCAAGGCCGATGAGCGGCAGGTCATCGTCAGTCTCACCAGCCAGGGGCGCGAGCTCCAGCAGCGCGCCCAGGCTGTGCCAGAGGGCGTTTTCTGCGCTACCGAATGCACGCCAGACGAACTGGCCTCCATCCGTGACCACCTGTTTCTGCTGCGGGAAAGACTTTTCAAAAATGCCTGATGCGTGCCCTGCTCCTGCTGCACTGGTACGCATTTTTTTAATCAATATATAGCGTGCTATTTAATCGCTAGAAATGTTTCTCAAGCCATCTGTTGGCGTGGCGCATCAACAGATCTCCTCAAATCGCCAGCACTCCTTTCTTCAACCCATACCAGGAAATTGATCATGAATCGCCAAATCAAAATCTTTGCAGCTTCCGCGATGGCTCTGGCCGCACAGCCAAGAACGTGTTCACGGTCTTAGCATGGCCGCAGGCAGCCCCGGCGTTGAACACAATGTTCAGGGCTTTCTTGAAGCGGTGGCAGCCGGTGGCGGCAAACCGCTGGAGCAACTCTCGCCAGTCGATGCGCGCGCCGTTCTCTCCAGCGTACAGGCAGGTCCCAAGCTGGATTTGCCCAAGGTGGACATCAGCAGCAAGACCATCAGGGCCGATGGCCGCGAGATCAAGCTGAATGTTGTGCGGCCTGCAGGCGTGACCGGCACGCTGCCCGTGTTCATGTTCTTCCACGGTGGTGGCTGGGTGCTGGGCGACTTCCCGACTCACGAGCGTCTGGTGCGCGATCTGGTGGTGGGTTCAGGTGCGGCAGCGGTATTTGTCAACTACACGCCGTCGCCCGAAGCCCCTTATCCGGTCGCCATCAACGAAGCCTATGCCGCAACCAGGTGGGTGGCCGAGAACGGCCTTGAGATCGGCGTTGATGGCAAGCGCCTGGCAGTGGCGGGCAACAGCGTGGGGGGCAACATGGCGGCTGTGGTCGCCCTGATGGCCAAGAGCAAAGGCACGCCCGCAATTCGCAGCCAGGTGCTGTTCTGGCCCGTGACCCATGCCAACATGGAAAACGCGTCCTACGACGAGTTCGCGGCAGGCCATTTTCTGACCAAGGGCATGATGAAGTGGTTCTGGGACAACTATACGAGCGATGCGGCACAGCGCCAGGAGATCCATGCGTCTCCTTTGCTGGCAACAGCTGCACAACTCAAGGGCTTGCCGCCTGCGCTGGTACAAACCGCCGAAAAAAGACGTGCTGCGCGACGAGGGTGAAGCCTATGCACGCAAGCTGGACGCTGCGGGCGTTGAGGTCACTTCCACCCGTTACAACGGCATGATCCATGACTTCGGCCTGCTCAACGTTCTGAGCCAGTTGCCCGCCACGCGTTCAGCCATGGCACAAGCTTCGGAAGAGTTGAAGAAGCGGCTGAAGTAAATCAATCCGTCCATTCCAGTCACTGAGTGGCTGGAATGGCGGTGGCACCGGTGCTTCGCGGGGCGCTTTCTGGACTGTATGGCAGCAGCTCAGGAGGCGCGGTCCATCGGCATGAACAACAAGGCCCCGGGTATCACAAATCGGGCACCGTAGGGTGTCGTCCATTCAAGGCTGAGGCGGCCATTGATACGATCCAGGTGTCGCACTTCCATGGTGATAGGGTAGAAACGGCCGGCCACCAACTCGATGCTTGCGTTGGCCTGGGCGCGTGGCCCCGTCATGAGCTGTCGTGCCACGGTGATGTTTGCCGTTTGCTGGTCTGCATGGAATGTGTACCTGCCGGTAACCATGGGTCTGACCCAGCCCTGCCAGCGCGCCGACACCGGGCGCGGGCCTGGCATCTTCGTGGGCCAATCGAATGAAGCGTCGAAGTCGATCACACCGTCGGTGCGAACCAGCACAGGCTTGCCCTGATCCAGCAGTTGCTGGAAATAGCTGCCGCGCAGCCCTTCCCCCTTGGCGTTGCTTGCGCTGCACAGCGACGCCCGAACGGCGGCTCTCTGCATTTCAAAGTCTGGGGTAGCGCGCGGGGCCGCCACGGCCATGCCTTGTGGGTCAGGTTGGCCCGAGACCTTCTGTGACGCATGCGGCACCAGCGCGCTCAGGGCAACAATCAGGATCAAACAAGCTGTGCGAAGACCGGGCATGATGTGGCGGGCGGCGGGCATGGCTCGCCTCCCCGGCCCCGTGCCGACTGGCCAACACGCGCTGTCGGACGCCTTCACATCGCCAGCAGCGTCGTCAGACACTAGGGAATCACCATGGCTCGCCCGTCACCCAGAAGATGCGAATGGCAATCCATCTGCGCACGATCACAATTCTTCACCCACACATCGACAATCCTGGACTTCCAGCCATTGAACCAATCGCCGTGGCCGCTGTAGCCTGCAGGCTTGGTTTTGTCGTAGTTGTCGCTGCTGAGCCGCCAGTACTTCGTTTCATCGGAAACCTTGACCTCATACAGGATCTGGTAGGCGATCGCCGGTATCGCGACGGGATGCGTGCTGGGGCAATGCCCCGTGTTGTTCGCCAGGACGTCGACGGGGTTGCTCATGTGGCTCTTGTGGTCGGGCGAATCAAGATTCACGCCATCCCAGCACTGCGGGAAATCCACACCTTGGATGAGCCACGAAAAACCGATCTTGGGACATGAGGGAATTGAATTTGACCAGTTGGAGTTGCCCCCATCCCAGATGCAGGCATACAAGGCTGCACCACTGGGCATGTCAGGTGTGCCCTTGGCGTCGCCCGCCACCATCCTCAAACCGGCGGGCATGGCCTGGATCGACGCGGCTGGCACGCCATAACCGGTCTTGTAATAGAAGTTGCTTTCGAACATGGGCGTCAGGGGGCGGCCGTCTCGCGTATCGATCATCGACGGCACCCAATATGCCGAGCGGTTGATCGTGCCGCCGCGGCAGGTGCTCTTGCCCGTGGTGGCAATGCTCTGGGCGGTCGAGTTCGCATTCGTCTTCTTGTTGCCGAAGAAGGTGTGAAGGTGCGACTTGCCGGGCTGCCCTGGGTACACGATGGGGTCGTCGAAGGCCATGTGCGAGAACTGGCAACCGGTGCGGAAGGCGCCTATGTCGGACGGGGTGGGCTGCTCCGTTGTAGGGATCAGCATGTCGTGAGCCCAACCTGCAAACGTCCCCTTGGGGATGAGGCTGGTGTCCACCATCACCGCGTTCATCGGTGCAGTACCGCTTGCCAGCACCTGACACATCTTGGTTAATCCCGGCGTGGGATTCTTGCCAAAGAAATCACTGCTACACATGCCAGTTCCAGACACCGACTTGCTGATCCAGTTGGTGCCCGTCCCGAAGCGGACTGTTTGTGTAGCGTTCACGGTGAAAGACAAACCTTGACGGGCGACGAAACTCCATGTTTGTGTCGGCTCGGCGGCCGAATCAAGGGCAGCGGCTATCTGAGTGACGCTTGAGTCCGCCGCAGCGGCCGCATTGGAGTCATCACCGCCGCCTCCACAAGCGGAAAGCAATGCAGCCACCAGCACTGCCCACAACACATTGATTCTGCAGAAATATGCCTTTCCCATTTTTTTCTCCTCCCTGAATAAAGTTTTGACTGGCACCTGAATGTCATGCGAACAGCCGACGAGGAGCCAAGGCAAGCACATTTTGACAGGCACAAATTAGCAAATTATGAGAGCTGCTGGACGACCTTACTGACAGCGACCTGAAAAAATTTATAGAGAAATCGGCAGAGAAATCGCGGGGGCGCGCGGTAGGCCTGCCATTCCCTGTCAACGCTTCGCCCACACCCTCACGGCTGTAGACGCATGACTCGGGACCAGGATGGCTCGCTACTCCTTTTCCGGTTCCGGGCTTCCACCGGCTACAACTTGCCAGTTTGTGCTGGCGTACTCCAACTCCAATGAATTCAGTATCGCTATTGAATTTATTGCTGCTTGCGCCCGCAGCCATTGCGCAAAAGGCTGACTGGATGCTGAAACGGCGTTTTTTGGGTGGTTTGGGGACAGTGGCTGAGCCTTCAGGGGAAGGAAGAGGAATTCTGGCCGCTGTTGCACCATTCAATTGGCCTGCAGACCCTCGCTTGATTGGAAGCTGACCCCTATTACACTGATTCAGACAGTTTGCCATCAACATGCTGCAGGTGCGGCACAATCTGACGACCTGATCTTATTAGCCATGCAATACCAAACCAGCCCAAGCGCGAGTGTCAGGCGTAAACCCGCCCCGGCGGAATGGGAGATCAGACTGAATTCCGAGCCCATCAGCCTGCATTTGCTCAAACAGGGAATATCTGCCTGCCTGCAGGAAAAGCAGCTAGGCCTGGACGTGATACAGGATATGCAGCTCATGGCCGAGGAAGCACTGCTCAATATCACCCGCTACGGCACGACTGACCAGCCTGTGCCCCGTATCGAACTGCATCTGAGTCTTGATGAGGGTATGGTCAAGCTGCTGATAGAAGACGATTCCCACCCTTTTGACTCCCTCAAGGGCATCATCATTCCCGATTTGAGTGAGGACATAGCCGACAGGCCGGTTGGGGGGCTGGGGTTATATCTGGTCAGCAAAATCGCCGATCAAATGGACTACGATTACCGCGACGGTAAAAATCGGCTTCAACTCTGCAGGAAAGTTGTCCACGAACAAGCATTGCATTGAGCCTGACAAGGCTGCGCGTCGCGGCGCAAGTGAAATGAAACATGAAGTAATGATTAACCAGCCAAAGGATAAAAATGGAGCTTTCAATCTCGATTGATGCGAGAAATGGCTTACCGGACAATCGTGCCCACATTGCACTGAACGGCCACCTGGACAGTTCAACTGCAGCTGATTTTGAGCAGTTTGTGGCCGAACAAATCGGCGAAGCGATCTCGATTCTTGTGATGGACCTGGAAAAACTCGTCTACATCTCCAGCGAAGGGCTGCGGGTTCTGGCCAAAACCCGCAAGCTGATGCGCCAGCGCGGCGGCACCACCTCTTTTGTGAACCCAAGCCCGCAGGTGCGAAAGGTGTTTGAAATTGTCAGGGTTGCGCCGCTCAACGAGGTCTTTACCAGCATCGAGGAACTGGATGCCTACCTGCTGGCGATGCAGCGCAAGGTTTCTTCTCAAGCGTGATGAGATTTAGAGCGGCTAACAAAACGGCAAAAGCTGTCGCACGCAAATGACGCAGCAGGCCAAGGAAAGCAGAGCCACATGAATGTCAATGCGACGCTCGAAGCGGGTACGCAGCTTGCCAAACGCTGCCAGCCAGGAATGAGTGCGCTCAACCACCCACCGATGCCGTCCGAGCCGGTCATTGCGCTCAATGCCCCTGCGGGCGATACGGTCCCCGATACCGCGGCGCTTGAGGTGAGCGCGGCACCTGGCGAAGTCGTAGCCCTTGTCTGCGTGCAGCTTGCCGGGCCAGCGGCGCAGCCTGCCTGGCTTGCCACCAACAGCAGGGAGGGCATCGACCAGTTCCTCGAAGACCACCGAATCATGCCGGTTGGCACCGGTGACGCAAAACATCAGCGGGATGCCCTGGCGGTCCGTAATCAGGGAGACCGAACCAAAGTGGGGGCAAACAAGATTTGATGGCTAGCGCGAGAATGCGG
>JAZKIK010000525.1:0-1864 GCA_040384925.1 Pseudomonadota bacterium | reverse complement strand
GAGCAACGCTGTTTCGCCCTGCCAAGCAACCCGCTGGCGCTGTCCTTCCACCCGGTAGACCGAGCGGTTTACATCTCCTACCAGGACGAAACCGTGCGCCGGCTGAATCTGGACAGCTTCGAGTTCGAGCAGGAGATCAAAACCCTGCGCGAGCCTGATTCATCCTACGTCTGGCAGCACTGAGCCGACATGTCCAGTCAGCCAGACGCCAGCAGCGGCATGAACAGGCCGCGGCCTGTTGTAGATGCCCACCACCATCTGTGGGACCTGACAGCCGGCCACTACCCCTGGCTGCAGGAAGACTACAAGCCGCAGGCTTTTTTTCTGGGTGACTACCAGCCGCTGTGCAGCAACTTTTTGCCAGCCGACTACCGGCAGGCCAGCCACAACTGCAATGTTGTCGCCACCGTACATGTCGAAGCCGAACGTGACCGCAGCCAGCAACTAGAGGAAACCAGCTGGCTGCACCAGATGCACGAACAGCATGGCATGCCCAATGCCGTGGTCGCCCATGCCTGGCTGGACCAGCCCGACACGCAGGAGCGCCTGCAGCAACAGGCCGGTTTCCCGCTGGTCAAAGGCATACGCAGCAAACCGGTCACATCGGCCTCCCCCGACCAGTCGGTTCGTGGCCAGCGTGGCAGCATGCAGTGCGAAACCTGGCTGCGTGGCCTGGCCCTGGTGCCCACGCTTGGCCTGAGCTGGGATTTGCGTGTGCCCAGATGGCACCTGTGCGAGGCCGCAGAAGTGGCGGCGCAGTTCCCGGACCTGAACGTCGTGCTCAACCACCACGGTTTTGCCTGGGACCGCAGCGAGGACGGCCTCAAACGCTGGCGTGACGCCATGGCCGTACTGGCGCGCCAGGCCAATGTACATGTCAAGCTGTCCGAGTTCGGCCTGCGCGACCAGGCCTGGGACTGGCTGGCCAATGCCCGCATCGTGCGCGAGACTCTGGCCATCTTCGGCTGGCAGCGCTGCATGTTTGCCAGCAACTTCCCGGTGGCCGGCCTGCGCATTGGCTACCAGCAACTGACAAGCAGCATGTGGCAGATGCTGAGCCACCTTGGTGAGCACCAGCAAGATGCCGTGATGTGCGGCAATGCACTGCAGTTTTACCGCATTGAACTGCCGGACACAGCACATTCAACTTCACCTTCCACGCCCATTTCAATCTCGGGAGCCACCAAACCATGACCACCTTCAACAACTTCATCAACGGCGAATGGCTGGCAGGCAAGAGCGTCAGCGCCAACCTCAACCCCTCCAATCTGGCAGACCTCATAGGCGAATACGCCCAGGCTGACGCCGACGACCTGAACATCGCTGTGCAGGCCGCACAAGCCGCCTTTGCGGCCTGGTCAACGTCAGGTATTCAGGCCAGAAGTGACGCGCTTGACAAGATAGGCACAGAAATTCTGGCCCGGCGGGAAGAGCTGGGCACCCTGCTGTCACGCGAAGAGGGCAAAACAAAACCTGAAGGTGTGGGTGAAGTCACCCGCGCCGGCCAGATATTCAAGTTTTTTGCTGGTGAGTGTTTGCGCCTGAGCGGTGAAACCCTGCCTTCGGTGCGGCCCGGTGTAGGTGTTGAAATCACACGTGAGCCGGTTGGTGTGGTGGGTCTGATCACACCATGGAACTTTCCAATCGCAATTCCCGCCTGGAAAATCGCGCCAGCGTTGGCTTTTGGCAATTGTGTGGTGCTCAAGCCCGCAGACCTGGTGCCTGGCAGCGCCTGGGCACTGGCTGAAATCATCAGCCGCTCAGGCATTCCGGCCGGGGTGTTCAACCTCGTCATGGGTTCTGGCCGTTTGATTGGTGAGGCCATGGTCAAACATCCAGGCATCAACGCCATCAGCTTTACCGG
>JAZKIK010000524.1:7230-22399 GCA_040384925.1 Pseudomonadota bacterium | reverse complement strand
AGTTTTTGACGGTTTCGCATCCCAATATCAAGATATTGGGTAAGAAAACGGCGAAAAATAGACCGCTGCGGTCGATTTGCAGCCGACGATTCCTAAGCCCGACAGGCTCCTAGGGCTTTTGTTTGGCCACAATCTGTCCGACCAGGGTGTCCGTCAGGTAGTGTGGGCCATCAAAAAGATAAATGCGGTAACCGGCATAACGCGCCAGTTGTGGCCCCAGTTCGGTGATGGTGGCACTGCGAAAACCACCGCCGGTTTGCGGCCTGAAGGCCTCGGCAATGATTCGCACCCTCTCCTTGCCCAGTCGGGCTGACAAGACATCGGCATAGTGGCGGGCGACATGGGCCTCACGCGCATGAACCCCCACACCGTCCTGAAAAAATACACCCACATCCGGTGGCAACCATTTCATCAGCCCTTCGACCAGCGCGTCAGGGCCGACATTGGCGCTGTCATAAACGCTGATCCAGAGTGGGCGCGGCAGTTGCGCCAGCAAGGGCCCCAGCGCCGCCGCTTCAGTCCAGGTCGGGTCAATTTCCACCGGAAAATACCAGCCTGCCACATTGAGCGGTGTTGGCAGCCGTGCCAGGGCCGCCGATCTGGCCACCAGGCCAGCCATGTCGGCACGTGCGGATTTTTCGTCAAACCGCCCCGCCAGACCCAGAATGACCTGCCCGGCCCAGGGTTCAGCGGCAATGCGTTGCCAGGCGGGCAGAACCGGTGCCATAGGCATCAGCTCGGTTGGTACAAAGGCGGTGTCGTCCACTGCAGCCCACTGCACCAGCAATTCGGTGGCTCCGGTCTGCTGCCAGTTGCCACGCGGGTCCAGTGTGCTGTTGTCGGGCTGCCAGACTGTGCCCGCGATAGGCGGAATCAGCACCGCGCGGTCAGCGCAGGAAATCAGCAGGGCCAGTCCCATCAGCAAAAATGCAAAACGGCGTGTCATCAGTACGACAGGGTAGTAGTCACGAACAATCCCTTTGCACGCCGGGCACCAGCCAGCCTGGCGCGATACTGCACGGAAAAATCGACATACGAACGCGGTGCGTTGTAGAAGTCTTCGTTAAACCAGTAACGCGCTGTCAGCCCAGGGCCTATGCCGGCCGCGCTTTTTTCTGCAGCAGCAGAGTCGTAATCGGCGGCCAGTGACAGATGTGGAAACAGAACCCAGCGCCCATCGGCAGCCTGGCCGCTGTCTCCAAGCCTGAAACTCTTGCCTGCCTGCACTTCACCGAGCGCATAGGTCTGCCCGGCAGACAGATAACGCCCCGCCTCAGCTGAAACACGGGTCGTCCACCAGCTCGGCACATCCACCCGCAGGTCAGTGCCGCGCCCGGCTGAATAACCAAGCTGGGCGAGCCAGTCGTTGCGGCCGCCGGACCGCGAGATCACACGGCTGAAGGACAACACCAGGTTCTGGCCTGCCAGCGGTTTGTAGCGCATGCCGACAGCCGCCTGCAGCGTATCACCACCCGATGCACCACCGCCTTCACTGTAAAGCGTCTGGAAGGCGCGCGCAAACACTTCTGCGTACTGCCCGTTCTGATAACCCCAAGGCCGCCAGTAGGCTTCAACGCCGCCTTGCAGGCTGTCGCCACCCGCATTGGGATTGATGCCCAGACCCGAAACCGCGCCCCGGTAACTCAATGAAGCGATCAGCCCCCATTCCCGGGATACCTCGGCCACCGCGCGCCGGGTGTTGAACAGCAACTGTGGCGACATGTTGAGCTTCAGCGCTGCGGCATCGTCAATCGTGCGTTTGAAGTAGGCAATGGCCTGGTCGTCATGGCGGGAGCGCAGGGCAGCAAATGCTGCGTCCTCATAAGCCGTGTTGGCCAGTTTGCCGCTGGCATCGGCCCGCCTGAAATAAGTCAGGGCCTGGGCATCCTCACCCACTCTGACGGCAAGGTAGGCCACTTCGCCGGGAGGCAGGCGCGCCAGTTCCCCGCTGGTGTTGGCTGTGTCAAAACGCTGCCTGGCCTGTTGCTGGTGTCCCAGGTCTGCCAGCAGGCCAATTTCTGTTGCTACGGGCAGCTTGCCGCTGCCCAGCGCGGCTTCAAAGTCCTGCCGGGCCAGGTCGTCCTGACCCAGGCGCTGGCGGATAAAACCGCGCTGTACGATAAAAACCGGGTCTTTTGCAAGATCCGGCAAAGTTGCCATCGTGGCATCGGCAGCCTGCCCTGCCTGCTGGTAAAGGCCCGCCGCGTACAAGGAGCTGACTTGCAACTGCCGGTAGTCACGGCTGGCAGGGGCCAGTTCCACTGCCTTGCCAGCGCCTTCTGCCGCACGCGCAAAGTCACCGTTCTCAAAGGATTTGTAGGCAGCTGTTGCCAGTGCCTGCGCAGAACGATCACGCAGGCTATCTTTTATTTCAGCCTGCCTTACCAGCAACTGGCGGCCGAAACGGGTATCTGCCGCTTCATCTGTCACGGGCTGAACCAGCGCTTCGTTGATGGCGGCATCAGCTTCAGACAGGCGGTCCGAGGCCAGCAGCGAGTTGACCAGCAGCAGCCGGTAGTCGCGGTTGGCAGGTGCCAGCCGCACGGCATCGGCTGCGCGTTCTGCCGCAAGGGGAAATTCACGAAGGTTGTAAGCCTTGTAAGCTGCATCGGCCGCATCAAAGGCCTGACGGGCTGCCGGATCTATCAAGGCAGGCGCTGTCAAGGGCTGCGGCGGACTCAGCTCTGCGACCGGTTTGGCCGCCCGGCCTGTACTGCCAGCATTGCGTTGGGTCTGCGGCCTGGCCTGGCTTGCAGCCTCGGCCTTGTCGAGCAGGGTTTTCAGCGATGCCACGTCCGGTCTGAGGCGCAGGGCCTCGCGGGCATTTTCTGCGGCAGCGCGGTAGTCGCCTCGCGCATAGGCCTTGTAGGCAGCATCGGCTATTTCAAAAGCCGGGCCAGTCAGCGGCAAATCGGTTTGCGCGTGGGTAAGGCCTGTCGCAACAGACATGCCGATCAGCAAGGCAGCGGTCAACAGCGTGGAGGGAGTCTGGAGAGTTTTTTTTATCATGCTTTTCTCTCTCAGGCCCTGGCGCGCGACAGCTCTGCATGCATCAGGCGCTGCTGGTCAACCACACGTTCAATCACCTCACGCAAGATCACGCCCTGTTGCACCAGATAGTCACCCACACGCCCATGCCGGTCGGGTCTGTAGGTTTGCATGGCGTCGTCAAACACGCCGCGCTGCAGCAGGCCCTGTTCGATCAGCATGTCGCCCAGCAACGGCACGCCGGCTGAGCCATCGTGTAGGGTTTTAAAACTGTCGTCTTCACCTGCCAGCAGGCGCAGGGCAATCGAGATCTCACTCTCGCGCACGATGCGCTGGCGCGGGGTGGTGCCAAAAACCACTTCCAGCTCTTCCAGTTGGGCTGGCAACAAGGGGCTGGCAAGTGCCAGCAAGGGCCGGTTGCCGGCATCCACACCTATGTAGACCGCCCTGTAGCGTGTACCCAGGTCAGGCGATACACGGCCCTGATACTGATGAACCAGCGCGGCACTGAGCCTGGCGCGTGGCAGGTCGGCCTGGTAGGCAATGGCCTCGGCCAGGGTTTCTTCGTCAAGCCAGCCCTTGGACACCAGGATATGGCCCAGCGGCATGTGGGTAGAGGTCTGTTCATGCAGTGCTGCACCCAGCCTGCCCTCATCCACGGCCTGCCAGGACTGCAGCAACTCGCCCAGGCGCTGGCGACGGCGCAGCAACTGGTTACCGGTCGGGAAGTCATGCATGGTTTTGTCCCACGCCAGTGTGCGGCCCCGAAACAGGTAAGACAGATAAAGCCGCCAGGCCCGCGCCACCGCCATGAAGTTGACAAAGTTGCTGACCACCATGCGCGGCAGCGACATCAAGCCGTGCCGCCAGCCGTACAAAATAGTGGTGAAATAAAAGCGCTGCACGGAACGTATCACCAGTGACGCGGCGTTCAGGTAAATCAGCCAGCGCCAGACGCTGTTTTCAGAAAAAAGCGAAGGGTAAAAAAGCTCCCACCAGCCGGTCCAGATGCCAAGCTGTATCACCATGAACTGAAGCACCAGCAGATAGGCCAGCACATTGACAAAGGCCGTCACCGTGCATTTGCGGTCATGCAGCAGCAGGTAACGTGCGGCCAGGGTATCAGGCCACTTGATCTGCTCCCAGCTTTGCAGGCCAATGCCCAGCACCCAGCGTGATTTCTGACGGTAGGCCTGGCGAAAGGTGTCGGGGAAAAACTCGCGCACACACAAAGGCATCTGGATGCTCACCTCGCGTTTGCCGGTTTCTGTAAACCAGCTGTTGCGCTCAACCCTAAACTGCACCGGAAAAACACCAAAAATGGCAGCCATGCCCAGATGCCCAAGCCGGTTGCCCACGTCATAGTCTTCTGTCAGGCTGGCAATATTGAAGGGCTTGTTGCGGGTGGTGCCCACCAGCGCTATCAGTGCCTTCCTTGAAAAGCAGGTACCTACGCCGGCTGAAGGCACCACGCCCGAAACACTTTCGCGCACGACCATGTCCTTGGCGTGGCTTTCGGCAAACTCGTCCATATAGGTGCCGGCCACCAGCTCGTACCATTGACGCTCCATGGAGGCGACGGGCAACTGGATCATGTCCTTGCGCGGCAACAGGTAATTAAAAAACTTCAGTTCCAGCGGATGCAGCACGTCTTCACTGTCGTGCAACACCACACCGGCAAACTCCACGCCTTTGTCCTTTTCATAGGCAAAAATGGCTTCCACCACAAAGTTCAGGCAATCGGCCTTGCAGGTCGGCCCGGCATGCGGCACTTCAACCCGGTGCAACTGCTTGTAACGGGTGCGCATGCGCTCGACTTCTTCAATGGTTTTTGCATCGTTCAGATAGGTGCCGACAAACACCACGTAGTTCTGGTATTCCAGCACCTCCACCATGTTTTCAATCATGGCGGCGATCACGTCATACTCAAGCCAGGCGGGAACCATGATGGCCAGCGGCTGCTCGCTTTTTTCGCGCAACTGGCTGGCAGTCATGCGGGTAAAGCGCCTGTCCACGGTAAATGAACGGTAGACCCGCCGCACCCAGTACCAGATGTCGATAAAGATGTCATCGATCGATGACAGCAGGATCAGCAAGGCCACAACAGCAGCCATGACCTCGAGCACCGAGTAGTAGTTGGCTGAAAAAAGATTCAGCGGCATGGTCGGGTCAGCGGAGCCCATGATCAGAGATCAGCTTTTTCAGAGGCACGGCGGCGACGTGTGCGGCTGGCAAACACCAGCAGCATCACCATCGCAACGACACAAAGAATGGGCAGCAGCCACCAGTAGCTGCCCGAAATCATCCAGGGTTTCTGCGCCCCGCCCATCACGGCACGACCTGAAGGGTCAGCCGTGTTGATCTCGGTCAGCAACCCGCCGGTGCCAATCACTGCCACATCACCCTGGGCCAGCAGCATGGTTTTGTCCATGCCCGGCGCATGTGTGCCGACATTGCGGTACATCACGCCAGTATCAGCGCCTATCTTGAGCACTTCAATCACACCTGCACCATTCAGGCCGCTGGCATCGAACAGCACCTTGTCGTCACTGGATGCCATCACGATGCGTCCACCGTCCAGCTTGATTTTGGAGGGCTGATCCTTCAAAGGCAGTTCCAGCGCCAGAAAGGGCCCGCCAGTTGCCGGCATGGCATCACCATTGACTGCGGTAAAGCGGGCGTTGACAGGCGAAACGCCCGTGGTGGCCGCCAGCCGCACCACACGCGGCAGGGTATTGGCTGAATCGGCCATATATGCGGCAGGCACCATCACATGGGCACCAGTGGCATAACGCAGGACCATGCCATTGAAGTCATTGCCGGGATCGGCCTTTTCCAGCAGCATGTGGCTGCTGGGCAAAACCGACACCGGATAGGCTTCGGGTGTTTCCCGGCAGCGGTCGCTGGCGAGCTGGCGTACAAATGACACCCTCAACAGATTGCGTGCCGCCAGCGCATAAGGCGGTATGGGCGCAGTGATACGTTCACGCTTGCCGTTGGCGTCCATCTGTTTGGCACCCAGCAGGACATCATTCATGAAGATGGACACCACTGGCGGTGTGCGTGCAGCACTTGGCGAGGCGGCGACATCAAGTACCAGCGTAGCGGGCAAACGCCCGTCTGCAGCGACTGCACCCATGTCAAAACTGGTGTTCCAGTCGGCATGGGCCAACACGTCAAAACTGCCGGGTTTGCCACCGAGGTATTTGAGCGAAACGGCAGACGCGTTACTGACGGGTTCGTCGGCCGCCTGCACAATCATCAAGGGCGAAATCGCCAGCTTGTTCCAGTAGGCGCTGAACAATCCGGCCGCCTTGGCACCGGCATCGGCCGCCACCACAATGGTTGGCCGGCCAAAAAGATTGGCAAGGCGTACCTCTTTGGCAACCATGGGGCCTGCTGGCAGATCAAGCGCCCGCCTGCGCCACTCACCGTAAGGTGCAACAGCGTCTGGCGCGGCGGCCTGCAGTTGCGTCCGCATCGCATCAAATGCAGCACCCATGGCGGTGGTGATGGCCTTGTCGGCAATCACGATATCGGCTCGAAACGGCCCACTGGCACCCAGCGAAAGCAGCGCGCCGACTTCGGCGCTGTCCTTCAGCTTGTATTTGCCGCCCTGAGCCAGACCGGCAAAACCCGGCACATTGCGCAAGCCGGGTGGTACGCTCACACCCTCCAGGTCCACCACATCTCCGACCATGGGCAAAATCACGATACGGCTGCGTTTGCCTGTACGCTCCAGCGCGGCACCCATTCGCCAGGCCGAGTCATAAGCATCACTGCCCAGGTTTTTTGAGGACACCAGAATGACCGGCACCGTAGGCAAGGCACCCCAGGCCGTGACCAGATCACGTATTGCACTGGCGTCGTAGCGGTAGCTGAAACGTGAATCAGGCTCGACCCGCAGCACATTGCCGGGCGTGCGTCCATCGGCGCAAATCCAGTCGGCACCCAGCGCCGTTGACCAGTTCAGCCCCAGACGAACAAAACCGCCAGGCCGGGCCGAACCGTCCACACCCAGCACCAGGCTGGCATCGCCTTTTTCAAGCGCAAAAGGTCGGGAAGACACGGGGTAACTGTCAAGCGACAGCACCAGGCTGGTCCGGCCGCCGTCTGCCCGCATGTAACTGGCGTTGAGTTTGATTTCACCATTGCTCAAGGGCACATTGGGCGGCACCGGCAAATAGATCTCGCGCCGGGTATCAGGCGCGCCCAACACCAGCGGCCCGGTAAATCCCAGCTCAGACAGGCTGACCTCGCGTGACACCCAGTTGTTGGCGTTCAACTGCTGAAACACTTCAGCCGGGCTGTTGGCCGGCTGCTGCGCGCCCGCCAGTGGCGACAGCAGCGACAAAAAACCGGCCAAAAGGCAAGCGTTTTGCGCCATGCGGCTGGTCTTGTGCTGTCGAGCGACAGTCGGGCTTGCTTGCTGGTTCATGAATATCCTTCTTGTTCTAAAAAATCGGGTTCAGGCAGCTTCAGAGCTGCGAGCGGGCTCGCTGAAGATGGAGGTATTTGCGGCGGCAACAGCTGCCGTTGGTGACACATCCAGACCAGACACAAACCTGCGGCTCAGCACATCAACAATCTGCGCCGACGCGGTGCCATCACCAAAGGGGTTGCCAGCGCGTGACATCTGCAAGTAGGTTCGGGTATCGGTGGTCAGACGGCTCACTGCATTGACAATGGCGTGCCTTGCAGAGCCAATCAGCAGCGCACAGCCGGCTTCGACGGCCTCAGGCCTTTCGGTTTCCTCGCGCAGCACCAGAACCGGCACACCAAAGGTGGGTGCTTCTTCCTGCAGGCCGCCGGAATCGGTCAGTACCAGCCAGGCATCGGCAAGGGCCTGCTGCATATCGGTATAGCCGAGCGGCGCGCAGAGCCTGACATTTGGCAGAGCACCCAGAATGGCATTCACCGGCCCCTGCACAACCGGATTCAGATGAACCGGAAACAGCACCTGCAGCTCAGGCTGTGCGCTGGCAATGTCGGCGATGGCGTGGCAGATTTCGGCCAGGTCAGCACCCCAGTTTTCGCGCCGGTGCGCCGTCACCAGCAAGTGCCCCCGGCCAGCCGTCTGGCGTTTGACGCCCCTGTGGGCACAGGTCCATTGCTGCGCGTCAATCACCGTATTGCCCGTCAGATGGACACAGCTGCTGCTGACGCCCTCCTGCAGCAAGGCGGTTTGCGCGCGGACTGTAGGCGCAAAGTGATATTGCGCCAGCCGCGAGATCATTTGCCGCAAGCCCTCTTCGGGAAAAGGTCTGCCAAGGTTGTAGGTGCGCAGACCGGCTTCGACATGGGCCAGCGGAACATGGTTGTAAAACGCGGCCAGCGCTCCCTGAAAAGCACTTTCGGTGTCACCTTGCACAATGACCAGCGCCCACTTTTTCGAAGTCATCACGGCATCGAGCTGACGTCTGCAGCCACAGGCAAAGTCCAGCAGGCTGCTGCCCTCGCGCTGCAGGCTGATGTCTGGCACCACGTCAAAACAATCAAGTATCTGGCTCGCCATGTCACTGTGCTGACCGGTGTGCAGCCACTGCACGCTGGCCCAGGGGGCCGTACGCAGAGCGTGGTAAACCGGAGCCAGTTTGATGATCTCGGGGCGGGTGCCAGAGACAAGAAGAATGTGATGCATGGGACAGACAAGGTTAAAGGTCAGCGCAGGCTGACCGATTGCAGGAGTTGGCTGAAAGCCTGGTCAAGACTGCTTGACCCGGTGACAGAGGGCAAAGCAGGAAAGGCAAGCACCGGCAGGCAGGCGGTCGGCCCCTAAAAAAAAGCAGCAGCTACAAAAGCTGCTGACCGGGTCTGGAATCAGCCATACCAGACATCACGCACCGCCGGACCCGCCAAGCGTGGTGGCGGCATTCTTGGTTTCAGGGTTTGATGTACGCTTGAAATCATGGGAGAAACCGAGGTCGAAGCCATTGGCAGGGTGGGCTGAAAATGCCGTCGGGCTGTCGGGTCTTCAGCATCACGCCGCGAACTGAGGGCAAACATTTCTGTGCCATCAGCGCGTTTGGGCTGCAAGTCCACAATCACGACCACATCACCACCAAAACGCCCTATTTGCAATTCGCGCATCAGGGCCTGCTCCTGCTCCAGCGTAGCCATACGCAGGAAACACAGGGCCTGCCGTTTGCCAACCTGACTCGCAAGCAGCACATCCAGCCGCGTGACCTCTCCAAAACTTGAGCAGATCGAATGCAGCAGGGGTTTCAGATCATCGGCGTCTGTGCAGTTTTTTAGCAGTTCAAGTTGTTGGTTCATGGGAGGTGTCCAGGCAATTGACTGTGCGCACCGCACCATGGGCAGCGCACAACAGGTCAGGAAGATAGGCAAATGGATTCATGTGTCGCTATTGGGACGTTCACTCCCGGCACACCGCATGAGTCAAAACCGCCCCCTGTTGTAGGACTTAACCTTTTGTAGTACAGGCTGACTGAACAGTCATTTTTTAGCCGTGTTATGGGCGTAAGCTGCGTGTCCACCGTTCCTTGCCTCATGTCAAACCACCCTCACACACCCAGCGATCAGCCCGCGGGCCAGCGCCTGCCGCCCAATGCTGGTCGCCAGTTGCTGGACTTGATGGAGCGCACAACAGGTGCTTGTGTCTGGGTATTTGAGGTGCCAGCGCGCCGCATGCACTGGAGCAGCCGGCTCGCCGCGCTGCTGGAGCTTGCAGTCGATAAGCAGACCGGCCCGGCCTGGACAGACCCACTTTACTTCTACACCCCCGAGTCACGCCTGCGCATGGCAGTAGTCATTGATGCCTGCATGAGTTCCGCCTATGCCTTTGACGAAGAGGTACAAGTCGTCACGGCGCGGGGCAAGGCCGTCTGGTTACGTGTGACCGGGGAGGCACTGGGTGATATATCCGGATCGGTCGTGCGCATCCAGGGCGTGATGCAGGACCTGACTGCCATAAAACAGGCGGAGCAGGAGGCACTCAGCATCACCATGCGGCTCAGCACCACACTGGGCAGCATCAAGGAGGCCTTTGTCACGCTGGATCACATGGGTTGCTTTAATTACATCAACCGCGAGGGCGAGCTGTTGCTGCAACGCTCAAGCAGCGTTTTACTGGGCCGTGAAATATGGCAGGAACTTGCCGCACGTGACAACAACAGGCTGCAGACCGAGATAAGAGCTGTGCTCGACAGCGGCCAGAACACCGAGTTTGACGACTTCTACCTCGGGTTGAACAAATGGCTGGAGCTGCGCGCCTACCCGTTTGAAGAAGGTGTGGCCCTGTATCTCAGGGACATCACCCTGGCCCGCGAATCGCAGGAACAGCTGCTGCTGCTGCAAACCAGTATTTCACATCTGAACGACATCGTGCTCATCACGGAAGCCCACGCACAGGCGCCGGCTGACCAGTGCATCGTGTTTGTCAATGATGCTTTTGAAAGACACACCGGTTTTCAGCGCGGGGAGGTTCTTGGCAAAACCCCAAGGCTGCTGCAGGGCCACGGCACACAGCGCAGCGAACTGGACCGCATCCGGGCTGCGCTGGAGCAGGCGCAGCCGGTGCGTGCCGAAATCATCAACTACAAAAAAAACGGCGACATGTTCTGGATAGAACTGGACATCGTGCCGGTCGTGCATGCCAGCCGTGGCCTGACACACTGGGTATCGGTGGCACGTGACATCACCGCACGCAAGGCAGCAGAAGACGAAATCGAGCACCTGGCCTTCTACGATGCGCTGACCCAGTTGCCCAACCGCCAGATGTTGATGGACAGGCTGGGCCGGGCGCTGGCCCAGACCAGTGGCCCTGCGCATATCGGTGCCTTGATGTTCATAGACCTGGACCATTTCAAGATACTTAACGACACCCTGGGTCATTCAGTCGGTGACATGTTGCTGCAGCAGGTTGCCTCACGTCTGGCAGCCTGTTTGCGACTCAGCGACACGGTGGCCCGACTCGGCGGAGACGAGTTTGTTGTCATGCTGGAAGACCTGGGCGACGACCCGCCAGTGGCCGAGTCCTTTGCCAGACGGGTGGGGGAAAAAATCCTGACCACCCTCAGCGACATCTATGACCTGGCGGGCTACCAGCACCATGCCACCTGCAGCATAGGCATTACCTGCTTCAACCAGCACCACCGCAGTGTCGGTGACCTGCTCAAGCAGGCAGATCTGGCCATGTACCAGGCCAAGGCATCAGGGCGAAATGCACTGTGCTTTTTTGACCCCCTGATGCAGGCAGCGGCTACCGCCAACGCAGCCCTGAATACAGAGCTGCGAGCGGCCTTGCGCAATAAGGAGTTTGTGCTATTTTACCAACCGCAAGTCGGCCATGATCAGCACATGTTTGCTGTTGAGGCACTGATACGCTGGCAACACCCCAAGCGGGGAATGGTCACGCCAGACCTGTTTATCCCGCAAGCCGAAGAAAGCGGCCTGATTCTGCCCATAGGCCAATGGGTGCTTGAAACGGCATGTGCACAACTGGCACTCTGGTCCGGGCGAGCCGAGACAGCCAAACTGAGGATTGCCGTCAACGTAAGTGTCCGCCAGTTTCGCCAGCCTGATTTTGTGGATCAGGTCATGGGCGTGATAGCACGGGCCAGCACCGACGCCAGCCGGCTGAAACTGGAACTGACAGAAAGCCTGCTGGCGACCGACATGGATGTCACTATAGCCAAGATGGGCATGCTCAAGCGGCTGGGCGTCACGCTGTCCATCGATGACTTTGGCATGGCCTATTCGGCGCTGTCCTACCTCAAATACCTGCCGCTGGACCAGCTCAAGATTGACCGCAGTTTTGTCAAGGACATCCTGAAAGACCCCAACGACGCGGCGATTGCCCGCACCATCATCGGCCTGGCGCAAAGCCTGGGTCTCGGCGTGATTGCCGAAGGTGTTGAAAACGAAGCCCAGCGCGACCTGCTGGCACGTTTTGGCTGCGAGTGTTACCAGGGCTACCTGTTCTGCAAGGCGCTGCCAATTCATGAACTTGAAGCCTTCATGCAGAAGGTGAAAGACCGGAAACCGACCCTCGCTGTGTGACTTCAGCGGCTTCCTGCGCCACAATTCCTGCATGACGCACATTCCCCTCATCGAACTGACACGCGGTGGCACACTTGAATGCCAGCATTTAGGCTCAGTAGCCGTCGTTAATACCGAAGGCAAAATGATTGCCCATGCAGGTGATCCGCACTGGCTGAGCTTTACCCGCTCCACCCTCAAGGCCCTGCAGGCCCTGCCATTTGCCGAAGCCGGCGGCCCCGCGCAATTTGGTTTCAGCAGCCAGCAAATTGCCCTGCTCTGCGCCAGCCACAACGGCGAAGACAAACATGTTGCCCAAGCCCAGGGCATGCTGGACAAAGCCGGACTGACTTACAAGGCCCTGCGCTGCGGCTGCCATGTACCCGGCATTTTTGCCCAGCTGGAAATATCACCACCACCAGACGCCGTGTTTGACGAACGCCACAACAACTGCAGCGGCAAACACGCCGGTTTTCTGGCCTATTGCGTTCAGTACGGCCTGAGCCTGGATGACTACACCGAACCCGGCCACCTGCTGCAACAGGCGATTCGCCGCGACATCGCCCGCGCCGTCGGCATGGATGCCGAAGACTTCAAAATGGGTATTGACGGCTGCTCGGCTCCCAACTACGCCATGCCGCTGGCCAATCTGGCACGCGGCTACGCAAGGCTTGCCAGTGGCAGGCGAGATGCCGAATTCGGTGAAAGTTTTGAATTGCTCGGCGAAGCCATGACCAGCCACCCCGACATGGTCTCAGGCACAGGCCGCAACGACCTCGCCTTCATGCAGGCCGGCCGGGGCGACTGGGTCACCAAGATAGGCGCTGACGGCGTACAGGTCGTAGGCAGCAAAAGCAGGGGCGAAGCCATCGCCCTCAAGATCATAGACGCCAACAAAACCGCCCTGCACGCTGCCACAGTGGAAGTGCTGGACCAACTGGGCTGGCTCGACGACGCTCAGCGCGAAGAACTCAGGCCCTGGCGGGCGGCGGAGATTGTCAATGCGCGGGGTTTGCTGGTGGGGGCACGGCGGCCGGCGTTTGGGTTGGTGGCGGGTTGATGCCTGTCAAAGGCATTTATCTATGCAAATTCTCCATCGAATGGTAAATTTGCATGGATGTTAATTCGAAAAACATTTGAAGTTGTTCAAAAAGCCCTGTCCCGCCAAGCCTCGGTCGCCTTGATTGGCCCGCGCCAGGTTGGCAAAACCACGCTGGCCCTGCAGATTGGCGAACAGCAAAATGCGCTGTATCTTGACCTGGAAGCGCCCGAAGATCGCAACAAACTCAGCAACCCAGCCGCCTTTTTGTCAGCCTACGAAAACCGGCTGGTCATCCTAGATGAAATCCACCGTGTACCTGACCTGTTTTTAACTCTGCGCGGGCTGATTGACCAAGGCAGACGCCGCGGCCAGCGCACCGGTCGTTTTTTGCTGCTGGGTTCCGCATCACTCGACTTGATGCAGCAAAGTGGTGAAAGCCTGGCGGGTCGTATCAGTTATATCGACATGACGCCGCTCAGCGTGCTGGAGGTGCCCAGGAATGCACTTGAAACCTTGTGGGTTCGTGGCGGTTTCCCCGACAGTTTCCTTGCCAGCGATGAAGCACACAGTCTGGACTGGCGCAAAGACCTGCTTCGTACCTACCTGGAACGCGACGTACCCATGTTCGGTTCGCGCATTCCCGCAGAAACCCTTAGACGCTTCTGGACCATGCTGGCTCACAATCAGGGGGCACTGCACAACGCCTCACGCCTAGCAAGCGGGCTGGAAGTCAGCAGCCAGACGATCAGCCGCTATACGGATTTGTTGGTTGACCTGCTGCTGGTGCGCAGACTGCAGCCGTACCACACCAACAGCGGAAAACGGCTGGTGAAATCACCCAAAATTTATATTCGTGACTGCGGCCTTCTTCATGCGCTGCTCAACATTCCCAGCAGAGACAACCTGCTCGGCCACCCGGTAGTGGGCAGTAGTTGGGAGGGTTTTGTCATCGAAAACCTCATCAACGCCGCACCAGCCTTTACCGTTCCGGGTTTTTACCGTACTTCGGGCGGCGCAGAAATTGACCTGTTGCTGGAACTGCCGGGAGGCGAGCGTTGGGCCATAGAAATCAAACGCAGCCACGCCGCCAAACCCGCCCGCGGGTTTTATGAAGCCTGCGAAGACCTCAAACCCAGCAGGCGGTTTGTCGTTCATGGCGGCGCTGATCGCTTTCCGGTCAGCAACGATGTGGAGGCTATTGGGGTGTGGGAGATGGCAGAGGTTTTGTCGGGATTGGGATAGCGGACGAGATCACATTTACTCTTGAATCAATAGCGTTCAGTGCTTTCTGTGCTTTAACAAAAAGCTTTTTAGTTGTCAAAGGTATTGAATATTCCAAAATACATATAGTTTTATGTAAATTTTTACACTATCGTTTGTTTACCTCAACGACCTTGGTGATGAAAATGAACAAACCCAACGATAGGAAACCCGGAAAAAAAAGAATCATGGTCCAACTTTGGAGAAAAGTTGCCGATGCCATAGACCGCGATTTCAAAGCGATGCACATTAAACGTGATGGTTACTTGAATGATCTTTTCACCCGTGAGATCGAAAATCTTGACAGTGAAGTGAAATTTCGCAATTCAGATAAGGTGCGAAGGCACTTCCGAGAACGCCCACTACCTGACCGCGTGAAGCTGAACTTAGATTTGGACGAAACACTGGTTCAACGGATGGATGAAGTTCTCAAACAGAGAAATATTCCCCGTGATTCATTTGTGAATCGAGTCCTATTCTTTTTGGTAGCTACCGATGCTCATTTAAATTTCTTGGACATCGAATACGAGAAAGAAACTTACGCCACAGCAAAGCCAATTGGAGATGTCAAAGGACTTTTACTTGATCCGTTCTTTCACATTCGTAGCAAAAATGACGGGGATTTCTACACACTGACTTGTTTTGCAGATGCACCTTTTGGCAAAAAAGGGCCTAATCTTTTCAGCCTCAACGTAGCTATCAGTGACGAATTCTGGTCACTGATGACTATCGATTTAGAGGATCTGTTGGGTGACTTTGGTATGTATGTAAAAGGCGAGGCAGGTCATGCCGCAAACTAAACACGCTCAAATCCGCGCTCAGCAGCGCGGAATTCCACCAATGATTGACCAGTTTCTTGACCTTTATGGCCGTGAGGAA
>JAZKIK010000524.1:5069-7220 GCA_040384925.1 Pseudomonadota bacterium | reverse complement strand
TACGACGGCCATGGGGGAATCATTGTGTACTTGGACAAAGAGAGTATTCGCAAGATGGAACGTGACATGGGGCGTCGCCCTATTGCGCGGATGTCCGAGTGGCTTAGTGCCTACAAAGTCAAAGCATCGGACGGTAACACTATCACAATCGGACATCGCACTAAAAAGATCAATAGAAAATAGCGCCGAAGAACCCAAAGGACGGGGCAGATCTCAGCTGATGCTGAGTAGCCAGCCAGTTTGTACGCCGACCAAAGCATCAACTGCTTAAAAACGGCTTCACCCAGCCAACAACGCCGCATTCCCCCCAGCCGCAGTCGTATTCACCGTCAAGGTTTGCTCCGCACAAAACCGATACAGATAATGCGGCCCGCCAGCTTTTGGCCCGGTGCCGCTCAAACCTTCACCTCCAAATGGTTGCACACCAACCACCGCACCAATCATGTTGCGGTTCACGTACACGTTACCGACATGAGCGCGGGTGGCCAGGGCCTGGGCGCGAGAGTCTATCCGGGTCTGGATGCCGAGGGTCAGACCAAAACCTAGCGCGTTGATCTGGTCCATGACGGCTTCTGGCGTGGGCAGTTCGCCGCTGCCCCAGCGCACGATTTGCAGCACTGGGCCAAAAATTTCGTCTTTGACATTGGCCAGGCTGCTGACTTCAAAGGCTGCAGGAGCAATCAGGTTGGGCACTTTATTGACTCCTGAACCGAGAGCTGGCTGTGCTCCCTCAACTTGCGCAACAAGCACCTTTGACTCTGCGCTTAACCTTTTGACATGTTTTTCAATGTTGTCAAAGGCTTCGCGATCAATCACCGGGCCTACGTCGGTTGACAGCTCTGCTGTGTTGCCCAGTTTGAGTTCTTTGGCTGCGCCCTGGATCATTTCAATCATTCGGTCGGCGATGCTTTCGTGTACACACAAAAGGCGCAGGGCCGAGCAGCGCTGGCCAGCGGAGCGGAATGCGCTTTGCACCACGGCGTCGGCAACCTGCTCTGGCAGCGCACTTGAATCGACAATCATGGCGTTGATGCCGCCGGTTTCGGCAATCAGTGGCACGATGGCACCATCTTTGGCGGCAAGGGCCCGGTTGATGATTTTGGCGACCTGGGTGGAGCCGGTAAACACCACACCGGCCACACCAGGCGCGGCGACCAGGGCGGCACCAACGGTTTCACCGGGGCCGTGGGCCAGTTGCAGAGCACCTTCCGGCACACCGGCCTCAATCATCAGTTTGACGGCTGCAAGCGCCACGCCAGGTGTCTGTTCAGCGGGTTTGGCGACCACGGCGTTGCCTGTGCTCAGCGCGGCGGCAAGCTGGCCCATAAAGATGGCCAGCGGAAAGTTCCACGGGCTGATGCAGACCCAGACGCCACGTGCCGTCAGACGCAATTCATTGGTTTCGCCGGTCGGGCCGGGCAAGGCAACCGGGGCCATGATGCGTTCGGCTTCATTGGCGTAATAACGCAGGAAGTCAACCGCTTCACGCACTTCAGACACGGCATCACCCCAGGTCTTGAAGGCTTCCTTGACCAGCAGGGCGCAGAACTTCGGCAACTGGTTTCCGAGCGCATCAGCGGCGCTGCGCAACACGCTTGCGCGCTCGGCGACCGGAGTTTTGCTCCATTTTTTATAGCTTTCTGCACCTGCCTGGATTGCGCTGGCGGCCAGTGTAGCATCAAAAACCGGAACCACAGGCACCTCAACCGAGTTGAGCGCGGCGCGAAGTGGTGCGCGCATGGCTTCAACCGTCAGATCAAGTCCGGCGCTGTTTTTGCGGCTCGGGCCATACAGATCAAGCGGCAGCGGCAATGAGGATTCGGGCTCCAGCCGTAGCGGAGAAGTCAGCAGCAAATCCATGCCTACCGATTCATCGGCCAGCTGATGCACAAACGACGAGTTCGCGCCATTTTCAAGCAGGCGGCGCACCAGGTAGGCCAGCAAATCGCGGTGTGAGCCGACCGGGGCGTACACACGGCAGCTGATCAGCGGGTTTTTAAGCACTTCGCGGAAGATGCCTTCGCCCATGCCATGCAGGCGCTGCAGTTCAAACGGCACGGCGTTGCGGGCCGACATTTGCAGAATCGCGGCAATCGTGCCTGCGTTGTGGCCGGCAAACTGCGGGTACACGGCGTCGGGCGCGTCAAGCAG
>JAZKIK010000524.1:2348-5059 GCA_040384925.1 Pseudomonadota bacterium | reverse complement strand
CACATCAGGCGCAGCTTGTATTTGCGGCCAATGCGGATGATGTGCTGTATCAGCTCAAGTGAACGGGTCTGGTAAGCCTGCATGGCCAGGCCAAAACCCTGCCATTGCGGGTGAAACTGCGCCACTTTGGCGGCCAGGGCTTCAAACACGTCAAGCGACAGTTCCAGCCGGTCAACTTCTTCGGCATCCACGGTCAGGTTGATATTGGCTGCGGCCGCTTGCTCGCACAGCCCCCAGACACGCGGAATCAGTTCGACCATCACACGGTCGTGCTGGGCGTCTTCATAACGCGGGTGCAAGGCGCTGAGCTTGATGGAAATGCCGTCATTCACCTCGGTTGCGCATTCACCGCGGGCCTGGGTGGCTATTGCCCTGATGGCGTTTTTATAACTTTCAAGGTAGTGCAGCGCATCAATATCGGTACGTGCGCCTTCACCCAGCATGTCGTAGCTGAAGCGCAGGTTGGATTGTGTACGCCGTGCCGGGCCGCCCCAAGCAAGTACGGCCCCCTCGGGGGGCAGCGAACCACGCGCAGCGGGGAGCGTGGGGGCATGTTTCTTTCTCGAATTGCTGGCTTCATTCATCGCCTCGCCAATCGTCTGGCCCAGCACAAACTGGCGGCCCAGCAACTGCACGGCGCGCAGGGTGGCGGCCACCACGGTGCGGGCACCAATTCTGGCAAACAGGCCAGCCGATTCACTGCCTGCACCGTCATGTGGCAAAAACTTTTTCGACATGGCAATCGCTGACGATGACAGCCGGGCCAGTGCCTTGTCACCACTGCCGTCAAAGTTGGCACGGCCTAGCTGGTCGGCCGTCAGGGCAATCGCGGTTTCGGCATCGGGCACACGCAGCAGCGCTTCGGCCAGCCGCATCAGGGCCAGACCTTCGGCGCTGGAAATCGGGTATTCCTTGAGCAGGCTTTCCATCGCCCAGAACGGCGGAGGGTTGTCACGCACGGCCTGCACCCAGGGCTGGGCCGAATGGGCGGCAGCGGCCCAGTCCAGTGCAGTTCGGCTACCGCCGGGCCGCCCCAAGGTGCCGAAAGCCCCCTCGGGGGGCAGCGAAGCGTGGGGGCCTTGATTCATCAGACCGCTCAACAAATTGGAGACCACACCCGCCTCGGGCAGATAAGGAAATGGCAGACGCTGGGGTTCAAGCGGAAGATTGCGCACGGAAAGCTCCTTTGGAATATCAATAAATCAGGTACTAGCGAATCTGCTGATGTTGTCTTGAAGTCAAATGAATTTCCCGCTAAATTTGAAGTATTTTCCGAATAAATCACTAGTCATGAACGATATAGCCCCCGAGATAGACCGCATTGATTTGCGCATCCTGAATGTTTTGCAGCGTGACGGCCGCATCTCCAACCTCAAGCTGGCCGAAAGCGTAGCGCTGTCGCCCACCGCTGTGCTTGCGCGGGTTCAGCGCCTGCAGCGTGACGGCTACATCCTGGGTTACGAGGCGCTGCTGAACCCCTTGAAGCTGGGCGCCGGCATGATGGTGTTTGTAGAAGTGCTGCTGGACCGCACCACACCCAATGTGTTTGACGCCTTCAAGGCCGCGGTGCAGGTTCACCCTGAAATCATGGAATGCCACATGGTGGCGGGCGGTTTTGACTACCTGCTCAAAACCCGCATGGCCGACATGCTGGCCTACCGCTCATTTGCCGGCACGGTGTTGTGGCAGTTGCCGGGCGTGCGCGAAACGCGGACTTATGCGGTGATGGAAGAAGTCAAAAGCACCACCCGGCTGGCTCTGGAGGTTTGACGCAGGTTTTGAATTTTTTGCATGGCAAACCCACTTGTCGGGCACGGCAGGGTGCCGAATAATCGGCAGACAATAAACCACCGGAGCTTGCCATGAGCCTGTTTAAAACTGTTTTTGCGGCTACTGCCGCCGTGTTGATGACCTTGACGGCCCTGCCCGCCAGCGCGCAGAGCATGAAACCCGGCCTGTGGGAGGTCACCAGCAAGATGGGCGGCAACCCCGAGATGGACAAGGCCATGGCCCAGATGCAGCAGCAGATGGCCAGCATGCCACCCGAGCAGCGCAAGATGATGGAAGACATGCTGGCCAAGCAGGGCGTTGGCAGCATGGGTGCTGGTGGCGGCGGTTTCATGGCCAAAATCTGTATCAGCAAGGAAATGGCCGAGCGCAATCAGGTGCCGGTGCAACAACAGGGCGACTGCAAAACCACCATCAGCGACAAAACTGCCACAGGCATGAAAATGGCTTTTACCTGCACCAACCCGCCATCAAGTGGCGAAGGCCAGTTCATTTTTACCAGCGACAGTGCCTACAGCATGAAGATGAAGGTCAACAGCCAGGTGCAGGGCAAGGCGCAGACCACCACGGTAGATGGGACGGGAAAATTTGTGGCTGCGGATTGCGGCAACATCAAGCCCATGGCTGTACCCAAAGGTTGATCAACGGCTTCCAAAAATAGCGGTGCCAACCCGCACCATGGTGCTGCCCGAATGAATCGCAGCCTCCAGATCGGCCGTCATGCCAATCGAAAGCGTGTCCATGGGCACCGGCAGCACTCCGGTTGCATTTATCTGGTCAAAAAGTGCTTTTGCGCGGGCATGCAGAGCACAGGCGGCCTCAAAATCAGGCGCAGGTTCGGGTATTGCCATCATGCCGCGCAGTACCAGATTGGGCAGTTTTGAGACTTCTGCGGCCAGTGCCTGCAGTTCATCAGGTGCCAC
>JAZKIK010000524.1:0-2248 GCA_040384925.1 Pseudomonadota bacterium | reverse complement strand
GCGTCAGCGCCAAAAGTTTTGGAAACCGCCAGCAAACGGACACTGTCCGGCTGACGTCCTGCGGCCATGCAGGCCGTGGTAATCCGGTCACGGACTTGCTGGAGCTTGCGCACAATCATGGTCATAATCATGAACTGTAAACCGGCCTGACCGGTTTGTAACTTCGACTTTCAAGGATTCCCCGGATGGACATTACCCAGCTGCTGGCGTTCAGCGTCAAGAACAAGGCCTCCGATCTGCATTTATCGGCTGGTTTGCCGCCCATGATCCGCGTCCACGGCGACGTGCGGCGCATCAACGTCGACCCGCTGGACCACAAACAGGTTCATGCCATGGTCTACGACATCATGAATGACACCCAGCGCAAGAATTACGAAGAATTTCTGGAGGTTGATTTTTCTTTTGAAATCGACGGTCTGGCGCGCTTTCGGGTCAATGCCTTTAACCACAACCGTGGTGCCGGTGCGGTACTGCGGACGATTCCGTCCAAAATCCTGACACTTGAACAGCTCAATGCACCGAAAATTTTCGGCGAGCTGGCGATGAAACCGCGCGGCATGGTGCTGGTGACCGGCCCGACCGGCTCGGGCAAATCAACCACGCTGGCTGCGATGGTCAACTACCTCAATGAAAACGAATACGGCCACATCCTGACGGTTGAAGACCCGATCGAGTTTGTGCATGAATCGAAAAAATGCCTGATCAACCAGCGTGAAGTGGGCCCGCACACCCTGAGCTTCAACGCCGCACTGAAGTCTGCCCTGCGAGAAGATCCGGACGCGATTCTGGTGGGTGAAATGCGCGATCTGGAAACCATTCGCCTGGCAATGTCGGCGGCTGAAACCGGCCATCTGGTGTTTGGCACCTTGCACACGTCGAGTGCCGCAAAAACCATTGACCGCATCATTGACGTGTTTCCGGCTGAAGAAAAGGAAATGATCCGCTCGATGCTGTCAGAGTCGCTGCAGGCCGTGATTTCACAAACCCTGTGCAAGACCAAGGACGGCGCAGGCCGCGTGGCGGCCCACGAAATCATGCTGGGCACCAGCGCGATCCGGAATCTGATCCGTGAAGCCAAGGTGGCGCAGATGTACTCGTCGATTCAGACCGGAAACAGCGTCGGCATGCAGACGCTCGATCAAAACCTGACCGAACTTGTCAAACGCAATGTGATTTCTGCCAGCGAAGCGCGCGGCAAGGCCAAGATTCCTGATAACTTCCCCGGTGCATGATGCCTGCTGTCTGATGGCACTCATCAGACAGCCCACCCAACTCATGAGACTGCCACTTACCATGCACAACACCCGGAGCCGCCCATGAAAGGCATCCTCAACCTGTTAAAACGCTCGTCGCAACCCAAACAGGGTGAAGACAAGCTCGACTCCATGATGTTTACCACCGCATTTGCGGACATGGATCTTGATGACAGTTCAGTCCTGATTCCGTGGGAAGCCCGGGCCAATGAAGTGGGTGCCAAACGCCTGTCCGCCTCACGTGCACTCAAGCTGCTGCAGGGAGTATGGGCCAAAGACCGGCATATGCAGAAGTTTGACGTCACGGCCATCCAGCAGATGGAGCGATTTTTTGAATTTGCCACCGTGGCGGCTGACCGCGATGTCATCCGGCAGGATGAATACGGCAACTTCATGATCGTGCTGCTGGCCGGCTCGATTGCCGTAGACCGGGTCCAGCCCTGGGGCGAGAATCTGCGCCTGACTGAAGCCCGGCCTGGCGACATTCTGGGTGAAATGTCACTGCTGGACAGCGGCATACGCTTTTCGCAGTGCCGCACCCTGACCGAATGTGACATTGCCATTCTGGGCGCAGATGCACTTGACGAAATGCTGTCGGTAGAGCCTTTGATGGCCGCCAACCTGATTGGCCTGCTGGCACGCAAACTGTCTTTACGCCTGCGTGTTGTCAGTGCCCGGCTGACAGAACCACGCAGTTGATGCGATGCCACTTTCAGAATCCGGCGGTTACTGAACCCCAGCCCATCCAGAGGACATGTAATGGAACGCGACCAGGCCAGTAAATTTATCAATGACCTTTTGAAGCTGATGATTGGCCGCAATGGCAGCGATCTGTTCATCACCGGCGACTTTCCGCCCGCCATGAAGGTTGACGGCAAGGTCACCAAGGTTTCAACCCAGCAGCTCAATGCCGGGCATACCATGGCTTTGGCCCGCGCCATCATGAACGACAAGCAGGCGGCCGAGTTCGAGCGCACCAAGGAGTGCAACTTCGC
>JAZKIK010000523.1:0-4900 GCA_040384925.1 Pseudomonadota bacterium | reverse complement strand
AACGAGTAAGGTTAGATCGTGCGAAGCCACGATCTGAACCGATTGTTGGACGAGCCCGGCCCAGACCTTGCGCCTCTGAAATTATCTTTTTCCGCCACGTCGCCCGCGAAGGGCTTTGGATGATCCAGGCCCGGTGGTGGCGATGATTCAAGCCATTATTGCAATGGCGCGTGGCTCAGGTGGAGCGTTTTGGGTGACCCCATCAGCCGTGTTGTACTTTTTTGGCCGAGCCCAGTCACAGCACCCGTGGGGCACTGGTGCACTGGTTTTGATACTCTAGAGTTTTACGTGCCTGCCATCTCCTCGCGGTTGCACTGCACCGGCGGCACGTTCAAGGGCAAGATGCGTCGTCGCACGACAACCATCACAGCACCGCAACAGCGGCAAAGCAGTTGGGGGCCGCCGTGAACAGGTGTGTTGTCATCGGCGTGGTAAACCAGCGCCAAAACCATTCCTCGAAAAAGCGCTCCTGCTGTGTTGGGTGCGGACTTGTGCTCGCTGCGGCGTTCGTGCCCAAGCCCTTACCGACAGGCAAGCCCATATCACTAGCAACAAGGCCTGCAGGTGCAGATTTGGTAATTTGCACACTCGCAAAGTGCAACGCAATCCACCATAATTTGCAGTAGAACGAGGGGACTGTATTCAAATCCCCTTTGGTGTCAATATCCCAACAAATTTCCGCTCCACGGGCGGTTCAGTCCAACATGGTTTATCTGCCGCGATTCACGTCCTCGCCCTCTGTTTGCAGCTCTGCGCGGCAGATAAACGCGGATTGTTGAGCCGCATGCAGATCGTCACGCACTCTCGCTTTGCCGAGACATTCCGACCCTCGCTAGGCGTCTCGCTACTTGTCGCCTCGGCCGAATCAGTCCCTGAGGCTCAAGTACAAATGGCGCGCGATCTTGACAGCGAGGTATCGGAGTATCGCAAGGAGGGGCACGAAATTGTGGGTTGGTGCGAGTTCGTTGGCAAGGGATTCCTGGGAGTGGGTGCTGAGGCCAGGGATTTGGCGAGGCAAGTTGGAGCAACAATCGTTTTGTTTGGCCTCTGGCCAGCAAAGCTGCGAGCGGTGAAATATAGTGAAGATGGATCCATCGATCTTGCTGCGGTCGTAGCTGACCCACCCGCATCGTTGTCGCCGAAAGGGCACTATGTTGTGCGTGCGGCGTTCCTGCGGTCCAACAGGCCGCTGCATCTGACCGGCGTCGGTTGAGCGGCGGCGTTAGCTTTCATTGTCATTGCACAAGTCGCGCTAATCACAGTCCACGGCCGGTTCACAATGAACGCCGCCTGGGTACGTGCTGATTCGGTGCTCCTCACGAATATCGTGGCCGACCTTTCAAGTCGTGGCGACTCCTGCGACGTGCTCCTGTTCCGTTGATCTGGGCACTCGCAAAATGCAACGCAATCCCCCATAATCTGCAGTAAAACGAGGGGGACTGCATTCAAATCCCTTTGGTGTCAACATCCCACAAACTTGCCGCTTCACGGGCGGTTCTGTCCAACATGGTTAATCTGCCGCGATTCACGTCCTCGCCCTTTCATTTCAGCTCTGCGCGGCAGATAAACGCGGATTGTTAGGCGTCGAAAAAACTCCCACATCATGAAAACGTTGATCCTCGCTGCACTCATCTCCTGCCTTTCCGGACTAGCCTTTTGTGCCGAATATGACCAGTCGATTGAAGTCCAATTTCCTGACAAAATCGGCAATCTGCGCTTCAAATCAAAGAATGAATTTCCGCAGAAAGGTTTGGGCGTGAGCTACGGGTATGAGAGGCCACGCATCTTTGTGCGCGGAGCCGTATTCATCTACACGGGTGGGCTCACATCCATTCCTGCAGGAGCAGAATCAGCAGTAGTTCAGAAGCACTTCGATCAGGTGATCCGAGATGTCAAATCGTTGGAAGCTCTTGGCCAAGCGAAGGCGGTCACTCTGTCGCCAGAACCGACCCAAATAACAAAGTATCCTGGCTGCGGACCTCAGTTTCTCTGGCGCAGCTACATGATGGATCTTGATGGCCAAACAACTCTGAAGGCATATACCTATCTAACCGCGATCAACGGCAACTTCGTCAAGCTTCGTATCACGCTCAATGCAGAGACCCCTCAGGACCAACGAGACGCGGACCTCTTTGTTTCTGAAGTCAGGAAGGTACTTGGTCGGTGCAAATAGGCATGCCCTTTCACGCAACAACGCCTAACGAGTAAGGTTAGATCGTGCGAAGCCACGATCTGCATCGATTGTTGGACGAGCCCGACCCAGACCTTGCGCCTCTGAAATTATCTTTTTCCGCGACATCGCCCGCGAAGGGCCTTGGGATGATCCAGGCCCGGCGGTGGCGATGATTTCCGGCCATCATTGCAATGGTGCGTTGCCCAGATGGAACTCACGAAATGTTGCAGAATCACTCCATCGGAATTGAAGAGGGTGAGCGTGCAGAAAAAATCGCGTCAGGATGGGCGAGGTCTACTCCGCGTAGCGGCCTCGTCCAAGCCTTCAATCAACCGGGCGTTACCCGGCAAGCCGGGCACCGCCAGTTATCTTCAACATCATGCACTCCCCAATAAAGCCGAAAGCTCACCAAAAAAGGCGGTTTGATTGGGGACATGAGTTTTTCTGCGCAAGGCCAGTCATTTAGTCATTCATTCATCCAAAAAGGTTTTTGCAAGATGCAAATCAGCGGCAATGTATTTCTGGTTACCGGCGGTGCATCCGGTCTGGGCGAAGCCACCGTCAGGTTGCTGGTGGAGCAGGGTGCCAGGGTTGTCATAGTGGACATCAGCCGCGCACGCGGTGAAGCCCTGGCGCATGAGCTGGGCAGTGCCACCCGCTTCATGGAAACCAATGTGGCCGACGAGGCCGGTGGCCGCGCCGCTGTGGCGCTGGCGCAGTCGGCTTTTGGTGGTTTGCAGGGCCTGGTCAATGCGGCCGGCATTGTGCATGGCGAAAAAATCATTGCCAAAGAGGGCACACACGCCATGGCGTCCTTTCGCCGCATGCTGGAGGTCAATCTGGTTGGCACCTTCAACATGGTCTGTGCCGCAGCCGAGCTGATGAGCAAGTCCAGCCCGGGCCCGTCTGGCGAGCGCGGTGTGATTGTCAACACGGCATCGGTTGCCGCCTATGACGGCCAGATCGGCCAGGCCGCCTATGCCGCCTCAAAAGGCGGCGTGACCAGCATGACCCTGCCGCTGGCGCGTGACCTGGCCAGCTCGGGCATACGCGTCATGACGATTGCACCAGGCATTTTTGAAACGCCGCTGCTGGTCTCCACCCTCACGCCTTTTATTCCGCCAGCCCGCAGCGCCATGGCCTCAAGCTGGCTGCAGCCGCAGGTGGTGCAGCCCGGTTTGCCCAAAACGCTGAAGGACGAAATCGGCCGCATGGTGCCCTTTCCGCCACGGCTGGGCCGCCCCGCAGAATTTGCCGCCCTGGCCAGGCACATCATTGAAAACGAAATGCTTAATGGCGAAGTGATACGGCTTGATGGCGCTATACGCATGCAGCCCAAATAGCGGGAACGAACAGATTCAAAAAAGCTGATCTGGGTGTCACAGCTTGCGGCGACTACATGTTTGCTCCATACTAATACCAAAATAAAAACCATTGAGTTTTAAAGGAGGCAACCATGCTGAATCGCGAGATATTCAAACAACTCTATCCGTCTTCGCCCGATGTGGTGATAACAGCCTTGGCGGATACTTCGCCAGCCGTCCTGGCCGAGTTTGGCATTGCCGACCGACAGAACCGGCTTCATTTTTTTCTTGCCCAGATCGGCCACGAATCGGGCGGCCAGCTGATTGAGGAGAACATGAACTACTCCGCAAAGCGGATGATGATTGTTTGGCCTGGCCGCTTTCCGACGATAGCATCGACTGTCGGGCTGGCCGGGAATCCTCAGGCGCTCGCGAACAAGGTTTACGGCGGCAGGATGGGTAACAGGCTGGGCACGGATGATGGCTGGAATTACCGGGCACGGGGACTGATCCAGATCACCGGGCGCGATGGCTACCAGCAGACGGGCGCAGCGGCGCTTCTGCCGGCCTTGGAGAATCAACCACAACTGGCGATGGATCCGGGCTCAGCACTGCGGTTGGCGGCAGGTTTCTGGAAGTGGAAGGGGCTCAATGCTGTTTGCGATACCGGAGATTTCGTCAAGGTGACCAAGATCATCAATGGTGGCACCACGGGTCTTCAGGATCGCTTCAAGTGGCTTGACAAGGTGCAGAGCCTCGTTCCCTGGCCATTGGGAGGCAGCCAGGCCGCTATCGCGCTGCCCGCCAAGGAACTGTCCCTCAGCATCACGCAGATCAAATCCATCCAGGTCCGGCTCAAAGCCATGGGGCTGTATACGGGATCGATCGACGGAATTTTCGGCAAGCTGAGCCGCCAGGCCCTGCAGGTATACCAGGCTGAAAACAAACTTCCATCGACCGGCACGCTGACGCAGGACGTGGTTGACCATCTTTTCGAAGGCCCGCAAATGAATCAAGTTGAGTGTCTGCTGGCTCACTTCCGGCCAGGTGCCAGCTCGTTCGCAGGTAAGTTTCTTTGACCTTGGATGGCCGTTTCAGGTGTACTTAGGGATGCGGAAATTCAAAATATCCCATTTTTGCGTGACAAGTCACTGTCATTGCGGGCTTGACCCGCAATCCAGTCAGCCTACGCATGTGGCGATTTCTCCTCTAGCCACTGCTGGTGACTCATCAGCGATGGATCCCGGATCGAGTCCGGGATGACGCAGGAGATGACGGTATTTTTAAAATTTCCATATCCCTTAGATGTAATGGGCCGTCCTTGTCATCACCCTGGCAGCAACGCCCATCAACTGCTTGACGGGCAGCGGCAGTTCAAGCGCGCCTGCACTGGAAGCCTCCAGCGCATGGCGCGCCTCGTCAT
>JAZKIK010000522.1:409-2010 GCA_040384925.1 Pseudomonadota bacterium | reverse complement strand
ACATATTGATCGAAAGACTCGATCTGGCCCTGCAATTTAATCCCGTTGACGAGATAAATCGAAACAGGAACGTGCTCTCTACGCAATGTATTGAGAAACGGATCCTGGAGTAACTGACCTTTGTTATTGCTCACGATATTTTCCGTGTTCAAGAGTTAAGAGAACTACACCTTATCACAGCAAACATGCCATGGCTGTAGTCCGGCGGCTTGTCCGCAGTAAATGTAGGGCTGCGGCGCACGTAATTCTGAGGATGTGGCGAAAAACAGGTTCCCCGGTTTGTCCTGATGTAGTCAGGAACGCTGCTTTGCCGCAATTCGCTTGCATGGTTTACCACGCGCAGGTCTTGCAACTCACATCGCATCCCGATCAAACCGGGAAATGAACCCTCACCACATCTAAGCCGACTCCTTGTCGGTGAAAGGATTGTGCGAGGTTTTCATCTGAATGCGCATGGGCGTGCCCGTCAGATCGAACTCCTTGCGAAAACGCCCTTCCAGATAACGTTTGTAGGACTCGCTGACATGCTCCAGCGAATTTCCGTGCACGATGATGATGGGCGGATTCATGCCACCTTGATGCGCGTAACGCAGTTTGGGGCGGAATACGCCAGAGCGCTGCGGTTGCTGAAACTGCACCGCCTCCAGCAACAAACGCGTCAGCACCGGGGTAGACATCTTGCGATTGGCGGATGCATGAGCCTGGACAATGGATTTCCAGACCGGCCCAAGCCCCTGGCGTTTGATCGCGGAGATATGGTGGATGGAAGCAAACTTCAAAAATGCCAGGCGCGTTTCTATGGAGCGGGCGAGAATTTCGCGCTGGTAAGAATCCACCGCATCCCACTTGTTGACAGCCAATACCACTGCTCGGCCACTTTCAAGGATGTAGCCTGCAATATGGGCGTCCTGATCCGTCACACCCTGTGTGGCGTCAAGCAGCAACAAGACCACATTGGAGTTTTCAATGGCCTGAAGCGTTTTGACGACAGAAAACTTCTCGATTGCCTCAAAAACCTTGCCCTTGCGACGCAGACCGGCCGTATCAATCAGCTCAAACTTTTGGCCATCCCGCTCAAATGGTACTGAAATGGCATCGCGTGTCGTGCCGGGCAGGTCAAAAGCCACCAGCCGCTCTTCGCCCAGCCAGGTGTTGATCAGCGTTGATTTGCCTACATTGGGCCTGCCAGCCACCGCCAGCCTGATCACGGAAGGATCCTGTGCCTCAGCCTCATCGTCCGGGTCAGCCAGATTCAGTGGTGCCAGCGCCGTATCAACCAGCGTACGCATGCCCTGGCCGTGGGCCGCTGAAACAGGCAGCACCTCACCCAGACCCAGCTCGAAGAATTCGGAGAAGCGGCCACCCTCCAGCATGCCTTCAGCCTTGTTGGCGGTCAGTATGGTGGGTTTGCCCAGCTTGCGGAGGTATTTGGCAATGTCATGATCCTGTGCGCTGACGCCAGCACGCGCATCGACCACAAATACGACTACATCGGCCTCAGCCACGGCTTGCCGTGTCTGTTTGGCCATTTCCTTATAAATGCCGCTTTGCGCATCCGGCTCAAATCCGCCGGTATCGATCACGATGTACTCGTGGTTCCC
>JAZKIK010000522.1:0-399 GCA_040384925.1 Pseudomonadota bacterium | reverse complement strand
GTTGCCGTAGTGGCGATCACGGGTCAGGCCGGCAAAGTCCGCGACGATGGCGTCACGGGTCTTTGTCAGCCGGTTAAAAAGTGTTGACTTGCCTACATTGGGGCGGCCAACCAAGGCGATAACAGGTTTCATCGAAACAATTCATGCGACCCAAAGGTCATTCAGGGACAAAGCCGTAAACACCACCATTGCGTGTCACCGCAATCAGCGTGTTGCCTGCCAGCACGGGGGCTGCAGCAATAGCGGAACCGTCGGTGGCAAGCCGATTCAGCATGGAACCGTCAGCACGGGACAAAAGATGGATAAATCCGGCATAGTCGCCCACTGCGACCGATCGGCCTACCACCAGGGGAGCGCTCAAACCACGAAAGCGCAAACGGTCTGTAGTCCAGGCGCGTT
>JAZKIK010000521.1:3912-6497 GCA_040384925.1 Pseudomonadota bacterium | reverse complement strand
CATTGAGCATCATCATTTCTGAGTTTTATCATGGGCGGGCAAAACAGCTTTGGTTTTCACAATTCGACTCACCGTAGCATAGTGAATACCAAACGCATCAGCAATTTCCTTTTGGCTGTATCTGCCTGTGCAATAAGCCTTCACGATGGCGCTATTTCTTTCAGGCATGGCGGCAAACACTGAAAGCGGTGCCACGCGGGCGCGGCGTTGAAGGCGCGGAATTTCAGAATCGTTGAGTAGCCGGTTTGAGAGCGTTTGGCGCGACTGGTCTGCAAACGTCTGGTCACCCAGATACAGCTGGTCCTGCAAGGCATCCCAAACACTGGGCAAACCCACACCCGCTCGGACGTGGTCGATGTATGCAGCAACCGCGTTGGCGTACTGGCTGCCAAATTGCGAGAGTAGCCATTCGGTGTGCAGCCAGTTGGCCTTTGCGCCTGCCCAAGCATTGCAAGGTAGCTGCTCCAGCGCCATCGATTGGGCATGGCGCATATGCCAGCTCGTACAGGGTTGAGCACCACATAGCGCGCCAGCTCCAGCAAATACGCTTCACGCTGCACGATGATGGCCTTGAACCGGCCTTGGAACACGTGGCCGACCCGGCCATGCGTTCGGTTGTGCCACTGGGTATACACGCCATTGAGCTGGCGCATGCCCGCACTCAAGTTTCCATCGACCGTTTCCATGATGATGTGAAAGTGCTTGTCCATCAGGCAGTAGGCGTGGCATAGCCAGTTATGACGCACGCAGACCTCGCCCAGAAAATCCAGCCAGCGCCGGCGATCCGCATCGTTCAAGTAAATGTCTTCACGCCGTTCGCCCCGCGAAGTCACGTGGTATAGCCCGCCGGGCAGTTCAAGTCTTAACGGTCTGGCCATGTCGCGATGCTAGGGTGAATGATGTTGCATTGCAAGACTTGACCCCGCTTCTTTCCGCCTGGGTTACAACGCTATGCCCTGGGACTTTCCATGCTGTGTTCGTGCGTCGTACTCTTGATCGCGCGTTTTCAAATTGTCGTACAGGCGCTGAAATTCGACCTGGGTTCGCGCTTGCATCTGGTCGCAGGGTAGCGAGCCCAAACCCATCAACCGTTCATTCACCAGCAATGCAAGTTCTCTCCCATGCTGAATATGGCCGTCCTCATGTCGCTTTAAGGCGGCGTAATACTCACCCCAGCGCTGCTGCAGTTGCACGGGTGCAGCCGATGCATCAATCCACCGTGGCATCAGAATCTTGCCGCTGACCTTGAGCCGCACACTGATAATCTGGCAGGCATCGCGATCCGGCTTGGTGGTGTATTCGTAACTGACATTCCAGCTTGCAAAGCCATGGAAGCCATTTGGACCGTTAGCTCGCAAGGAGCGAAGCAGCGAACCTTGGTCATGGCCCTGCACTTCATAGTGATTGACGGCGATCTGCAAGTCGAGCGTGCTGCTTCTCCCCGACGCGGCGTAAGTTTTTTGGGAAGCCTTGGCACCCGCCTCACAGGGTTGGTCCGAGAAAACCACCTTGCCATCACGTTCACATCGATGAATCTGCGCTTGTGCGGCTCCGACCGCTGCCAATGTCGGTAAGACCAGAGAAACGAGCAAGAAGCGGGCACCAACCGTGAGCACACCATTCCTGCTGCACCACGTCAATGAGTCGAGCTTGTGAAGGCGGTTCATGTCATGAACCCTTGAAGAAAATGGGGGGAGGTCTTGCATTCAAACACCAACCCTTGCCTGTTTGGAATAAGGGGTCAGGGGTCAGACCTCCCATCTCCCAAATTTGATCCGTACAGATCATATTGCTCCTCCATTTTCATAGTCCTTGATAACCCAGCTCACTGTAGATTGGGTATCGAGTCGGTCTGGTTTGGTGGGTGCTCCAGCGTTAAGCACGGGGGCGCTCGACCATTTTGAACATTCAGGCTGGAGCTTGCGCAGTAGTGCCGCAACGCAAGATGATGACCTGCCAGAGCTGCCGCTGCGCATCCGCGCTGGAGCGGCTCCAGTTCGATATTTCACCAAGGGTGCGAAAACAGCCTTCACACAAACCGCTGTCGGCATGGATGCGGCACACAGAAATGCATGGCGAAGGGACGATATCGGCTGTTGCGCTGATTCCAAGGGCGCGAGCGGTCAGCAAATCAATGGCGTACTGGCGATTGGCCTGTTCTTCATCCACATCCACCGCCACATCCACCACAGGCGCACCAGTCAGCAGCTCAAGCTCTTGCGGCATGAGTTTGAAGACCGCATGCGGATGCCCGGCTGCGGCCCAGACTTCTTCAAAACGCAGCAGGCTGCGATCCACCAGCACCAGCACGTCGGTGGCATGCGCAAGCGGCGAGACACCGCCAATTGAAAAGCCCGTCCGGCTTTTGACAAACTCGGCATCGGCCCGGCCCAGGCGTTTGCCGTCCGGGCTGACTATTTTTTCAAGTTTTTTTTCATCCACCCGCCGGTCACCCGAGGTCACGACCAGCACCGCACGGTCATCAGACTTGCGCCTGAAAACAATGCTTTTGGCGATCTGGCCCAGCGCAACCCCCAGCCCGTCAGCCGCCTGCTGCGCCGTGCGTGCGGCATCGTCGAGCATGA
>JAZKIK010000521.1:0-3902 GCA_040384925.1 Pseudomonadota bacterium | reverse complement strand
ATTCCACCGGCAACTTGAGGTGTTGCCATTCCAGCGGCAACACGCTGAACACCGTCAGGCAACACCTTGAGTTCCGAACCACACATGACTAGCCCGCCCTCTTGTTCAACAAAGCCGTTGCAGCGCGTGAATTGGGCTTGCGACCCAAAAAGTCGCTGATGAATTTTCCAGCGTCAATCAGTTTTTCAAGGTCAATGCCGGTCTCTATGCCCATGCCTTGCAGCATGTAAACCACGTCTTCGCTGGCGACATTGCCAGTCGCGCCCTTGGCAAAGGGGCAACCGCCCAGCCCGGCTGATGAGGTGTCAAATTGCCAGACGCCCATCTGCAGCGCGGCCAGCGTGTTGCCCAGCGCCTGGCCGTAGGTGTCATGAAAATGCCCCGACACATCATCGATAGCGTAATGTTTGAGCGCGGCTTCAATCGCACGTTGCACCTTGAGCGGTGTGCCAACACCAATTGTGTCGGCCACACCCACATGCTGCACACCAATGCCCTTCATCAGCCCGGCCAGCATGTCGACACGTTCGGGCGCAATCTCGCCCTCATAGGGACAGCCCACTGTGCATGACATCGCGCCGCGCACGTAGATGCCCTGCTCACGTGCCGCTGCCACCACCGGCCTGAAGCGCTCGATGCTTTCGGCAATTGAACAATTGATGTTGCGCTGGCTGAAAGCTTCGCTGGCGGCAGCAAACACCACGATTTCATCGGGTTTTGAACGCACAGCTGCCTCAAAACCCTGCATGTTTGGCGTCAGCACCGAATAACGCACACCGGGTTTGCGGCTGATGCCAGCCATGACTTCGGCGTTGTCAGCCATTTGTGGCACCCATTTGGGCGACACAAAACTGGTGACTTCAATCTCGGTCAGCCCGGCGTCCTGCAGCCGGTGTACCAGTTCGATCTTGACGGCGGCTGGAACCAGTGTTTTTTCATTCTGCAAACCGTCGCGAGGGCCGACATCAACAATTTTGACTTTGGAGGGCAAGGACATGGTTGTTCCAGTATTCATTTCAATTTCAGGTCGTTGCTGCGGCCGGGCTACGTGGACGCAAGCGCAAAAGCAGCCAGCCAAGCAGCACGCCTACCGCACTGAAAAGCAAAAGCACACCGCCTATAAAACCTTGCACAAACACAGAGCCGATAATTTGCGCCTGCAGCGGGTCTCCCATCGGGTAACGCACCTTCACGCTTTCACCCACCTTGTGGACGGCAGCGCCCTGGCGCACCAAGGGATCGGTCACACGCAGGGCACGACCATCATGTGCGGAAAATTCAACAACGCTTTTCTGGCCGGTGCCGAGCTTCAGGCGTGAAGCCTCATGCGCCACCACCCGCCCAGCCACAGTGCGTGTGTCACGCCCCAGGCTCAGGCTTGAGGCGAGCAGCCAGAGCGCTCCCAAGGCGACCAATCCACTGGGCACCAGCAACAAGCAGCCAAAAATGCCAAGCAGGCGATGGGACGTGGACGATGACATCAATGAGACTCCGACGGCCTGCGCTTCAGTAGCCGCGCAGGGGATCGACGATACCAGCAACCGGTTCCCCACGTTCGACGGCAAGCATCTTGCCAACTATTTGCGCAATGCTCTCTTCACGCAGAGTACGGGCTGAGGTGTGGGGGGTGACTGTAATCTTGGGGTGCGTCCAGAACGCATGGGTGGCGGGCAGCGGCTCGGTGCGAAACACATCAAGCGTTGCACCGGCAACATGGCCGCTATCAATCAATGCAATCAGGTCATCGTCCACCAGATGCCCACCACGCGCCACATTGATGATATAGGCACCCGGCAGCAGGCTGGACAGGGTTTCATGCCGCATGATGTTCTGGGTGTCTGGCGTCAGCGGCAGCAGGCAAACCAGGATGCGGGTGGCGGCCAGAAAGGCCTTGAAACCTTCTTCGCCTGAAAAGCACTGCACCCCCTCCACGGTTTTGGCCGAACGGCTCCATCCCAGTACGGGGAAATCAAAATTCGCCAGCGCCCGGCTGACCCGCTCGCCCAAAACACCCAGACCCATCACGCCAACCGGAAAGTCAGCCCGTGACCGCGGCTTGCGGTAAGACCATTTGCCCTCGGCCACATCGGCTTCATAAGCATCAAGCTCCCGAAAATGCCGGATCACCGCATGGCAGACATATTCAGCCATCTGCACAGACATGCCCGCATCATCCAGCCGCACCACAGGCACATCAGGCGGCAAACGCAGCTTGACCAGTGCATCAACACCAGCACCAATATTAAAAATGCCTTTGAGGCGGGTCTGTTCGTCAAAAAAAGCCTGCGGCGGTGCCCAGACCACTGCGTAGTCAGCCTGGGCTGCACCGGGCGACCACAAATCGACTTTTGCATCAGGCAGTGCCGCCTGCAAACCATCCAGCCAGGGCTGGCTTTTGGTATCGGTACAGCAAAAAGTTACGCGCATGGGCTCGGACATCAAATCATCAACCTTGTTTTAAAGGCGCAAAAACATCAAGTTCCAGCGCCCATTTTGAGCAATTCCGCGCCCTCGGCCACCTGATCACCGGGCGCGTACAGCAACTCCAGCACCACACCGTCGGCGGGCGCTGCAATCGTATGCTCCATTTTCATCGCTTCCATCACGGCCAGCGCCTGGCCCTTGCTGACTTTTTCACCGGCCTGGATGGCAAATGAAACCACCTTGCCCGGCATGGGCGCGGTCAGCCGGCCGCCTTCGGCATGCGCATCGCCCGCGTGGGCAAGCCGGTCAATCGCTGTGATTTGTGCCGCACCCTGTGCAGCAAAAACATGCGCAACATCCTTGTGGGTATATAAATTGGCCGTCAGGCGCTGCCCGGCAAACTGGATGTTGATGGCCTGCCCTGCCCGGCCAAAAACCAGCGTCCCGGCGCTGCCGCCAGCGTTCAGGCTCAAGGCACCGTCATGCAGATAGGTCAGCTCGGCACTGGCAGGCTCACCCTGAAACTCAAAGTCAAAACGGCGCACCACCACACCATGCGAACGCCAGCCATCACGGCGGCTGAAAGGGTCGCTACCTTCCTGGGCTTTTTCATCCAGCAGGGTTTGCGCCACTGATGCGGCAGCCGCCATGGCCAGGTCAATGGGTTCCTGTTTGAACAGTACGGCACGCTCACGCTCTATCAGGGCGGTGTCCAGATTGGCTTTGGCAAACGATGTGCTGCGCACCACATAACGCAAAAACTGCACATTGGTGCTGAGCCCGACGATATGGACTTGCGCCAGTGCTGCATCCATGCGCGCCAGCGCTTCGTCACGCGTCTTGCCATGAACAATCAGCTTGGCAACCATGGAGTCATAAAACGGCGAAATCGCATCACCTTCACGCACACCATCGTCAATCCGCAACGCGCTGCGTTCAAAACTGCTGCACACCGGTTTTTTGTAAACCAGCAGGCTACCGGTGGCGGGCAAAAAGTTGTTGTCTGGCGTTTCGGCACAGATACGCGCTTCTATCGCATGGCCATCAATACACAACTGATCCTGTGCCAGCGGCAGCTTTTCACCCGAAGCCACCAGCAATTGCCATTCAACCAGGTCCAGGCCGGTAATCGCTTCAGTAACAGGATGCTCAACCTGCAAGCGCGTATTCATTTCCATAAAAAAGAAATTCATGGAGCCGTCAGCACGCTGCTCTACGATAAATTCAACCGTGCCTGCGCCCACATAGTTGACAGCCCGCGCAGCTGAAACAGCCGCCTCGCCCATTTGCTGCCGCATGGCCTGGGTCATGCCGGGTGCGGGCGCTTCTTCCAGCACCTTCTGGTGGCGGCGCTGCACCGAGCAGTCGCGCTCAAACAGGTAGACGTAGTTGCCGTGGGTATCACCAAACACCTGTATCTCGATGTGGCGCGGGCGCTGCGCATACTTTTCAACCAGCACCGCATCGTCGCCAAAGCT
>JAZKIK010000520.1:0-1971 GCA_040384925.1 Pseudomonadota bacterium | reverse complement strand
TTATCTGCAGGTTTATCGCCATACTGACCTGAGCGAGCAGGCAGAAAACAACCGAACTGCCATTGTGCCGATTGTGCCGAATCGGGGCTTGATTCTGGATCGTAATGGGGTGGTGCTGGCTTCCAACTATTCGGCTTACACGCTGGAGATCACGCCGTCCAAGGTTGCCAATCTTGACGAAACGATTGCCGGGCTTGAAAAGGTGATTGAGATCCAGCTGCGCGACAAGCGCCGCTTCAAGCGCCTGCGTGAAGAGTCCAAAAATTTTGAGTCGCTGCCGATTCGCACCCGTCTGACTGACGAAGAGGTGGCGCGTTTTGCGGCCCAGCGTTTTCGCTTTCCGGGTGTTGACATCAAGGCGAGGCTGTTTCGCAGTTATCCCTACGGTGAGCTTGGCAGCCATGTGGTGGGCTACATCGGCCGCATCAACCAGATGGAGAAAGAGCGCATCGAGGAAAGCGACGACGAGGGCAACTATCGCGGCACCGACTACATCGGCAAATTGGGGGTCGAGCAGAGTTTTGAGCAGCAGCTGCACGGCACCACCGGTGTCGAGCAGGTTGAAACTTCGGCTGGCGGGCGGGCTGTGCGCAAACTGGCAACCAGTCCGGCCACGCCGGGCAATACCGTGGTGCTGTCGATAGACATCGGCCTGCAGAAGCTGGTTGAAGACATGTATGGCGACCGTCGTGGTGCGCTGGTGGCGCTGGATCCGAAAACCGGTGATGTGCTGGCTTTTGTCAGCAAACCGACCTTTGATCCGAATCTGTTTGTGGACGGCATTGACACCGAAAGCTGGGAAGCGCTGAACGAATCAATCGACAAACCGCTGCTGAACCGCGCACTGCGCGGCACCTATCCGCCGGGTTCGACCTACAAACCCTTCATGGCCATGGCTGCGCTGCAAACCGGCACCCGTTCAGCTGCAGCAACGATCAACGACCCCGGTTTTTACATGTTTGGTGGACGCCGTTTTGGCAGCCCTGAAAACGAACGTGGCGGCATCATGGACATGAACCGCGCGATTGTGGAGTCCAGCAACGTCTATTTTTATTCGCTGGCCAACGAGATGGGCGTGGAGTCCATGCATGACTTCATGAAGCCGCTGGGTTTTGGCCAGATCACCGGCATTGACATCAATGGTGAGGTGCGTGGAGTGTTGCCCAACCAGGCCTGGAAACGCGGTTATTTCAAAAAAGCCGAGCAGCAAAAATGGTTTGCCGGTGAAACCATCTCGCTGGGCATTGGCCAGGGTTACAACAGTTTCACCATGCTGCAGCTGGCGCAGGCCACGGCCGTGCTGGCCAACAACGGTGTCAAGCACAAACCGCGTCTGGTGATTGGCACACAGGACACCGTGACCCGCGTCATGCACCCGATGCCGCTGGCACCCGCTGAAGACCTGGGTTACAAACCCGAAAACGTGGCCATCATCCGCAAGGCGCTGGTCGGTGTGACGCAGGGCGGCACATCGACCAGGGTCTTTGCCGGGGCCGGTTATGTCAGCGGCGGCAAAACCGGCACGGCCCAGGCGATTGGCATGTCGGCAAAAGGCAAATACAACAGCGCCAAGCTGGAAGAACACCAGCGCGACCACGCCCTGTACATCGCCCTGGCCCCGGCTGACAACCCAAAAATCGCACTCGCCGTCATTGTTGAAAATGCTGGCTGGGGTGCCGGTTCGGCCGCGCCGATTGCGCGCCGCGTGTTTGACTACATGCTGATGGGCCAGTACCCGAGTGAAGAAGACATGGCCGCCGTGAAAAAAGGCATGGCGGCCGCACCGATAGGCAAACCACGTCTTGCTGCCGACATGCAAGGCCTGCTGACCGCCGCCAGCGGGGCATCGGCTGCCGCATCACCTTTGGCTGCGTCAAGCGGCGGCAGTGCAAAATCGGCTGCCAGCACCAAGGCTGAAGCTGTCTCGCACAAGCTCGTCAAACCGCTTGCAGCCGCCAAACCGCCCTGAGA
>JAZKIK010000519.1:0-2317 GCA_040384925.1 Pseudomonadota bacterium | reverse complement strand
TGGCTGCAAAGGCGGCTGCGCGATTTTGCGGGCGGATGTGTCGGGCGGCACAGCCACACTAAGCGCCAGCGCAGGTAGGCTGATACAAAACGCCGTGACATAAAGCAATTTGTGCAGTTGCCCGGCGCAAAAGCCCAGGCGTTGCGCATTGCGGTGGTTTGGCATGGATTTTTTCCTTGTTGTGTTGCTGATGCTGCTTGAACGGGGCAGCTTGGGGAAAGGGGTTAAGGGATTTGGATTTATTTTTTTGAGATCAATCGGGACATCTCTTTTTGGCGTTTCAGGATTCAACGCCGGACATAATTTGAGAGAGGTAACCGTTTCCTCATCAACAGGGATAAAAACTTGGAATCTTCAGATCTTGAACCAGAGACGCATGGCACCAAGGGTTTTGGGTTCGCGTCTTTTATTTGCGGTCTGGCAGCCTGTATCGTGTTTTATGCCCTGGCTTATCTGGCTTGGCTGGGACCACTTCCGGGCGGCAAGGTGTTGTCGTTTTTTGACTATCTGGGGCTGGTGAGCCATGAGCGCACTTACCTCGCCGAACTAAAACCAGGCAGCGCCTTCGCCTTCAACGATGCAAGCGTCATTCTTTTTCTCAAATGGCTTGCCTTTGACATGGTAATTCTGGCCACGACACTGGCTTTGTACGCCGAATACAGTCGTGAACCAACGCTTTATCTGAGTGCTGGTTTTATTCTGGGTACTTTGAGTCTGGTATTTGTTTATCCACTGGCCACGGTGGCAGTACAAGTTGCTTGGGGTTTGGGTTTTGTTTGTCATTCGGCGGTGTGGTGGTGTTCCTGCATGACAAAACCCAGAATCTCCAAACGTTGGTCTTCATGCAGACTTTGAAAGCCGTTGACAAGCTTGCCCTGCTGGCAATCTCCGCCTACCAGCGTTATCTGTCACCCTACAAGGGCTTTTGCTGTGCTTACCGGTTTCACACCGGTTGCGCGAGTTGTTCACAACTGGGTTTTCGTGTGATTCGGCGTTTTGGTCTTTGGCAGGGCCTGGCTTTGTTGCGGCTTCGGCTGCAGCGCTGTGCGGTGGCACATCGGCGCTTCAGTGTTTTGCCAGCCGCCAGGCCGAAGCGGCAGGCGGGGTTTTGTGACCTGTCCTGTGACCTTCCCTGCGACTTCAATCTCGGCTGGGTCGGTGATGCGGCATCAGGCTGCTGCGATCTGCCCGGTGGCTGTGGTGACTGGAAGCGCGACAAAAATAAGTGGGCTGCTGATGAAAAATACATCTACATACCGCCCAACACCCGTGGGCATAGGCGGCCTGCTCCAGCCAAACGGTAGATTTCTACTTGTTCCCGTCCTCACACCCCGACTGCGCAGCCACCAGAACCTGGCCCTTGGCATCTTCAACCCAGCCAATCACCCGCAGCCGGTCTGCATTCACACCCTGGGCGACGCTCATGGCGCGGGATTCAGTAAAGCGGTTTTCTTCTGTTTTTGCCGGCGGCTTGCGGCCGTCCCAGCCGGACTGCAACACATTTCTGACCAAATTTCTTTCTACTGGCGAGCCTTCGGTACCCTGGGGAATGGTTTCAACCAGCGCCAGCCATGATGTCAGTTGCTTGCCTCTGGCGGCGGCGGGAACCGGTTTGAGTTCAATTGACGCACCGATGTAACCTGAAAGCGCTATGCCGTGGGCTACACGCAATGTGGTGTTTTTAATGCCTTTAACGGGGAGGGTGCTGGTCATGGCATTTGTTGGTGCAGGTTTTTTAAGTGCTTCCAGCCTGTTCAATCCGTCGCGGCTGGCAACGGCTGACAGGGCAGCGTCGTCGCCCTTGCTGCCGGGAATCACCCAGTCAAGCACGGCATAAGCCTCTTTGGCCTTGGCAGTGGCCGGGTCCTGCCAGCAGTTTTCACAGTCGGCGTTGATAAATCGCTCCATCAACTGCAGTGGGCGCGGCTGGCCCTCACTGGAGCATGAGGACTGGGCAAGGGCATTTTGCAGCGGTGCCAGCAAGGGCAAAAGCAGAGCAGCGCCGCGCAGCATGGCTGAACAGATTATTGGATTCATGGGGTCTTCTTCCAGCTTTCTACAATGGGGAATGTTTTCATCAAGTCACTCAAGTCCATCGGATTCAGTCGCGCCAAACTCGCCGCTCTTACAAAATCTTAACCCTGAGCAACTGGCCGCCGTGACGCTGCCAGCCACCCATGCCCTGATTCTGGCGGGGGCCGGGTCGGGTAAAACCAGGGTGCTGACCACGCGGATTGCGTGGCTGCTCCAGACCGGGCAGGTGTCTTCCGGAGGTATTCTCGCAGTTACCTTTACCAACAAGGCGGCCAAGGAAATG
>JAZKIK010000518.1:0-3791 GCA_040384925.1 Pseudomonadota bacterium | reverse complement strand
GTCACGGCCTTAGCGGGAAAGGGCGCACGACCCTGCGCAACAGCATTGAACGTCAGCCCAGACAACACACCCAGGGCTGCGATGCAGACCAGGCGTTTTTTCATGCTGCCGGTGTTCATGCTGCTTCGCAGGCGCACTGCAGGGCGAACCCGATTTGCTGCAGCTGAAGCGCATGCCCAAAGTGGTGAAAATCCATGCAATGCCCGGTTTGCTGGACGATGGCGGCATCCACCCGCGGCGAGTTCGCAAGGGCCTTGGCAAAACCGTCCACTTCGGCAGCGCTCATGATCCACAGCGGGTCTTGTGCTGACTGACGGTAATGCACGGGCACCCTGATGGCGTCCAGTGTTTTAGGCGCGTTGTCAGTCCAGGTGCTGACAATATCAACCAGCTCTGCCTTGGGCGCGGGTGAATCAGCAGCCTGGCTGGCTTCAACCATGGCCGGCTCGTAACTGCCTGCGGGGCCAAACATCATCTGGACTTTGACCGGCCCAGGCATATCAACCGTTGGTGTGTCGGGCAGACTTTCCCACATGGGCTTGTGCTCTGGCGGCGTTTTCAGGCACATGCCCGACAATGCCACTCCCAGCAGGGGAAAGGTTGCCGGCCCACTGGCGGCCTGCGCTGCGATGCTGGCCGTTATGGCACCCCCGATGGAGTGGCCAATCAGAAAAATGCCCCTGGTTCCCTGGCCATAACGCCGCCAGCAGTCCTCCAGCACGGTCAGCAGATAGGTGGCCTGCCCGATCACGGTACTTTGAGCTGCGGGCAATGCAGGACTTCCGCCGTAGCCCGGGCGGTCAAGCGCCACTGCAGCAATGCCATTGGCAACGGCCCGATCCAGTAATGATGCACCGGGAATATCAAAATAGCGTGATGTGTAAGTGCCGCCATGCAGGGCAACAATAAGGGGCAAGGGCGAATGGTTGATGCTGCTGCCCGGAAGCCGCACGCGCCCCGTCAGATCGCCTGCAACCTTGTCTGCTGGACCGGGCTGAAAAGAAGAAGTGTGTATTGATGTGCTCATGGTTTTTGTCTCCGTTGGTATGTGCGTGGATAAAACAGGCCACGCTAGCTATGAATCAGTGAGCACACAGCATATTTCCGCGTGCAAGCAAAACCAAGATGAGGAAATCAGGGGAGTGATATCGGCTTTGTATCGCCAGCAAACAAACAGCGTTCAGCGTGTCAGCGTGTTCATGTGCAAGGCTGCCCTGCGGATCATGTCGCAAAAGTATTCCGCTGCTGGCGTCAAGGGCAGGCCAGTGCGGTAGACGATACAAATGGGCGGCGCAGGCAGCACCTCCGCCACATTGATCCTCTGCACAAACTCCCTGAACAAGGGAATCTGCGCCCACTGTTGGGGCAGCATGGTCAGCATGTCCGAGTTCACCACCGAGAAAAAGAAAGTCAGGGCAGAGTGGCCTTGAATGACCAGCTTGGGCACAGGCAAACCATAGTGTTTGAAGATGGGTGACAACTCATCTTCAGCCCGGAGTGTTACCGAAGTGGTTACCCATTCGGCAGTTGCCAGCTCACGCAGTGATTTGGCGCCGGCCAGCGGGTGACCTTTGCGACCCAATATCACACGCTCATTGTCAAAAAGTTTTTCTACCGTCAGCTCGCTGGAAATCTCGCCATGTGTAGGGCCGATGTAAAAATCCATCGTCCCGCCCGTCAGCTCAAGCTCGACCCTGGGCAGTACAGCATCAATGACTTCAAGCGTGACATTGGGGAATACTTTTCTGAAAGGCCCCAGGGCATTCGGCAGCAAGGCCATGTGGGCAACACTGGAAAGGCACAGCCTGATGTGCCCATGAGTTGCACCCTGAAGCTGCTCGATTTCTTCCTGGGCTCGCCGGAATTCGCTGCGCACCGCTTTTGCACGTCGCAGAAAAACTTCGCCCATGGGCGTGAGTTGAACACCTTTGGCACGGCGTTCAAACAACACCACACCGAGTTCTTTTTCCAGCTCCTGAATGCTGCGCGTCATGGACGGCTGTGCCAGCCCCAGCTGACGTGCGGCAGCGCGCAAACTGCCGCGCTCAGCCACCGCCAAAAAATCACGAATTGAATTGAACTTCACTGGCGGGGAATCACTACGGACATACAAGGAGATTTAAAGGACAGCAGGCAGGTATTGTTGGCTGCCCATTCCACAACAACTATCCGGAGATTCCCGTACCGGGCCTGGCCACCCGCACGATAAAACTCGCCAGGATGAGCCCGGAGCCAACTCTAGCAATCGCGGTGCATCCCCAGCAGCTTGAAGGCATTTCCAAAGTACAGCTTGCGTGCGTCAGTTTCTGACAGGCTCAGGTCTTCAATTGAGCGTATGCCTTCCCGGATGAACATGGGGCCGCCTTCAGGGTCAAAAGGGCAATCACTGGCAAAGACCACATGGTCCGCGCCAAAGAAGTCCAGACCGCAGCGCAGTGCAGAGCTTGATCCACCCAGAACCGTGTCACCATAAAACATCCTGAAATAGTCCATTGGTGGTTTGGACAGCCGCTTGAGCGCTTCGGCATCCGAACCATCAACACTGCGGCTTCCCAGTTGCGCCCACAAGGTTTCAGCCCGGCCGGAAAAGTAAGGCAACATGCCGCCGCAGTGGTGGGTAATCAGGCGCAGCTCAGGCAGTTTTTCCAGCAAACCTGAAAAAACCATGCGCGCCATGGCCACACTGGTTTCGACAGGCCAACCCAGCACCTGCCAGATTTCGTATTGGGACTTGTCTTCATCAGGGTAATCGGCCCTGCTGGCAGGTCGGGTGGGATGCATCCAGACCGGCATGCCGTGTTTGCGTGTCACACGTTCAAAAATCCCGAAAATTTCAGGGCTGTCCAGGGCGCTTCCATTCACGCTGGTCAGCACCTGAATACCTTTGGCACCCAGAACTTCAATTGCATAGTCCATCTCGACAAGAGCGGCTGCAGGGTTGTTCATCGGCAGTGAGGCAACAAAGGCCGGGAACTTGTCAGGCCATTTGCGGCAGATTTCTGCCATGCCTTCATTGGCTACCCGTGCATAAGCTGGTGATACATCCGGGCCGCCCAGCATTTCCGGTGAAGGCACGGCGCAGGTGATGACTTGCTGAACCTCAGGCCACTCGTCGAGCATCCTGGCTCTGGCTTCCATGTCCCACAGCATGCGCAGCGAGTTCATGCGCCTGACCATGCCGAGTTCTTTGCAGTGTTTGTTGACCAGCTCCAGGTAGGCCGGCGGCATGACGTGGTTGTAAATGTCGATCTTGATGGGTTTGGTGCTTGAGTTCATGGTTTTAAGAGTCTCCTGGGCAAACTTTAATGGGCCAGCGGCCAGCTCGGCAGATAACAAAACTACGCGTGCAACACTGAATCTGAATCGCTGGATTCCGGCATGGATGGGCTTGCATGCCCTCTGGCGGTTTCGCTGACGCATGTTGGCACAGCAGCGATACATCGGTGACATCAACTCGACGATTTCGTCATCTGTTGCGGATCATCCTGGCTCCGTATCTTCACGCTCCAGTTACTTGCAACAAGGTGCAGTGACTCAAACAAACCTTTTAGGAGACAAGATGAAAAAAACCCTGCTCGCCATCGCAGCTGTAGCTGCCGTCCCACTTTCTGCTCATGCGCAGTCAACCGTCACCTTGTACGGCCGACTGAACGTAGGCGTACAGCATCTGAGCTACAGCGCCACCCCGACCCGCGCTTCGTCCAGCCTGACCGCCATCACCAGTGACGCATCGCTCTGGGGTCTGCGCGGCACCGAGGACCTGGGAGGCGGCAGCCGCGCCTATTTCAAAA
>JAZKIK010000517.1:360-1979 GCA_040384925.1 Pseudomonadota bacterium | reverse complement strand
AAGCCGGCATCAAACAGGTCAACCTGCTCAAGAAATCCACCTCGCCGGGTGGACATGCGGCCCGGCACACTGGCATCAGGGTCAATCAGGGCTTCGACATCAAAGCGCTTGCGCGGCATCTCGCCCACCGCCTCCACACCACCGATCAGCAATTGCCAGAAAGCCTCGGGGTCAGCGGCACCCGGTAGCCGGCAGGCCAGGCCGATGATGGCAACCGGTTCGTCGTCAGCCATGGGGCTGACGGCCTTCATGCGCACATCGCTGGTTTCACCAGAAAGAAAGGCCGCCAGGCGGCTTGAACTGGGGTAGTCCCAGACCAGGGTTGGCGGCAAGGCGCGGCCCAGCAAAGCCGACAGACTCGCAATCAGCGCGGCCGCGCTCAGCGAGCTCAGGCCGTAATGACTGAAACGCTCATCCGGATCAATCTGCGCCTGTGACAGTCCAAGCAAGTCTGCCAGCGCCCCCGTGACAAGTAGCTGCAGCGATTTCCTATCGGCTGTCGTCATGCGTCAACGCAATGTCCTGCAGTTTTTTTGTCAGGTCAGCACCGAATATTCTCAGAAAATCGGCACGGTGCTGATGCAGGTAAAAATGGCCGCCGGAAAAATTGCGCACACTGACGGGTGGCGAAATCAGTGCCTGCCATGCAGCCAGCAGTTCGGGCGTGGTTCCAGGATCCGCATCGCCGCCAAATGCAGAAGTGGGGACTTCAAGTGCCGGATTGGAAGTGAAAACATGGGTTTCAAGCAGGGTCACGTCAGCACGAATGATCGGCAGGAACAGCGCCAGCAGCTCTGCATCCTCGGTAATGGCAGAAGGCATTCCGGCAAAACGCCGGTTCAGTTCCAGCACCAGTTCGCGGTCAGGAAGGCGGTGCAAAAGGGAGCCAGTGTCGGGCACGGTTGGCGAACGCCTGCCGGAAACATACAGATGCGAAGGCATGCGGCATTGGCGGCGGCGCAATTCAAGCGCCAGCTCATATGCCACCAGCGCGCCCATACTGTGGCCAAAAAAAACATACGGACGATCCAGCCTGGGCTGCAGCGCATCGGCCAGGCGGGAAATGAGTACTTTGGAATCAGTGACGGGTGATTCCCTCATGCGGGCTTCACGCCCCGGCAACTGGACTGCCAATACCTCGACGCCTGGAAGCGCCGCACCCCAGCCGTAATAGGCCGACGCTGCACCGCCAGCATGAGGAAAACAGAACAATCGAACGGGTGCCAGAGGATTCTGGCGGGCACGACTGAACCACTCGTCACCGGGCGCGCTGCCTTGAGTGGTCAACATGTTTGCAGCACCCAGGCCGGTGACAGGCAGCCTGTTTCGAAGTTTCTTCTACCCATAAATTTCTGTGTTTTTACGCTGGTTGGCGGTAGGCGATAGCTCATGGCAACAGAGAATAAACGACGGATTACCCAGGTTTGAACGCTTTGCACCAGTGCTCCGGATATTTCATAGGATACGCGAATACATAAGCATATGCATGTTGGTTGCGCGGCCTTTTTTCAGATCGTGCATGGGAAGGCTCTGAAGACCCCCCACCCGGCAAAGTAAGGGGAAGCAGGCCTCCAGATGATGGAATTTCACGACCGGACGCTGAACCCCTGTCGTTTTTT
>JAZKIK010000517.1:0-350 GCA_040384925.1 Pseudomonadota bacterium | reverse complement strand
GGCAAGGAGATGCTGGACAAGGCTTTGAGCCTGGCCGTTGCAGGCAGCTTGCGCCCGGAGCCGCCATCACGCACCCATGCGCATTTGATCGAGAAAATGTGCCACCTTTGCGAACAACAGCGGGATGCTTCTCATCTGGCGCTGAGATCAGTGGTGCACGAGTTTTTATACGACTGGCACGCCATCATGCGGGTGTTGGCCCAAGCCATTCACGCAGCACGCCAAGGATGGCCTGCTCCTGCCCTGCCGCCTGTTCCCCTTGCGTTGCGCACGCATCAGATTGCGACGCTGTGCGATTGAGATGGGGGCTAAACGAGTACGTTTTAATCGGAATCTGACCCTCATGGCAC
>JAZKIK010000516.1:0-1523 GCA_040384925.1 Pseudomonadota bacterium | reverse complement strand
TGACAGGCGCATTGGTGAGCCTGCTGCTGTTGCGCCTGATGCGCCGCGCGGTAGGTCCGCTGCGGCCTGCTAAAAAACGCAGATCCTGAGGGGAATCCAGGGCGACGTAAGATTGGCCGGAGTTTTCCGACCAAAGCTTTTCACTGGAGATTTTTGATGACTTCACCCACCCAATCCATTGTTTTAGGCGGCGGCTGCTTCTGGTGCACCGAGGCGGTTTACGTCAAGGTGCGCGGTGTCAGCGATGTTGAATCCGGCTACAGCAATGGCCAGGCCGCACGGCCCAGCTACGAACAGGTCTGCACCGGCCGCACCGGTTGTAATGAAGTTGTGAAACTTGAATACGACCCGGCAGCCATCACGCTCAAGGAAATTCTTGAAATTTTTTTCGTGATTCACGACCCGACCAGTCTGAACCGTCAGGGCAACGACGCCGGCACGCAGTATCGCAGCGGCATTTATTACCTGGATGACGCACAAAAGGCTGAAATTGAGGACTTCATCCATGAAGCCAGCCAGAACAAGACCTTTGACAAACCCATCGTCACCGAAGTGTTGCCACTGGCCAATTATTGGCCTGCCGAAGACTATCACCAGGATTATTTTGAAAACAACCCGAACCAGGGTTATTGCGCCTTTGTGGTCGGGCCCAAGGTGGAGAAATTCCGCAAGACCTTTGCTTCGCGTGTGAAGGCTTGATCAAGTCCGGGGTGGCACCGCGTGAAGGCGGGTTTTTGGCTATAAGAACCTGCCTTCACCTGCGCTGCGCAAAATAAAACCATTCCTGGCCCACTTCTGCCCCAGGATTTGGAAACACCACAAAGCCGTCTGAGGGTGCGGTGACCGCTTCACCGCTGTACCGCATGCCAATGATTTCCCCGCTGGAAACCGGATCAAAACTGCGCCAGTCACGGCTCAACTGGTCGTCCGCATGCGCGCGGTCAGTCACATCTATCAGCCGCAGGATTTCGCGCTCCACAGGAACAGGCTGTGGTTTTGCAGCCACCAGCCCCAGCAGGGCCAGCGTCTGCCCGATCGCAAATCTGGCAACTTCAACCGCCTGCGGGTCGTCGTGCTGGCCGCATTCAAGTGTCACACCATAACCGCCGCGTGAACGCATGTATTCGGTTGTGCCCACACCGTAGTTGGGGTTGCTGACCAGAGTTTGCGCCCTTGCATCGGCATTGGCTGCACAAACGCGCCGCTGCACCCCCCGTGCATAGGTCTCAAGCCAGCCCTCGAGCACCCGGTGTGGCCCGGTATGCAGGGCCAGTTGCATTTCTTCGGCAGATTTGCTGAAGGGCTCGAGCGCACCGGTGTTGTTTGGCGGGCCAATCATCACAAAAGGCGCGCCGCCTGTATGAAAAGAGTGCAGATCCAGCAGCGCATCGTGTGTGTCCAGCAGCGGGCACAACACATTGGCGATACGGTCTTCAAAATCCTGCGGAATCGCACTGGGTGCCATGTTCCGGTTCAGGTTGCGGTCGCCGGTGCGCTGTTTGAGCTGGTGGGCCAGCGGGTTG
>JAZKIK010000515.1:0-3502 GCA_040384925.1 Pseudomonadota bacterium | reverse complement strand
GGCATGCTGGTGACGGTCAGTTGCGCTGAAGGTGATACCGGCAACATCTATGACGGCCTGCTGGAAACCGAAGTCACCGAAGTGCAGCGCGGCGAGATGCCGCCGATTGACATCAAGATCATGATGAACGTTGGCAACCCGCAACTGGCATTTGACTTCTGCCAGATTCCAAACCAGGGCGTAGGCTTGGCGCGGCTTGAGTTCATCATCAACAACAACATTGGTGTGCATCCCAAGGCGATTCTTGACTACCCGCACATCGATGCTGACCTGAAAAAGGCTGTTGAAAGTGTGGCCCGCGGCCACGCCTCTCCCCGCGCTTTTTATGTGGACAAGGTGACTGAAGGCATTGCCACGATTGGTGCGGCTTTCTGGCCCAAGGCCGTGATTGTCCGTCTGTCTGACTTCAAGTCGAATGAATACCGCAAGCTGATTGGCGGTTCGCGTTACGAGCCGGAAGAAGAAAACCCAATGCTGGGTTTTCGTGGTGCGGCGCGTTACATCAGCGCAGATTTCGGCGAGGCTTTTGCCATGGAATGTGAAGCCCTCAAGCGGGTTCGCAACGACATGGGCCTGACCAATGTGGAGGTCATGGTGCCTTTTGTGCGCACTTTGGGCCAGGCCAGGGCTGTCACCGAGCTGCTGGCGCAACACGGCCTCAAGCGCGGACAGGATGGCCTGCGCCTGATCATGATGTGCGAGATTCCGAGCAACGCCGTGCTGGCTGACCAGTTCCTCGAATATTTCGATGGTTTTTCGATTGGCTCCAACGACCTGACCCAGCTCACGCTGGGCCTGGACAGGGATTCGGGTCTTGAGATTCTGGCCAAGGACTTTGACGAGCGTGACCCGGCCGTCAAGGCCTTGCTGAGCCTGGCCATTGCTGCCTGCAAACGCCAGGGCAAATACGTCGGTATCTGCGGCCAGGGCCCCAGCGACCACCCCGACTTTGCCCAGTGGCTCAAGGATGAAGGCATAGGTTCGATTTCACTGAACCCCGACACCGTGATCGACACCTGGAAGCAGTTGTCTGGTTCCTGATGTGGAACAAGGCTTTTGAGCCTTGTTCCCAAGGGAAAACCCCGGCTGATTTGGCGCAGCGGGGTAAGCAAATGGCAAGCCCGCTGATGACAATTGTGCTCATCACAGGGACACCGTTTGCCTACCTCGCCACCCATGCTTCGCACTGAAAACCACCAGCGTTACTGGCGTAAAAACCGCATCGTCATTGCTGTTCTGCTGCTGATCTGGTTCAGTGTGACTTTTGGCGTCAGCTACTTTGCGCGGGCGCTGAATTTCACTTTTTTTGGCTGGCCCTTCAGTTTCTGGATGGGGGCGCAGGGTGCCTTGGGTGTGTACTGCCTCATCATCGGGTTTTATGCCTGGTATATGAATCGCCTTGACATCGAGCATGGTGTGGAAGAAGAGGCGGACTGAGGTGGCTGGCTTTTTTGGCGTGCGTGATGGCATCAGGCTGACCGGGCTGCAGTTCAAGGCCCAGCTTGACCGTGTTTACAGCTGGTACACCGCTGGTTTTGTGCTTTTTGTAGCCCTGCTGGCGATTGCCGAGCGCATGGGTTTGCCGCGCTTGTGGATAGGCTCCATCTTTTTGATGGTCACCATAGCGCTTTATGCCAGTATCGGTGTCATGAGCCGCACCACCGATGCGGCTGAATACTACGTCGCTGGTCGCCGTGTACCGGCGATGTACAACGGCATGGCAACAGGGGCCGACTGGATGTCGGCCGCCTCTTTTATCGGCCTGGCCGGCACGCTTTACCTCACGGGTTACAACGGTCTGGCCTTCATCATGGGCTGGACGGGTGGTTACTGCCTGGTCGCGCTGGTGCTGGCACCCTATCTGCGCAAGTTTGGCCAGTTCACCATCCCGGATTTTCTGGGTGAGCGATATGGTGGCCATCTGCCCCGGTTTATCGGTCTGGCTGCCGCCATTCTTTGTTCATTTACCTATCTGGTGGCGCAGATTTACGGTGTTGGCTTGATTACCTCTTACCTCACCGGTGTGGCGTTTGAGCTGGGTATTTTTCTGGGTTTGGGCGGCATTCTGGTCTGCTCCTTTCTGGGCGGCATGCGCGCCGTGACCTGGACCCAGGTGGCGCAATACATCATTCTGGTCGTTGCTTACCTGATTCCCGTGGTCTGGCTGTCAGTCAAACAAACCGGTGTTCCGGTGCCGCAGGTGATGTATGGTTTTCAGCTTGAAAAAGTCACGGCCCGTGAAAAGGAACTGACCGTCGATCCGGCCGAGCAGCAGGTTCGCGCGATATTCCAGCAGCGTTCTGATGTCTTGCTCGAAAAACTCAAAACCCCGACTGAAGCACTGGCGGCAGACAGGCGTGCCGCTGGCAAACAACTGGATCAGCTCAAAAATGGCGATGGGTCTGTGGCGGCGATTTCGGCGGCGGGCAAGGTGGTGGCCAATATGCCCAGGGACGAAGCTGCGGCGGTCAGGGCCTGGACAGCAGCCAAGGCTGCAGCAGACGCCAAAACCCTGCCACTGAACGGCATGCCTGCACATGCAACCCAGTTTTCCGGCGACCCGGATGGGTCGGCGCAGGAAAAAATCCTTTACAACACCTCACGCAGAAATTTTCTGGCACTGGTTTTTTGCCTGATGGTTGGCACGGCTGCCTTGCCCCACATCCTGATGCGTTATTACACCGTTCCGAGTGTGCGGCAGGCCCGGCAGTCGGTGACCTGGTCACTGCTGTTTATCGTGTTGCTGTACTTCACCGCGCCTGCGCTTGCCGTGCTTGTCAAGTACGAAATATTCACGACCCTGGTGGGCACACCGTTTGACCAGTTGCCGGGCTGGGTCAATTCATGGAGTCGGGTTGACCCGACGCTGTTGTCAGTGGCTGATGTCAACAAGGACAATATCCTGCAGCTCAATGAACTCAGCATGAGCGGCGACATCATGGTGCTGCTGACGCCCGAGCTGGCTGGTTTGCCTTATGTCATTTCCGGCCTGGTGGCAGCCGGTGGCCTGGCCGCTGCGCTGTCAACTGCAGACGGGCTGCTGCTGACCATATCCAACTCGCTGGGGCATGACCTCTATTTCAAGATGATTGACCCGAAGGCCTCTACCGTCAGCCGGGTGACGGTGTCCAAAATCCTGCTGCTGGTGGTGGCCTTGCTGGCCGCCTATGTGGCGGCGCAAAAACCGGCTGACATCCTGTTTCTGGTGTCAGCGGCATTTTCATTTGCTGCCGCCTCGTTTTTTCCGGCCTTGAGCTTGGGGATTTTCTGGAAACGCGCCACCGGCACCGCAGCTGCGCTGGGCATGATGTCCGGCCTGGGCGTGACTTTTTATTACATGCTGAGCAACCAGCCCTGGCTGCGCGCCACCTTTGGCATCACCTCACCGGTTCAGCTATGGTGGGGGATAGAGCCGATTTCTGCCGGCCTGTTTGGTGTACCGGTAGGTTTCATAGTGATCGTGCTGGTCAGCCTCATAACCCCGCCACCCAGCGACAAATCG
>JAZKIK010000514.1:0-18355 GCA_040384925.1 Pseudomonadota bacterium | reverse complement strand
GGGTCAGGCCCCAATACTGTTCAGGCCGTTCGCACAGTTGGCAGAGGCTTCGACAGGGCCTGTCCTTAACCTGTCGACGGGCTTAGCCCGAATGGTTTCGAAGCCCAGTGAACAGTATCAGGTCAGGACTGCAATGACGGTCTTCAGGTCATGATGCGGCCATCACTGGTCAACAGGGACATTTCCACAAACTTCGACGCCACATGGTCTGTTGAGCTGAAGTTGATCTGAAAACCGCCCAAAGACTGGCTGCCAATACTTTCGATACCTGTAATCAGCGACTCGCGGGTGAGCTTCGCGCCTGCACGTTTGATGCCTTCGACCAGCACCTTGGCAGCCACATAACCCTCCATGCTGGAGTAGTTGGCCTGCGCATCCTTGCCGGCGGCCTTGACGGCGTCGACAAACTCGCGCGCAATCGGTTTGGCCGTGTTGTAGGGTGAAGGCATGACCTGGCACACCACCACCCCCGCGCCTTCCTTGCCCAACTCGTCAGACAAGGCCTGTGTGCCGACAAAGGAAACGTTGTAGAAGTTGCCGCCATAACCAGCCTTGCGCGCCTGCCGGATAAAGGCGGCGCAAGCCTTGTAGGCACCAACCTGCACAATCGCCTCGGGTTTGGCCGCCACCAGTGTGGCCACGGCCTTGGCCACATCCACAGTGTTGCGTTCAAACGAGGCGACCTGCACCGGTTTGAGGTTCAGGCCCGTCAACGCAAGCGTCACCCCATCCAGGCCAGCCTTGCCATAAGCGTCGTTCTGGTAGAAAACGCCAAATTTGCTCAAGCCCATGCTGTTCATCTGTTTGACGATCAGCGCGGTTTCATCGTTGTACGAGGCGCGCACGTGAAAAGCGTATTTGTTGAAGGGCTCACGCAGCGCCATGGCACCGGTAAAAGGCGCAAAAAACGGCACCTTGTCCTTGGTCGCCAGCGGCAGCGCGGCCAGACTGGTGGGTGTGCCGATATAACCAAACAGGGCAAACACATCTTCGGCAATCAGTTTGCGGGTGTTTTCGGCGCAGCGATCAGGCTCGTAACCATCGTCAAGGTTGCGGATTTCAATCAGGCGTTTATTGACGCCGCCCTGGGCGTTGAGCTGGTCAAAAAAGACCTTGGCCCCCTGATAAAACTGAATGCCCAGTTGTGCGGCCGGGCCGGTGAAAGGTGCTGACTGGCCCAGAATGATCTTGCCTTCCTGCGCCTGGGCGGTGTTGAAACCGGCCAGCATGGCCGCGCCCGTGGTAATTGAAAATTTTCTGCGATTGATGTTCATCTTGATATTCTCCCTACACAAACTGTCGATTGGCCCGATTCATCGGTGATTGCAGGTAACAGAACGAAACCAAACGGCAATTCTTCACTTTTAAGGGCAAATTCAGCCACAAAGCCACCAAATGCCGCAGCTTGCCAAATGTTACCGATAACCACCTTTGGTCCTATCGTGATAAACCATGATCAGCCCCACCATTTCACGTAAAAATCAAAACATGACAAATTTCACAATCGGCATGACACCAAACACCAGCGCTGACACCTTGGCGACAGCATCCACAAGCCAGGTGCGTGGTGCCTGTCCCCATGACTGTCCTGATACCTGCTCGCTCATCACCACGGTCAAGGACGGCATCGCCATCAAGGTGCAGGGCAACCCCGATCACCCGCAAACCGGTGGCGTTTTATGCAACAAGGTGTCGCGTTATACCGAACGCAGCTACCACCCCGAGCGCCTGCTGTTGCCGCTCAAACGGGTTGGTCCCAAGGGCACCGGGCAGTTTGAGCCTGTCAGTTGGGAAGCTGCGCTGGCCGACATTGCCGCGCGCCTTAAAACCATAGCCGCCAGCAACCCCGAGGCCATCGTCCCCTACAGCTATGCCGGCACCATGGGCCAGGTGCAGGGTGAAAGCATGGCGGCGCGTTTTTTTAACCGGCTCGGTGCGTCGTTTCTGGACCGCACGATTTGCGCCACGGCGGGCGGTGAAGGTTTTACCCAGACTCTGGGTGGCAAGGTTGGCATGAAGGTAGAGTTTTTTGCCGAATCAAAACTCATCATCATCTGGGGCAGCAACTCGATAGGCAGCAACCTGCACTTCTGGCGTCATGTGCAGCAAGCCAAACGTGATGGCGCAAAAATCGTCTGTATTGACCCGCGCAAAAGCGAAACCGCTGAAAAATGCCACGAACACATTGCACTGCTGCCTGGCACAGATGCCGCCCTGGCGTTGGCGCTGATGTTTGAGCTGATCACAAACAACTGGCTTGACCACGACTACATCGCCAGATACACGCTGGGCTGGCAGGCATTAAAAGAGCGCGCCTTGCAGTGGCCGCCAGAGCGTGCAGCCGAAGTCTGCGGTGTGCCGGCCCGGCAGATACGCTCGCTGGCGCGGGACTATGGCCAGAGTTTTGTCAACCGGCAGCCCGCAGCGATTCGCCTCAACTATGGCATGCAGCGGGTGCGTGGCGGTGGCAATGCGGCGCGGGCTGTGGCCTGTCTGCCTGCGCTGATTGGTGCCTGGCGGCATCGGGCCGGTGGTGTGCTGCTCAGTTCATCAGGCATGTTTCCGGTTGACAAAAACGCCTTGCAGCGGCCTGACCTGCTGGCCAGCCACCACCCCGGACGCCGGCCACGCACCATCAACATGAGCACGATCGGTAATGATTTACTGGCTGAAAGCTCGGCTGCCTTTGGCCCGAAAATCGAGGCTCTGATGGTCTACAACAGCAACCCGGTCGCCGTGGCACCCGAATCAGGCAAGGTGGTCGCCGGTTTTGCGCGTGAAGACCTTTTTACCGTGGTGCTGGAGCATTTTCAAACCGACACTGCCGACTACGCCGACTATGTTTTGCCGGCCACCACACAGCTGGAACACTGGGACACGCACAGTGCCTACGGCCATACCGACGCGTTGCTGAATCGCCCAGCCATCAAGCCGCTGGGACAGGCCAAACCGAACACGCAGATTTTTCGTGAACTGGCGGCGCAGATGGGTTTTGATGATGCGTGTTTCAAGGACGACGACGAAACCCTTTGCCGTGCGGTGTATGGTGACAAGGTCGATTTCAAGGAATTGCTGGACAAGGGTTTTGCAACCCTCAATCTGCCTGATGCGCTGTTTGCCGAAGGGGGATTTCCCACACCCTCGGGCAAATGTGAATTTTTCAGCGCCCGGCTGGTGGCGCAGGGGCTTGATGGCCTGCCCGACCACGTGCCGAATTACGAAACAGCGGGTTCGTCGGCACAGTTTCCCCTGGCCATGATTTCACCGCCTGCACGCAATTTTCTGAACTCCAGTTTTGTCAACGTGAAAAGTCTGCGTGACATTGAAACCGAACCAGTGCTGGAGATTCATGCCGACGACGCTCTGGCACGCGGCATCAACAGTGGTGACATCGTCAAGGTTTTTAACCAGCGCGGCAGCTACAGGGTGAAGGCGCAGATTTCAAAACGCGCGCGGCCCGGTGTCGTCAATGGTCTGGGTATCTGGTGGCGCAAGTTCGGGCTGGACGGCACAAATGTGAACGAATTGACGAGCCAGAATCTGACAGACCTGGGCCGCGGACCGGTGTTTTATGACTGTCTGGTGCAAGTCAGTGCCGATATCAGCGCAGCAGCCCCGCAAGCTCAGGCGGCATGAAACACACGTGAAAAAGGCCATCGTTTTGACACTTTCAGGCATAAGCGCCGTGCTGGCGATTGCAGTTGCAGGCATCTGCCTGTCGGGCTGCTCGAATCTTGGCTACTACTGGCAGTCGGCCAGCGGCCATATGCAGATGCTGAATGCGGCGCGCCCGGTCGATGAAGTGATAACCGACCCACAAACGCCGGAGCGTCTGAAAACCCGGCTGGCCCTGAGCCAGCGCATACGCAAATTTGCCGCAAGCGAACTGCATCTGCCCGACAACTCCAGCTACAAACGGTTTGCTGATTTGCGCCGCAGTGCTGTGGTCTGGAATGTGGTGGCTGCGCCCGAATTTTCATTGATGCTGAAAACCTGGTGTTTCCCGGTCACGGGCTGTGTCGGGTATCGCGGTTATTTCAACGAAGATGAAGCCAGGGCCGAGGCAGACAGGCTCAGGGCCGAGGGCCTGGAAGTGACGGTTTATGGTGTGCCGGCCTATTCAACGCTGGGCTGGATGAACTGGATGGGTGGCGACCCGCTGCTCAACACCTTTATCAACTACCCCGAAGGCGAACTGGCGCGGCTGATTTTTCATGAACTGGCGCACCAGGTGGTCTATGCCGCAGGCGACACCATGTTCAACGAGTCTTTTGCCACGGCGGTGGAGCGCCTGGGCTCCAAGGCCTGGTTGCTGAGCCAGGCCAGCGATGCCAACCGCAGCGAATACGCCGACTTTGACCAGCACCGCCAGGCCTTCAAGCAACTGGCTTTGGCCACAAGGCGTGAGCTGGAGGTGGTCTACGATTCCAGCAGCGAGTCAAATGATGTGGCAGCGCAGGCACAGTCCACACAAAAAGCGCCCAAATCAATCGCAAAAGAAGCGGTGATGCAGCGTTTTCGTGACAACTACGCGGCGCTTAAAGCCAGCTGGGGCGGTTTTGCGGGTTACGACCCCTGGGTGGCGCGGGCCAACAATGCGGCTTTCGGCGCGCAGGCTGCCTATGATGAACTGGTGCCCGGTTTCGAAGCCTTGTTTGAGCGTGAGGGCCGCGACTGGCTGCGGTTTTATGATGCGGTCAGGCAACTGGCAAATCTGCCCAAAACCGAGCGCCATCAGCGCCTCAAAACAAACAACAAGGAAATACCCCATGGCTGACATCCACATCGAACGGCAACACGGCCTGAGCCTGGCCCAGGCCCGCAAAACCGCCATCAAATGGGCTGAACATGCCGAAGCCAAATTTGACATGGAATGCACCTACCAGGAAGGTGATGGCTCTGATGAGCTGTGCTTCAAACGCTCGGGTGTGACCGGCAACCTGATCGTGACGGATCAAACCTTTGTACTGAAAGCCAAACTCGGTTTTCTGCTTGGTGCCTTCAAGGACAAGATCGAGGGCGAAATCGTCAAAAACCTGGATGCACTGATTGCCAAACAGGCAGCAGCAAAACTGGCCGTCAAAAAGCCTGCGGCCAAAAAACCAGCTGTCAAAAAAGCCTGATCCCGCCAGACCAGACTGGCCATGGCTGCCTACAACCTGGCCAGGTTTGACCTGGTATCGATTCGCCTGGCCGTGACCTGCGTGCAAACCGGCAGCCTGACTGCCGCCGCACGCGAGTCACACCTGGCGCTGGCCGCAGCCAGCCGCCGCATCAGGGAGCTTGAAAACGCGCTGGGTGACACCCTGTTTGAACGCCACGCACGCGGCCTGCTGCCCACACCGGCGGGGCGGGTGTTTGTCAAACACGGGCTGAACCTGCTTCAAACCATGGAGCAGTTAAGCGGTGAACTCGGCGACCTGCGCCAGGGCATTGCGCGCCACATCAGCCTGTGCGCCAGCAGCGCCGCCATCAGCCAGTTTTTGCCGCCGCTGCTGGCGCGTCATGCCGAGCTGCATCCGCAGGTGCGTATAGACCTGGAAGAGCAGGTGTCCGAAGGTGTGGTAAGCGCCCTGCGTGAAGGCCGTACCGATGTGGCAGTGTTTGTCGAAGGGCCGGACACCAGCGGGCTGGCCACACAGCTTTTTCGTTGCGACGAGCTGGTGCTGGTGATGCCCGCAGCGCACCGGCTGGCCGGCAGCAAAACACCGCTGGCTTTTGTCGATACGCTGGACGAGGAATGGATCAGCCTGACGGCCGGTGCCGCCATGCTGCAAAAGCAGCAGCAAACCGCACTGGCCGCCAACCGGCCCTTCAAACTGCGCATGCAGGTACGCAGTTTTGACGCGGTTTGCCACATGGTGGCGTCTGGCCTGGGCATAGCGGTATTGCCCAAAGGTGCGAGCCTGCCGATTGTCAAGGCCATGAAACTCGGCTGGCGGCCACTGGCAGACAGCTGGGCGCAGCGCCGTTTGCTGGTGGCCACGGCACAGGGGCAAACCGATGAGGACATCATGTCTTTTGTGGAATTTCTGGCTCAGCGTTCGCAAAACACGAAGGCTTGAAGCAAAAAAGGCAATGGACAGCCTGCCCTCATGGCCGCACACTGCGCCGCCATGGACACAAAATCTCATTCCCCTGCCAACACCCCCAACACAGGCCCGCTGGCCGGCCTCAAGGTTCTTGAACTGGGCCAGCTGATTGCCGGGCCGTTTGCCGCCAAAACCCTGGCTGACTTTGGTGCCGAAGTCATCAAGATTGAAACACCGGGAGCCGGTGACCCGCTGCGCAAATGGCGGCTGCTCAAGGACGGCACCTCGGTCTGGTGGCAGGTTCAGTCACGCAACAAACGCTCTGTCGCGCTTGATCTGAAACAGCCCGAGGCGCAGGACATTGTTCGCAAGCTGGCGCTGGATGCAGATGTGCTGATAGAGAACTTTCGCCCCGGCGCGATGGAAGGCTGGGGGCTGGGGCCGGATGAGCTGCTCAAACTCAATCCACGCCTGATCATGCTGCGCATCAGCGGTTACGGCCAGACCGGCCCTTACCGCGACCGCCCCGGTTTTGGTGTGGTAGCCGAAGCCATGAGCGGCCTGCGCCACCTGACCGCCGAACCAGGCCGTGTGCCGGTGCGTGTAGGTGTGAGCATTGGCGACACGCTGGCCGCACTGCACGGCGTGATCGGCATCTTGCTGGCACTGCAGCACCGCCACACAAGTGGCATGGGGCAAGTGATTGATGTGGCCCTGTATGAGGCGGTTTTTAACTGCATGGAAAGCCTGCTGCCCGAATACAGCGCTTTTGGCGCGGTACGCGGCCCGGCGGGTAGCGCCCTGCCGGGCATTGCGCCCAGCAACGCCTATCTTTGCAGCGACGGAGGATACGCGCTGATTGCCGGAAATGGCGACAGCATCTTCAAACGCTTGATGAAAGTCATCAGCCGCGACGAGCTGGCCGCCGACCCGGCGCTGGCCGACAACGCAGGCCGCGTGGCGCGGGTGGCTGAAATCGACACAGCCATTGGCGAGTGGGCAGCAACACGCACGGTGGACGAAGTGATGGCCGCGCTCGACAAGGCGGCTGTGCCCGCAGGCCGCATCTACACCGTGTCCGACATTGCCGCCGACCCGCACTACCAGGCGCGCGGCATGCTGACCAGTGTGCAGATGGACGACGGCAGCACACTGGCTGTGCCCGGCATCGTGCCCAAGCTGTCCGCCACACCTGGGCAGCACAGACGCAACGCCCCCACGCTGGGCCAGGACACGGACGCGGTTCTGCATGAACTGGGTTTGACTCCTGAACAGATTCAGGGGCTGAAGGACAAGGGCATTATTTCTGGAGACAAGACATGAAACGGATATTTTTTAACGAAGTCGCCACACGCGACGGGTTCCAGATCGAGCCGGCATTCATTTCGACAGACACCAAAATCGCGCTGGTCGATGCGCTCAGCGAATGTGGCTACGCAAAAATCGAAGTCACATCCTTCACATCACCCAAGGCCATACCGATGCTGCGCGACGCTGAAGAGGTGATGGGCCGCATCCAGCGCCTGCCCGGCGTTGAATACACGGTGCTGGTGCCCAACCTGCGCGGCGCAGAACGTGCGCTGGAAGCCAGAGCCGACGAGCTGAATCTGGTGATGTCCACTTCGGAAACCCATAACCTGGCCAATCTGCGCATGCCCATGGCGCACAGCTTTTCGGCGCTGTCAGAAGTCATCAGACGCGTGGACGGCAAAACACCCATCAATGTGTCTTTGTCCTGCTGTTTTGGCTGCCCGATGGAGGGTGAGGTGCCGCTGGCCAATGTGCTGGACTGGGCCAGCCGTTTCGCCGACCTGGGTGTGCGTGGCATCACGATTTGCGACACCACCGGCATGGCGCATCCGGCGCAGGTCAGGCGCATGGTGGAAGTTTTGCAGCAGCGTTTTGAGCAATTGCAATTGACCCTGCACTTTCACAACACACGCGGAATGGGCCTGGCCAATGTGCTGGCTGCAGTGCAAGGCGGTATCACCCGTTTTGACGGTTCCCTGGGCGGGCTGGGCGGCTGCCCTTATGCGCCCGGTGCCAGCGGCAATATCTGCAGCGAAGACGCGATTCACATGCTCGACGCGATGGGCTATGACACCGGAATTGATCTGACCAAACTGCTGGCCGTGGCGCGGCAGATGCCGGATATCGTCGGCCACGAGGTGCCCGGCCAGGTCGCCAAAGCCGGGCGCATTACCGATTTGCATCCGGCACCCGCCGACGTAGCCGGACTGCGCGAGAGTTTTGCCGGGGCCGCAGCGTGATTGACCACCTTGACCATCTGGTGCTGACCACAAGCAATGAAGCCGCCTGCATAAACTTTTACACCCGCGTGCTGGGCATGACGCTGGAGACTTTTGTGGGCGGCACACCAGCCGTGACACGCCAGGCCTTCAGGTTTGGCCAGCAAAAAATCAATCTGCACATCAAGGGCGCAGAGTTCGAGCCCAAGGCGCATTTGCCCGTGCCGGGCGCACTCGATTTGTGTTTTATCGCCAGCCTGCCTCTGGCGCAGGTCATCGAAAAGCTCGAACTCGAAGGCTGGCCGATTGCTGAAGGCCCGGTCTTGCGCACCGGTGCCACGCAAAAGATACGTTCGATTTATGTCCGTGACCCGGACTTGAACCTGATTGAGATTTCAGAACTGGTTTGACGACCACTTCATCACAACGATTTTCAAACCATCCAGGAGACAACAATGAACCCGATTTCAAGAAGAAAACTGATCATCAGCGCAGCTGCAGCCGCCAGCACTGCCTCATTTATGGGCAGCACCTTGGCCCAGCCCGCAGGCCGGCCGATCACGCTGGTGGTGCCCACACCCGCAGGCGGCACCACAGACATCGCCGCCCGCATGCTGGCCGAGCCACTGGGCAAAATCCTTGGCACCTCGGTGGTGGTGGACAACAGGGGTGGTGCCAACGGCAATATCGGCGGCCAGCTGGTTGCCCGTGCGCCAGCCGACGGCACGACCTTGCTGGTGCAGTATTCGGGTTACCAGAGCATCACACCGCTGCTGCAGCCTGTTGCAGGTTTTGACCCCGGCAAAGACCTGACGCCAATCGCCAACCTGATAGACGCGCCACAGCTGATGGTGGTGCGCAACAACTTTCCGGCCACGACTTTTGCGGAGTTTTTGACATATGCCAAGGCCAACCCCGGCAAGGTCAACTACGCGTCCAGCGGCAATGGCTCGCTACAGCACGTCACCACCGAATTGCTCAAGGATTTGACCAAAACATTCATGGTTCATATTCCCTACCGCGGCACCGGCCAGGCGCTGACCGACCTGCTGGGCGGCACGGTGGACTTCACCATCACCACGCCACCGCCGCTGCTGCCGCACATCAAGGCCGGCAAACTGCGTCCCATGATGGTGACTGGCCGCACACGCCTGGTGACCCTGCCAGACGTACAGACGGCCACCGAGCAGGGTGTGCCGCTGGTCGCCTCGTCGTGGTTTGCAGTGTATGGCCCGAACGGCATGCCTGCCGAAACCCTGGCCCGCATCACGGCCGCCATCAAACAGGTGGTCGAATCAGAGGCATTCAAAAAGCGCGCCGAAGAACAGGGTGCCAAAGCGCTGTTTCTGGGCAGCGCAGACCTGGCAAAACTGGCAGAATCCGATCGCAACATGTGGGGCCGGATTGTGCGGGTGTCGAATATCAAGGCGGATTGAGTTTTACCTTCAATCACTACTTGATTAGTAGCATTCGGCACCCTGGGATTGGGTACCATAACCGATTTTCATCCTGTTTCTGCACCATGGGCCGTGCAGGCCACTGAATCTCGTGATTCAGAAGAGACGGGGCAAAACCTTACATCAATACAGTCGTTCGTCGGATAGACTTTTTGTCACCAATAAAGTAGCGCATCCTGTAGCCAGCTGGATAGCCTGGCGGGTGTTGCAGGACTTGTGTAAAAACTCAATCCCGGAGTATGTTGATGGACAGTACAGCCCAGCCGACGCGGAAAAAAACTACGCCCAAACTATCGGTTTCAACCCAGACTGAGGGTACAAAAAAGGCACCCGACAAGCTCAAACGGCGTACTCCAGCCCCCCAATTGCCAAGCGCAGAAGAGCTGGCCGAAGCCCGGTCACTGAGAATACTGGCGGCCATGATATCGCTTAGGGATGGTGACTTCACCGCAAGGCTTCCTGCCGAATGGGCCGGCACCGATGGCCGGATTGCCGAGGCCTTCAATCACAGCATTTCAAACGCCGACCGGATTACCCGCGAAGCTTCGCGCATGAGCGCCACAGTCGGCAAGGAAGGCCGGCTGTCGCAACGCATGTCAGTACACGGTGCGTCTGGCGGCTGGGCCGACCAGGTGGATTCGCTGAACACGCTGGTTGACGACCTGGTTCGGCCCACCACCGACATTGCCCGCACCATTGGCGCAGTTGCCAAGGGTGACCTGGGCCAATCCATGGACTTGCAGGTCGATGGACGCGCACTGAAAGGCGAGTTTTTACGCTCAGCCAAGCTGGTCAACACCATGATCGAGCAGCTTTCGGTGTTTACATCCGAGGTAACCCGCGTGGCACGCGAAGTCGGCACCGAGGGCAAGCTGGGCGGGCAAGCGCAGGTCAAGGGTGTCTCCGGCGTCTGGAAAGACCTGACAGACTCGGTCAACCAGATGGCTGGCAACCTGACTGCGCAGGTGCGCAATATTGCCGATGTGACCATTGCAGTGGCCAATGGCGACCTGTCCAAAAAAATCACGGTGGACGTGCGCGGCGAGATTCTGCAGCTCAAGGAAGCCACCAACACAATGGTGGACCAGTTGCGCTCATTTGCATCTGAAGTGACGCGTGTCGCGCGCGAGGTCGGCACCGATGGCCGCCTGGGTGGCCAGGCCGTGGTGCCCGGTGTGGCCGGCACCTGGAAGGACCTGACCGACTCGGTCAACTCCATGGCCAACAACCTGACCTCGCAGGTGCGCAATATTGCGACCGTGACAACTGCGGTGGCTCGCGGCGACCTGTCGCGCAAGATCACCGTGGACGTAAAAGGCGAAATCCTTGAGCTGAAGGAAACCATCAATACCATGGTCGATCAGCTCAACGGGTTTTCGTCCGAAGTCACGCGTGTCGCGCGCGAGGTCGGCACCGAGGGCAAACTCGGCGGCCAGGCCCAGGTACCTGGCATTGCCGGAACCTGGAAGGATCTGACCGACTCGGTCAACTCCATGGCCTCCAACCTGACCGGCCAGGTGCGCAACATCGCCGGTGTGGCTACCGCCATTGCCAAGGGCGATCTGTCGTCCAAGATCACGGTGGAAGTCAAGGGTGAAATCCTGGCGCTGAAAAACACCATGAACACCATGGTTGACCAGCTCAACGGTTTTGCATCGGAAGTCACCCGCGTGGCGCGGGAGGTCGGCACCGAAGGCAAGCTGGGCGGGCAAGCCGCTGTGCCAGGCGTTGCAGGCACATGGAAAGACCTGACCGACAACGTCAACTTCATGGCCTCCAACCTGACGGGGCAGGTTCGCAACATTGCCGAGGTGACCACGGCCGTGGCCAACGGGGATTTGTCCAAAAAGATCACGGTGGACGTGCGCGGCGAGATTCTGGAGCTGAAAAACACCATCAACACCATGGTCGATCAGCTCAACGGCTTTGCGTCGGAGGTAACGCGGGTGGCCCGCGAGGTTGGCACCGAGGGCAAGCTGGGCGGCCAGGCGCAGGTGCCCGGCGTTGCAGGCACCTGGAAGGACCTGACCGACTCGGTCAACTTCATGGCCTCCAACCTGACCGGACAGGTGCGCAATATCGCCGAAGTGACAACAGCCGTGGCGCGCGGTGACCTGTCCAAAAAGATCACCGCTGACGTGCGCGGGGAAATCCTGGAGCTGAAAAACACCATCAACACCATGGTGGACCAGCTCAACGGTTTTGCCGGCGAGGTCAGCCGTGTGGCACGCGAGGTGGGTACCGAAGGTGCGCTGGGCGGGCAGGCGCAGGTGCCCGGCGTGGCCGGTACCTGGAAGGACCTGACCGACAACGTCAACTCGATGGCCCAGAACCTGACCGGCCAGGTACGCAACATCGCCGACGTGGCCACTGCGGTGGCCAATGGCGATCTGTCCAAAAAAATCACCGTGGACGTCAAGGGTGAGATTCTTGAACTGAAAAACACCCTGAACACCATGGTCGATCAGTTGAACGGCTTTGCGTCCGAAGTCACGCGGGTTGCGCGCGAAGTCGGCACCGAGGGAAAGCTGGGTGGCCAGGCGCAGGTGCGCGGCGTGGCCGGTACCTGGAAGGATCTGACCGACAACGTCAACTCCATGGCCAACAACCTGACCGGCCAGGTACGCAACATTGCCGACGTGACCACAGCAGTGGCGCGCGGCAACCTGTCGCGCAAGATCACGGTGGAGGTCAATGGCGAGATTCTTGAGCTCAAAAACACCATCAACACCATGGTCGATCAGCTCAACGGATTTGCCTCCGAAGTCACGCGGGTGGCACGTGAGGTCGGCACGGAAGGCAAGCTCGGCGGCCAGGCGGCGGTGCCGGGCGTGGCCGGTACCTGGAAGGATTTGACGGACAGCGTCAACTTCATGGCCTCCAACCTGACCGGGCAGGTACGCAACATCGCCGAAGTGACGACCGCCGTGGCCCGAGGCGACCTGTCCAAAAAAATCACGGCCGACGTGCGCGGCGAAATTCTGGAGGTCAAAAACACCATCAACACCATGGTTGACCAGCTCAATGCCTTTGCAGGTGAAGTCAGCCGGGTGGCACGCGAGGTCGGCACTGAAGGCAAGCTCGGCGGCCAGGCTGCGGTGGAAGGTGTGGCCGGCACCTGGAAAGACCTGACCGACAACGTCAACTTCATGGCCAACAACCTGACAGGCCAGGTGCGCAACATTGCCGAGGTGACGATTGCCGTGGCCAACGGCGACCTGTCCAAAAAGATCACCGCCGACGTGCGCGGCGAAATTCTGGAAGTCAAGGAAACCATCAACACCATGGTTGACCAGTTGCGCTCATTCGCTGCCGAAGTCAGCCGTGTGGCGCGTGAAGTCGGCACCGACGGCAAGCTGGGCGGCCAGGCCCAGGTGCCCGGTGTGGCGGGCACCTGGAAAGACCTGACCGACAACGTCAACTCCATGGCCTCCAACCTGACCGGCCAGGTACGCAATATTGCCGACGTGGCAACCGCCATCGCCAAGGGTGACCTGAGCCGCAAGATCACGGTGGATGTGAAGGGCGAGATTCTGCAACTCAAGGAAACCATGAACACCATGGTTGACCAGCTTTCAGCCTTCGCGTCTGAAGTCACGCGGGTGGCCCGTGAGGTCGGCACCGAAGGCAAGCTTGGGGGCCAGGCAGCGGTGCCTGGCGTGGCTGGCACCTGGAAAGACCTGACCGACAACGTCAATTCCATGGCGTCCAACCTGACCGGCCAGGTGCGCAATATTGCCGAAGTGACAATTGCGGTGGCCAACGGCGATCTGTCCAAAAAAATCACGGTGGACGTGCGCGGCGAGATCTTGCAGCTCAAGGAAACCATCAACACCATGGTCGAGCAGTTGCGCTCCTTTGCATCCGAAGTCACACGGGTGGCCCGTGAGGTAGGCACTGAAGGCCGGCTGGGCGGCCAGGCGGCCGTGCCGGGCGTGGCGGGCACCTGGAAGGACCTGACCGACACCGTGAATGGGCTGGCCAACAACCTGACAACCCAGGTACGCAACATTGCCGAGGTGACCACGGCGGTGGCGCGCGGCGACCTGAACCGCAAGATCACGGTGGATGTGAAGGGCGAGATCCTTGAGCTGAAGAACACCATCAACACCATGGTTGATCAGCTCAACGCCTTTGCCGGCGAAGTGACCAGGGTGGCCCGCGAGGTCGGCACCGAGGGCAAACTCGGCGGCCAGGCCCAGGTCAGCGGCGTGGCCGGCACCTGGAAAGACCTGACCGACAACGTCAACTTCATGGCCTCCAACCTGACTGAACAGGTGCGGGGCATCGTCAAGGTGGTGACTGCCGTTGCCGACGGCAATCTGACGCAGCGCCTGACAGTACAGGCCAAGGGCGAGGTGGCTGCGCTGGCCGACACCATCAACGCCATGACCGACACGCTTGCAACCTTTGCCGATCAGGTGACCAACGTGGCACGTGAGGTGGGTGTTGATGGCCGCCTGGGTGGCCAGGCCAATGTACCGGGGGCCGCAGGGACCTGGAAGGACCTGACTGGCAACGTCAATTTGCTGGCGGCCAACCTGACGACCCAGGTGCGCGCCATTGCAGAAGTTGCCACCGCCGTGACCAAGGGTGATTTGACACGCTCGATTCAGGTCGATGCCAAGGGCGAGGTGTCTGAACTCAAGGACAACATCAACACCATGATCTCCAACCTGAGGGAAACCACGGAAAGCAACCGTGAACAGGACTGGCTCAAGTCCAATCTGGCGCGTTTCACCGGCATGCTGCAGGGACAGCGTGAACTGAACACTGTCGGCAAAATGCTTTTGTCGGAACTTGCACCGCTTGTCAACGCCCATCAGGGTACGGTTTATCACTTCAGCGATGCCAAGGACCGCACAGGCGAGCTGGAGTTGCTCTCCAGTTACGCACAGACCGGCAGGGTCAGGCTGGCACCGACCCTGGCACTTGGTGAAGGCCTGGTCGGCCAGTGTGCGGTCGAGAAAAAGCGGATTCTGCTGACCAACGTGCCAACAGACTTTGTGACCATCGAGTCCAGCCTCGGAGAGGCACGCCTGGTCAGCGTGGTCGTGCTGCCTGTGCTTTTCGAAAATGAAACCAAGGCCGTGATCGAGCTGGCATCGCTTCACCCTTTCAAGGTGGTCAACCTCAACTTCCTGGACCTGTTGGCACTTGGCATTGGGGCCGTGTTCAATACCATTGAAGCCACCATGCGGACCGAGGGCCTGTTGACACAATCGCAGCAATTGACTGTCGAGTTGCAGTCGCGGCAAAGCGAACTGCAGCAGACAAACGAGGAACTCGGCACCAAGGCACGTCTGCTGGCCGAGCAGAATGCAGAAGTGGAACGCAAAAACGCCGAGGTTGAGCAGGCCCGTGGGGCGCTGGAAGAAAAGGCCTCGGAACTGGCGCTTACTTCAAAGTACAAATCCGAGTTTCTGGCCAACATGTCGCACGAGTTGCGCACCCCACTGAACTCGATTCTCATCCTGAGCCAGCAGTTGGCAGAAAACGCACCAGGCAATCTTTCAGGCAAGCAGGTGGAGTTTTCGCGCAACATCAACTCTTCAGGGACTGACCTGCTTCACCTGATCAACGACATTCTTGATCTTTCAAAAATCGAGTCCGGTACGGTGACCGTGGAAGTTGAGGAAATTGCGTTTACCGGATTGCGCGACAACATTGACCGCAACTTCCGTCACGTTGCCGAAGCCAAAAACCTGCCCTTTTACATCCGCTTTGCCAATGATCTGCCGCGCTCCATGGACAGTGACCCCAAGCGTTTGCAGCAAATCCTGAAAAACCTGCTGTCCAACGCGGTCAAGTTCACCTCACAAGGCCAGGTCGAGGTCCGGGTTGGTCTGGCGACAAGAGGCTGGAGCACTGATCACCCGGTTTTGCGCCAGGCCCAGCAGGTTGTGGCCTTTGCAGTGGAAGACACGGGTATTGGTGTTGCGCCAGAAAAGCAGCGCCTGATTTTTGAAGCCTTTCAGCAGGCCGATGCCGGCACATCACGCAAATATGGCGGAACCGGCCTGGGTCTGGCCATCAGCCGGGAGCTTGCAGCCTTGCTGGGCGGGGAAATCCGGCTGACAAGCGTACATGGTGAAGGCAGTGTGTTCACACTGTATCTGCCACTGCACTATGTCGGCCCGGACGGCGCAACCGTATCGAGGACTCCGGACACCGAATCCGCCCGTTCAGTCATCGCCCTGCCGGTGGCCCGCGAGGAACACGTTGCGGACGACCGGGATCGCATCAACCCTGGCGACCTGGTGTTGCTGATCATTGAGGACGACCCCCACTACGCGCGCAGTCTGCTGGGTCTGGCAAGAGACAAAGGCTTCAGGGGCATTGTCGCCACCAGGGGCGCGCATGGCCTGGCCCTGGCCCGCCAGTTCCACCCTGCAGCCATTTCGCTCGACATATTTTTACCCGATATGCTGGGATGGACGGTGCTGAACCAGTTGAAGCTTGACCCGGATACCCGACATATTCCGGTTCAGATCGTCACGCTTGAAGAAGAACGCCAGCATGGCCTGGCTCATGGTGCGTTTGCCTACCTTGTCAAGGAATCGACGACAGCAGGGCTGGAAGCTGCATTCGAGCGCATCAGGGAGTTCACAACGCCGCACGTCAAACGCCTTCTGGTGATTGAGGACAACGATGTGGAACGTCAGGCCGTGGTCGAATTGCTGGACCACGACGACATCGAGACGGTTGCAGTGGGCAGTGGTTCAGAGGCCCTGGCAGCCATGCGAGCTGATGCCTTTGACTGTGTTGTGCTGGATTTGCGACTGCCCGACATGACCGGTTTCGAGCTTCTCGAAAAGCTGCAGGCCGAGCCTGGGCTGGCATCGGTTCCCGTGGTCGTGTTTACTGGCAAGGACCTGAGTTCCTATGAGCAGGCCCGGCTCAAGTCGGTGGCCAAAAGCATTGTGCTCAAGGACGTGCGCTCGCCTGAGCGCCTGCTGGACGAGACAGCCCTGTTCCTGCACCGTGTGATCAGTGCATTGCCGCCACACAAGCAGTCCATGCTGGAGCGCCTTCACAACTCCGCAGAAGTACTGGGCGGGCGCAAGGTACTGGTGGTTGACGACGATGCGCGCAACATTTTTGCGCTGACGTCGGTACTTGAAAACCATGACGTACAGGTCATCAGTGCAACCAACGGCCGCCACGCGATCGACATTATTCAGGCCACACCTGATCTGGCAATGGTTCTGATGGATATCATGATGCCGGAGATGGACGGTTATGAAACCATGCGTGAAATTCGGCAGATGCCCCAGTTCCGTACCTTGCCGATTCTGGCGCTGACGGCCAAGGCCATGAAGGGCGACAGGGAAAAATGTCTTGATGCAGGCGCTAGCGACTACATTGCCAAGCCCGTCAATACCGACCAGTTGATATCGCTGATGCGGGTGTGGCGGCCGGCGGGGGTGACGCCCCAGCCGTTGAAGAGGAGATTTTCGCCGGGGAGGAGGCCGGCGCGCTGGCGGACGGCGGGGCTGTTGAGGTCTTCGTCGGGGGTGCGGGGGGCGGCAGGCGTGGCGGCAGTGAGGAAAGAGGCGGAGGCGGTGAGGAGAGAAAGGAGAAGCGCGTTGGCGGCGTGGCGGAGGGAGCGGCAGAGCGAAAATTTCATGGAGCGAAATGGGGATGACGCTCGCGGCTCGCAGCCGTTGCTGAGCGGAGCGCGAGAAATTAGATACCTGCGTTCGGCAAAGAAGACGCGGGCGGAGGGGGCGCACGCCCGTGCGGCGAACACACACCCGGCGGAGGCGCAGATGGCGAAGACACGGATGGCGAATGCGCAGACGCGCAAACGCACGCGGTCAGTTGTTCACTTCGTAGACTTCGACGAGGGCGATGCCGGTGGCGTTGTTTTTGCCCGTGACTTGGGCGGTGTAGTTGCCGGGGGCGAGGGTGAGGAGGAGGCAGGCGTCTTTGCTGAGATACGCGAGTGGGAAGGCGCCGACGGCGAAGGAGAAGTTCTCGGAGATGTTCCAGTCGTCGTTGGTGCGGTAAATGGTGGTGCCGGTCGAACTCGTGCCAGTGACGGTGAGCTGGGGGTCGGCCAGTGCGCCGGTGACGCCGAAGTTGGCGAGACCGGGGCCGATGGCGCGGATAAGGATTTGCTTGGGCGTCGCGCCGGTGATGACGATGCCGGCAATGAGGCTTTCGCCGGCGGTGGCGATGCGGCCCCGCGTGGCGATGTTGATGAGGCGGGGCGCGGTGGCAGTGGCGGTGGGTCCGGCGTCGTAAACTTCGACGAGGGTGTTGCCGGGAGCGGCGCCGGGCGGGGCGCTGACTTGGGCGGTGTAGGCGCCGGGATCGAGGGTGAGCAGGAGAGCGGAGTCGGCGCTGCCGGGGGGGAGTGCGAAGGCGCCGACGAGGGTGGTGGCGGTTGCGATTTCGACGGAGGACGCGACGGGTGCGGAGCCGGTGGCGGGCGTGGACCAGCGGTCGTTGGCAGCGAGTTGAGTGGCTCCGCGATGGAGAGCGAGGCGGGGAGCGGCGAGAGTGTCGGTGACCCCGAAGGCACCGAGGGACGGGCCGATGGCGCGGATGAGGACGGGACGCGGGGCGGTGCCAGCGAGGACGAAGCCGGCAATCATGACGTCGTCGCCGG
>JAZKIK010000513.1:0-1849 GCA_040384925.1 Pseudomonadota bacterium | reverse complement strand
CGATCCAGACCACGTCCAGAAAGTGCCAGAACATCGACAGGCACATCAGGCGGCGGCGGTTTTCGGCAATCAGGCCGCCCTGGGCGACCTGCACCATCAGCACCACCAGCCAGATGATGCCAAACGTCACATGCAGGCCGTGGGTGCCCACCAAGGTGAAGAAGGCCGACAAAAACGCGCTGCGCTGCGGCACTGCGCCTTCGTGGATCAGGTGCGCAAACTCATACAGTTCCAGCCCGATAAAGGCGCAGCCCAGCAGGCCGGTGACTGCCAGCCAGGCCAGCACGGGTTTGACGCGGCGGCGCTGCATTTCCAGCATGGCAAATCCATAGGTGATGGACGACAGCAGCAGCATGGAGGTGTTGAGCGCCACCAGCGGCAAATCAAACAGCTCGGCACCTGAGGGGCCGGCTGCATAACTGCGGCCTACCACGGCATACACCGCAAAAAGCACGGCAAAAATCAGGCAGTCGCTCATCAGGTAGAGCCAGAAGCCCAGCAAGGTGCCGTTTTCGGGGTGGTGTTCGCCCGGCAGGTAAAAGCGCAGGTTGTCGGGCTCCTTGACGCCAGCGTCAGTGCCGCCGAGGGCGTCGCCGGTCACGGGAAAGGTGCTTGCAGCAGTCATGTCAGTCGTTTCCGTGTGTTGTCAGGCCAGGCTGCCGAGCAGCCGGGTGCGGTGTTCTTCGGTGCGAACCACTTCGTCCGCGCTGATGTGATAGTCGCGTTTGTAGTTGAAGGTGTGGATGATGCTGACCACAATCACAGCCACAAACAGCAGCACGGCAATCGCCCACATGTGCCAGATCAGGGCAAAACCCAGAGCGGTTGAAATACCCGCAATCACAATGCCGGCCCAGGTGTTTTTGGGCATGTGGATGGGGATGAAACCATTGACCGGGCGCTGGTAACCGCGCTTTTTCATGTCATGCCAGGCGTCACCATCATGTATGACGGGGGTGAAGGCGAAGTTGTAGGCTGGTGGTGGTGAGGCGGTTGACCATTCCAGCGTACGCCCCTGCCAGGGGTCACCCGTATGGTCACGCAGCGAATCGCGCTTGCGGTAGCTGACAAAGAACTGGATGAAGGTGCAGGCAATGCCAATGGCGATCAGCACCGCACCAAAGGCGGCGATGATGAACCAGATCTGCAAGGATGGATCTTCAAAACGGCTCATGCGGCGCGTCACGCCCATCAGGCCCAGCACATACAGCGGCATGAAGGCGAAATAAAAGCCGACAAACCAGAACCAGAACGAACACTTGCCCCAGAAGTCGTCCAGCCTGTAACCAAAGGCCTTGGGAAACCAGTAGTGGATGCTGGCCATGATGCCGAACAGCACACCACCAATGATCACGTTGTGGAAGTGGGCAATCAGGAACAGGCTGTTGTGCAGCACAAAGTCAGCTGGCGGCACGGCCAGCAACACACCTGTCATACCGCCAATCGTGAAGGTGATCATGAAACCAATGGTCCACAGCATGGGCACTTCAAAACGGATGCGGCCACGGTACATGGTGAACAGCCAGTTGAAGATCTTGGCCCCGGTCGGGATGGAGATGATCATGGTGGTGATGCCAAAAAAGGAATTGACACTGGCACCCGAACCCATGGTGAAGAAGTGGTGCAACCACACCAGGTAAGACAGGATGGTGATCACCAGCGTGGCATAGACCATGGAGGCGTAACCAAACAGGCGTTTGCCGCTGAAGGTTGAGACGATTTCGGAAAATGCGCCGAAAAGCGGCAGGATCAGGATGTAAACCTCGGGGTGGCCCCAGATCCAGATCAGGTTGACGTACATCATGGCGTTGCCGCCGAAGTCGTTGGAGAAAAAGGCGGTGCCGATGTA
>JAZKIK010000512.1:5036-7729 GCA_040384925.1 Pseudomonadota bacterium | reverse complement strand
CTGACGCTGGAAAAAATTGGTACCTACCCTTTTATCCACATGTCACGCAACAGCAGCGTACGCCAGGCCCTGGACGCCGCCCTGCACCCCCAACAAACCAACACCTTGCTCGAAGTGGACCAGCTCGCCACCGTAACCGGAATGGTTGAGGCCGGCCTGGGCATCAGCGTGGTGCCCGAACTGACGCTGTTTCACTTCCAGAAAAGCAGCCTGCTTACCCGGCCGCTGCTTGCGCCCAGACTGATGCGCCACATTTACGGCGTGCGGCGGCAGCAAGGCAGCCTGTCTTTGGCGGCGCAGGCATTGTTTGAACTGGTGGTTTTGAGGATGAGGGGATAAGAGCGCTCTGTTCTGTGCGGGTTTTTATCACTCCACCGTAATTTTGGCCGCCTTCACAATGTCCCGGTACAACTCGGCTTGCGGTTTGGCAAAAGCGCGCAAATCACGACCGTTCATCGGGGCAACCGTGATACCGGCTTCTGCCAACTTGGTGCGCAGTTCAGGCTGCGCAAGCGCATCAAGCAAGGCCTTTTCGTAAGTGGCAACGATGGCGGCTGGAGTGCCAGCCTTTACAAACAGCCCTTGCCAGAGCGGCAGCGCCATGCCATTAAAACCTTCTTCCTCGCCGATGCGCCTGACATTGGGCAACTGCGGCACACGAATGGTGTCTGACACCGACAAGGCCTTGATCTTGCCGTCCTTCAAAAACGGCATGGCAGTGGACAGCACCAGCACAGCGCTGTCCACCTGGCCGCCAACAAGATCATTGGCGATCTGTGCGCCGCCGCGATAAGGCACATGCAGCAGTTCAATCTTTGCCTGCTTTTTGATCAGTGAGCCGTAGAAGTGCTGCATCGTGCCTATACCGGGCGTTGCATAGCTGAAGTTTTCCCTGCCGCTTTTGCGCAGCGCATCAAGCAGCTCGGACAGCGTTGAATAAGGCGAACTCGCGGGTACGGCCAGCACCATGGGCACCGTGCTCATGCGCCCTATGGGCTGAAGGTCTTTTTCCCAATCGAGTTTGACCTTGGGGTTCACGATGGGCACGGCCACGGTGTCTGTGCCGCCCATATAGATGATGCTGCCGTCAGCTGGAGCATTCAGCGCTTTTTGCACTGCCAGCATGCCGCTGGCACCCGCTACATTTTCAATGATGACCGTGCGCCCCAGGCGTTTGCCAAGTTCGGCACCCACGGCGCGAGCCACCAGGTCAGCGCTGCCGCCAGCGGAATAACCCACGACCAGAGAAACCGGTTTGTCTGACTGGGCATGCCCCAGGCCGGTCAACAGCATGCCTGCACCCAGCCCGGCGATTTTGGTCAAAAGTCTGCGTTTCATGTGATGACTCCTTCTCAGAACGTGTGTTTGATGCCAATGTCAAAAGCCGTGGTTCGGCTCAGGCCAACCCGTTTGGCGGAGCCCACATTGGTATACAGCAGGGTGCGTTTGCTTAAGTCGTATTCAGCTCCGGCGCCGAACATTTTCGAGTTGAGATTGGTCGCCGGGCTCAAACGTCCGATAGACGCATAAACCCGACCAAAACTTGTCGGCAACTTCGCCGCCACGCTGAACGATTTGGCATCGCCGTTCAACCCGCCCTTGGCGCGTGCATAACTGAAGGTGGGATAAACCACACCAAAGTCATAACCACCAGCCAGAAGGGCAAGATTGTTTTTGCTGTCCAGGCGGTCAAACGCGTAGCCAAGCCAGACCGGGCCCTGTTTGTATTGCACATTGCCAGAGTTGTTGCGTCCGCGCAGATTCTCGCCTGCAGCCGTTGCCAGCTCAAATGTCACACCACCGAAATTGGGAGATTTGTAGCCGACTGTGTTGGCCCACCGGGTGTTCGAAGCCTCTATCGTGGCAGCGACAGCCGTGTAGTTGGCATAGGTATAGGGCGAACCAAGCTGACTGACGTAACTGAGCGAAGTAGGGTCGGCAGCCAGTGACAGCCAGAACGCGGGCGAATATTCACGCCCGGCGTAAACCTCACCCCAGCTTTTGCCGCCAACAGCAACAACCGAACGGCCCAGCCAGAAAACATTGGCATTGCTGAGCGCACCAGTGTCTGCGGCAAAACGGGTTTCAAACTGAAAACGGGCGTACATGCCACCACCCAGGTCTTCATTGCCCCGAAAACCCAGCCGTGAGGTATTGCCAGCCTTGACCGTCCAGATATCAGGCGCGGCGCGGCCGGGCAACAGACCGCCTGGCGTGGTTCCGCTGTTTGCCTTTGACAAACCCTGGTCAATCAGCCCGTACATCGTCACGGAAGATTGCGCCTGCGCCGGAAGAACAGCCGCCAGGCAGCCTGCCGTCAAAAAAAGCGCGCGAAAACCGGCGGCTCTGGCAGCGCCGCCCGTCAAGGGTGGAAGAAGGAAGTGGCTCAAGATTTGTCTCCATGTTGTGTACCAACGCAATCAGTTGGCGACCGAAGTATATTTGTATTAATTGTATTTGCATACAATTAATATTGTATTGATACATTAAACTCAACAAAAATCATGAAAAAAGATCCACACCGCCTGATTGGATACTTGCCTCAGACCACCCAACTGTCATTGCGGACTCGATCCGTAATCCATGACCCCGCATCGTTCAGCCAAAGCCGCAGGGGATGGATCCCGGATCGATCGAGTCCGGGATGACAGTTTGATTGCCAGAGACACGTAGCCAATCAGGCAACTTCAAAG
>JAZKIK010000512.1:0-4936 GCA_040384925.1 Pseudomonadota bacterium | reverse complement strand
GCGGCACTGGCCCAGGCGCAGGCCGAGCTGGGCGTCATCCCTGCCGACGCGGCAGCAAAAATCGCCGAAAAGGCCGACGCCCTGCTGTTCGATTTGCCACGCCTGTCGCGCGACATCGCTTTTGCACAGCACCCACTGGTTCCGGTGCTGCATCAGTTTGAAGAACTCTGTGGTGAACCCGCCGCCGGTTTTATCCACTGGGGGGCCACCACCCAGAACATCTTTGACACCGCAAGCTCGCTGCAGATGCTTGAGACCCACCGCCTGCTGGTCGACCATCTGGATCAGGCCATCCGCACATTCGGCCAGTTGGCGCTGGAGCACCAGGCCACCGTGATGCCCGGCCGCACGCATGGCCAGCACGCCTTGCCCATGACCTTTGGTTTCAAGCTGGCGGGCTGGATTGATGAACTGGACCGCGACCGCCAGCGACTGGTTCAGCGCCTGGCCCCGTCTTTTGTTGCCAGCCTGGGCGGCGCGATTGGCACCTTTGCGGCCATGGGCAGCGTGGGCCGCCAGGTTGAAAACCGCATGGCTGACCAACTGGGCCTGCAGGCGGCCGGGCTGCCGATGCGCTCGTCATATGACCGTGTGAGTGACTACATCTCGGCCCTGGGCCTGCTGGCTGGCACAGCGCAAAAGATTGCACAGGATGTGGTCTTCATGCAGCGCACCGAAATCAGCGAGGTGGCCGAGGCCTTTCACATGGGCAAGGTGGGCAGCTCGACCATGGCGCAAAAACGCAATCCCTCCACCGCGCTGCTGCTGGTCAGCCTGGCACGCATGCTGCGCACGCGCCTGCCCGCCGCGCTTGAAACCATGGTGCGCATGGACGAAGGTGACTCATCAGCCACCAACGTGGCCGATGCGCTGTTGCCGGACATCGCCATCATTGCCACCTCCATCACCGAAACCCTCAGCACGCTGGCGCAAGGCCTGGTGGTCTACCCCGAGACGATGCGCCGCAACCTGGATCTGTCAAACGGGCTGATTGCATCGGAAGCCGTGATGATGCGACTCACCAAGCTGATGGGCCGGCACGAAGCGCACAAGCTGCTGTATGAGGCGGCGCAGCGTGCCCAGTCCGAGGGCCTGCCCTTCATGACCACCATCGCCCGGCACCCGCTGTTTGAAAAACACGAGCTGCCAGCAGATCTTGCAGAGGCGCTGGTGGCAAGCAACTACGTCGGCGAATCGGTAGCCATCACGGTCGAGACGGTAAAACGCACAACAGGCCTGCGCCAGCAAGGTATTGACGCTCAGGGCTCAGGTGCCGCTGTTGATTGACCAGCCCGGCTCAGCACCGGAATCAGACGCACACCATAAGGCAGCGAGGGATCAGCCCAGCGGCTGTTGATGGCCTGATACAGGTATTCAACCTGGTCAGCCACGCTGCAACCAATGGTGTCAAAAAAGTCTGCGTGTTCGTTGATCAGGTCAGTACGCCCGAGCAGAACCACACTCAGCCGGGCCGGGATGGCCAGGCCAATATCTGCCAGCATCCGCCGAAACTTGGCACCATCCTCAATACCCCAGGCCACCAGGGCTGTGAAAGGTGGCCGCCCCGAGTTTTCATCCATGCCTGTCTTGATCAGGCCGACAAGCGCGCGTTCATACTCGTCATCAGGCAGATGCGGCACGCTGATTGCCTGCAAGGCCGTGCCCGTCAAGGTGTTTTGCAGATAGTCAAAACGCCTTCGCCCCAGCTGGGTTGCCAGAAATGGCTGTGAAGTGCTTGCAAAAGCGATGCGTGTGTGGCCTTGCTTCTGCAACAGCGAAATCGCAGCAGCCAGGGGCTCACCCCATTCCATGCCAACCGCCTCAATGTCGGCACCCACCAGGGCCGCGCCATCCACAGCCAGCACATCGCTTTTTTCGCTCAAGGCCGCCAGCAACTCAATGGTGATGGTCTTGAAGGACGACTGAACCACACAGGCGTCAAAACGCGGCGAGCCCTTTAATACAGTCCGCGCATCGGCGGGGTCGGTGTAAGACACCTCCAGCACCCGGTGGCCATCGGCGGTAAACCGGCGCTGCAGCCCTTCCAGCAGCACCCGGCCACGGGCAATGCTGATGGAGCGGCGCAGCAGCAGCACCGAACGCACGACCGGCGAGCGGGCAGTTGCACCACCAGCCATTGCTGGATCACCATTGACCTGAAAATAGGTTCCCCTGCCAACCTGTGATGCGATCAAACCGCGGTCTTTGAGGCTCTGGAAGACCCGTTGAACCACCACCTGCGACACAGCAAACCGCCGCATCAGATCACGAATCGGCGGCAGGCGGTCTCCAGGTCTGGCATCACGTGCAAGTTCATCAAGAAACTGTTCAAGGTCAGAGGCTGTATTGTGCATATACATACAATACAACACATTCTGGCGACCTACATGTAGCGTTCCTGCCAAGCGCCGATCACCTCACGAAAAAGCCCCTGCGCCCAATCCACTCAGGCCCGCACCAGTTCCACCACCCCACGCAAACCCATCAGGTAGGACAGCGGCCCCAGCCCCTGGATCGTGCCCTTGACGGCTGGCGAGATGATGGAGTGGCTGCGCCAGGGTTCACGCGCGGCGATGTTGGACATATGCACCTCCAGCACAGGAAAAGGCATGGCCTTGATGGCGTCATGCAGTGGCACACCATGCTGTGTCAGGCCCGCCGGGTTGACCAGGGCACCGCTGGCTTCGTCTATGTGCTGATGCAAGAAGTCAATCAGCGCACCTTCGTGGTTGGACTGTATGGTTTCAAGCGTCACGCCCAGCTCGGCGGCCAGCGCCGCCAGCCGGGCATTGATTTCTGCCAGGGTAGTGGTGCCGTAGATGTGCGGCTCGCGGCGGCCAAACAGGTTCAGGTTGGGGCCGTGCAGTACAAGGATCTTCATCATGAATTGCTGCCTTGTTATTTGCGGGTTTTGGCCAGTTCGTCGTTGTAGAGCTTGACAATGGCCGGGTCGTAAGTGGCGGCAAACTTGTCGGTCACGGGTTTGGCAATCTGCTGCATGCGGGCTTGCTCTGCGGCGCTGACTTCGTTATAGACCATTCCTTTGGCCTGCAGTTCTTTGACAGCGCTCTGGGCGGCGCTGCGGCTGGTCTGGCGCTGGTAGGCGCGGGCCTCATTGGCTGCGTCGTTCATTATTTTTTGTTCTGCTGGCGACAATTTGTCCCAGAAGCGTTTGCTGACCAGCACGATGTTGGCGGCGTACACATGGTTGGTGGCACTGACGAACTTGTTCACTTCAAAAAATTTGTTCGACAAAATCACGGCAAACGGGTTTTCCTGGCCATCAACAGCCTTGGCCTCCAGCGCGCCATAGAGCTCGGCAAAAGGCATTGGGACCGGGTTGGCCTTGAAAGCCTTGAAGGTTTCAAGAAACACCGGGTTCGGGATCACACGAATCTTCAAACCCTCCAGGTCTTCGGGTTTGGTGATGGCGCGTTTGCTGTTGGTGAGGTTGCGAAAACCCAGGTCCCAGTAACCGAGCGCAATCAGGCCACGCTCTGGCAATTTGGCAATCAGCGCCTGGCCCAGCGGGCCATCCAGCAGGGCATCGGCCTGGGCAAAACTGCTCACGGCAAACGGAAAATCAACCAGGCCGAACTCCTTGACAATGCCCGCCAGTGAAGTGGTGGCCGGTGCCGACATCTCCTGAATGCCACCCTGCAGCGCAGACTGCTGCTGCATTTCGTTGCCAAGCTGGGACGAAGGGAACTCCTGTACCTTCAGTTTGCCGCCGCTTTTTGCCGCCAGCAGTTCGGCAAAACGTTTGACACCCAGACTGACCGGGTGGTCGGCATTGTTCAAATGGCCAAACTTGATGGTTCTTTCCTGAATGTCCTGCGCCTGCGCAGCAGGCATGGCAGCCATGCATAAAACAGTCAGGCCGAGCATTAAAAACTTGCGCATAGTGTTGTCTCCTTTTTGGGGTCATGTTGGCAGAGCGGACCCGCTGGCCGGCTCCTGCGCTGTATTCTTGTGCGCTGCAAGGAAAGTCATTCCTTTCTGGAAAGTTTTATCACCATATGGAAAATCGCTTCGATGTCAGCACCGCCCTGAACCGTGGTTTGTCGATTCTTGAACACCTCGCCGCCCACCCGGACGGCTTGCCGCTGGCCTCGCTCGCGGCCGAACTGCAGATTCCGCTCAGTGGCTGCCACCGCCTGCTCAGCGAGTTGATGCGGCGCGGTTATGTGCGGCAGGTGCGCGAGCATGGCGACTACATGCTCACAACACGCATCATCTCGCTGGGGCTGGGTTACCTGAGCGGCGCCGGCATTGTCGATATTGCCGAACCCCTGCTGGAGCGCCTGGCTGCAGCTTCGGGTGAACTGGTCAGGCTGTCGATTGTTGATGAAGACAGGCTGACCTGGATTGCCAAGGCCCAAGGCATGAGAAAAGGCCTCCGCTACGACCCCGACATGGGCATGGTGGCGCATCTGTCATGCACGGCATCTGGCCACGCCTGGTTGCTGACGCTGACAGACGAGCGCGCAATGGAACTCGTCAGCCGCCAGGGTTTTGGTTCACCCGAGGTGTACGGCCCAAATGCACCCACCACAGTCAAGGCACTGCTCGGTTACCTGCACGCCGCGCGCGTGCGCGGCTACGCCATGATTGACGAGGTGTTTGCTCCGGGCATGACGGCAATAGCCGCACCGGTCATGCGCCGCAAGGAAGCAATAGGCGTGATCAGCATCGCCGGGCCACGCATCCGGCTGACGAAAGAACGCATGTACGCGCTGGCCCCTGGGCTGCTGGCGGCTGCGGCTGAGCTGGGGCCGATCAGCAATGTGTCAAGCCTGTTTGGCCGACCGCCGTTGGGCAAGGGGTAAGGCAAATCGCTGTCATTGGGGGCGTGACCCAATACCGTTTACTTACTGTAAGCTCCCAAAACCGTTCGGGCTGAGCCTGTCGAAGCCGCCTGTGCTGAGCGAAGTCG